>NZ_JAWOUT010000002.1:0-478222 GCF_033339515.1 Vibrio sp. 2130-1
GGACGGATTCGAACCATCGAAGGCAGTGCCGGCAGATTTACAGTCTGCTCCCTTTGGCCACTCGGGAACCCCTCCAGAGGATTTTTATACTTAGTAAGATGTTTTCCCAACTCATCTCCCAAGTGCGGAGCGAATCATAGCAAACTCGCTCAGGCTGTAAAGCGTTTTTCTTACGTTTTTACGTTGAATGCTGTCTTTTTGGGCAAAGATGGTAGAAAGTCAGCGTTTTGTTTGTCCTTTGAACAGAAGAGAGGCGCGCTTTTTACTTGAATTTACACTACTTGACGTTAAACACCGTATCTACTGATAAACTGTAAGCAGTTTAATGACATAAGTTTATTCGTTTAGAAGTCAATATCATGAGCATGAAAGCCACGTTATCGTTATCTGTTTTAACGCTTTCTATATTACTGAGTTCTCCATCGGTTTGCGCTGCGATGCGAGGAGGCTCAGCGGTTACCGTTGTGACTGAACAAGTAGAAACGCACGAGATCAATCAATCCTTAACTCTTATCGGCAAATTAAAGGCAGCGGAGTCTGTGGTTGTCGCATCGGAAGTCGCCGGCAAAGTGAATCAAATCGCTGTTAAAGCGAATCAAAATGTCCGGCAAGACCAGCTATTAATTAAGTTAGATGACGATAAGGCTCAAGCCGCTTTGATTGAGGCAAAGGCGTATCTAAAAGATGAACAGCGTAAGTTAAAAGAGTTCCAACGTTTGGTTAAGCGGAATGCGATTACTCAAACTGAAATCGATGCACAAAAAGCCAGTGTTGAAATAGCACAAGCGAGGCTAGATGCTGCTCAAGCCAATTTAGCTCATCTCCATATTACTGCCCCATTTTCTGGCACTGTTGGTTTTATCGATTTTAGCCGCGGCAAAATGGTCAGTGCCGGTACTGAACTTTTGACGTTGGATGATCTTTCCGTCATGGAACTGGATTTACAAGTACCGGAGCGCTATTTATCGATGCTTTCTATTGGTATGGAAGTCATCGCTAAAACCAGTGCATGGGGTAGCCAGACCTTTACTGGTCAAGTCACAGGTATTGATACGCGGATCAGCGCCGAAACACTGAATCTTCGCGTGCGTATTGAGTTTGATAACCCAGAAAATCAATTGAAGCCGGGCATGTTGATGAACGCTTCACTAGCATTTCCTGCTATTAAGGCGCCAATCATTCCTGTTCAAGCGCTTGAATACTCCGGAACTAAACGTTTTGTATATGTAATTGATGAAAACAACAAAGCTACTCGTCAAGAAGTGTCGCTAGGTGCTCGTGTTGGTAACGAGGTGGTGATCGAATCTGGTGTTGAGATTGGTGACAAGATTGTGGTTCAAGGCATTGTTAACATGCGTGATGGTGTCGAAGTGAAAGAAATTGTCGCGCCACTAAAAGCGAACACCACGGATGTGACACGCAATGACAGTGAATCGGATGAGGAAGAAAACTAATGTTACTGTCCGACGTTTCAGTTAAACGCCCTGTCGCGGCGTTGGTTCTGAGCATGCTGTTGTGTGTGTTTGGCTTTGTGTCATTCACCAAATTAGCCGTTCGTGAAATGCCTGATATAGAAAGCCCAGTCGTTTCTATCAGTACGCGTTATGAGGGTGCATCGGCGACTATTATTGAAAGCCAAATTACCTCCGTTTTGGAAGACCAGCTTTCTGGGATCAGTGGAGTTGATGAAATTAGCTCCACTACTCGTAACAGCATGTCGCGTATCACGATCACGTTTGAATTAGGTTACGATCTCAACACAGGTGTGAGCGACGTGCGTGATGCTGTGGCTCGTGCTCAGCGCTCGCTACCTGATGAAGCGGATGACCCTATTGTTTATAAGAACAATGGCTCGGGAGAGGCGTCGCTCTATATCAATCTCAGTTCTGCAGAGATGGACCGTACTCAATTAACCGATTATGCCGAACGTGTATTGATGGACCGCTTTAGCCTGATCTCTGGGGTTAGCTCCATTGATCTCTCCGGTGGTTTGTACAAGGTAATGTACGTGAAGCTTAAGCCAGAACTAATGGCTGGACGTTCAGTTACAGCTTCAGACATTACATCAGCTTTGCGAAGTGAGAACCTAGAAAGCCCAGGTGGTGAAGTTCGCAACGACTCAACGGTAATGTCCGTGCGTACGGCTCGTACTTATAACACGCCTGAAGATTTTCAATATCTTGTCATTAAACGCGCAAGCGACAATACACCTATCTATTTAAAAGATGTAGCAGATGTCTTCATTGGTGCAGAAAACGAAAATTCAACCTTCAAAAGTGATGGTGTAGTAAACATCAGTCTTGGTGTGGTACCGCAGTCAGACGCAAACCCGTTAGAGGTTGCGAAGCTGGTTAGGTCTGAAGTCGATAACATCCAGAAGTTCTTACCAGAAGGTACACGTCTTGCGATAGATTACGACGCGACAGTATTTATCGAGCGTTCAATCGAAGAGGTGTACAGCACGCTATTTATCACGGGCGGCTTGGTGATTTTGGTGTTGTACATTTTCATCGGCCAAGCTCGTGCAACCTTAATTCCTGCGGTTACGGTACCTGTTTCTCTGATTTCTTCGTTCATTGCCGCGTACTACTTTGGGTTTTCTATCAACTTGATCACCTTGATGGCGTTGATATTATCGATTGGTTTGGTGGTGGATGACGCAATTGTGGTTGTAGAGAATATCTTCCACCATATTGAACGCGGTGAATCGCCATTACTCGCCGCATATAAAGGCACAAGAGAGGTTGGTTTTGCTGTTATAGCAACAACATTAGTGCTGGTGATGGTGTTCTTACCGATCTCCTTTATGGATGGCATGGTAGGTCTACTATTTACAGAGTTTTCTGTATTGCTGGCTATGTCGGTCATATTCTCCTCTTTGATTGCCCTGACGCTGACTCCTGTATTAGGTAGTCAGATTTTGAAAGCGAATGTAAAACCAAATCGATTCAATGAAGCGGTTGATCGCTTGTTTAGCAAGCTTGAGAGTGGCTATCGCGCATTATTGAAAGGTGCATTGAAAGTACGTTGGGCTGCTCCGCTGGTGATTCTAGCTTGTTTGGGCGGTAGCTATTTCTTGATGAATCAGGTACCGGCCCAGCTGACCCCACAAGAAGATCGCGGTGTGATATTCGCGTTTGTGCGCGGTGCAGATGCTACGTCGTACAATCGTATGTCAGCCAATATGGATATTGTCGAAGACCGATTGATGCCATTACTAGGGCAAGGTTATCTGAAGTCATTCAGTATCCAAACGCCAGCGTTTGGTGGCCAGGCAGGAGACCAGACAGGCTTTGTGATCATGATTCTAGAAGATTGGAACGAACGTGATATCACGGCTCAGCAAGCCCTTAACAAAGTACGGAAAGAATTGGCGGGTATCCCAGATGTTCGAGTGTTCCCATTTATGCCAGGTTTCCAAGGTGGTTCGAGTGAGCCAGTTCAGTTCGTATTAGGCGGCTCTGATTACGATGAGCTCGTTGTTTGGGCTGAAATGCTAAAGAACAAAGCAGAAGAATCACCAATGATGGAAGGAGCAGAGATAGATTACTCGGAAAAAACGCCTGAGTTATTGGTTACAGTTGACCGACAGCGTGCCGCAGAGCTAGGAGTCAGTGTTAAAGACATTTCTGACACCCTAGAAATCATGCTCGGTGGTAAAAGCGAAACGACTTATGTTGAGCGTGGCGAAGAGTACGATGTGTATCTTCGCGGTGATGAAAATAGCTTTAATAATGCTGCAGATTTAAGTCAGATTTATCTGCGCACGAATAGCGGTCAGCTAGTGACGTTAGATGCGGTCACAAAAATTGAAGAAGTGGCGGCCTCTATTCGTCTTTCTCACTACAACAAACAGAAGTCCATCACTATTACTGCCAACCTGTCGGAAGGTTATACATTAGGAGATGCGCTGAATTACCTAGACCAGGAAGCCATCGACAACTTACCGGGTGACATTTCGGTGAGTTATTCGGGGGAGTCGAAAGACTTTAAAGAGAACCAAGCAAGTGTTGCTGTTGTGTTTGCATTGGCACTACTAGTGGCGTATCTCGTGTTGGCGGCTCAGTTTGAAAGCTTCGTAAACCCGTTAGTGGTCATGTTTACGGTGCCGATGGGTGTATTTGGTGGCTTCCTTGGTTTGGTTATTATGGGCCAAGGTATGAATATTTATAGCCAGATCGGCATGATCATGTTGATTGGTATGGTGACGAAAAACGGTATTTTGATCGTAGAATTTGCCAATCAGCTACGTGATCGTGGCGTTGGGTTTGAAAAAGCGATCATTGATGCAGCTGCGCGACGTCTACGTCCAATCTTGATGACTGCGTTTACCACACTTGCTGGCGCAATTCCGTTGATAGTATCGACAGGGGCGGGTTATGAGAGTCGTATTGCCGTGGGTACGGTAATCTTTTTCGGGATGGGGTTTGCGACATTGGTGACCTTGTTTGTTATCCCGGCAATGTACCGATTGATTTCGGCGAAAACACAAGCACCAGGTCATATAGAAGCAGAGTTAAACAAAGCAATTAGCCATGATACGAAGGGCCGTGTTGCCCACCCCTAGCAGTAGCACGTAAAGCTTTGATTGAAAACGCCGGGCAATTTTTGTTCGGTGTTTTTTTATATAGATAGTGATTACTTATAGATTTAATGATTATTTTTGTTTATTATTTCGCCACTTCTTCGAGGGGCACAGGACTCGCTCATCGTTTTGACTGAATGTTGGGTCTTGTTAGGTTTAATGCTAGGAAAGCAGCCTATGCCTATTATTATTGAGGTGTTTCCTTGAAAAAAGTACGTGGTAGTTACATGGTCGAAATGGTTTTAGTTGCAGGTGTTATGGCGCTGCTAGCAACTACCGCACTTCCAACGTTGACGAATGCATTAAAAGATCGTCAAGATGGTATTTTGCATTCTCTCGATGCTGGTCAACCAAGCAACCATGTGAACAAAGAGGCAACAGAAACGTTCTCTGTTCAGTAAGTGACGACATACTATAGAATCTAAAAGAATCCGAGGCAAAACTCTCGGCTTCTTTGTTTTTCAATTATGGAAACTTGGTGCTATCTAATGTTAGAAGCGTTTCCCTAGGCTGATTTGTACACCTTCGTAGCTGTCGTAAAAATCTTCAAAATCCATATCTGCGACATTATAAATGTACTCTGCGCGTAACCAGATATCTGTACTCATATCCCAATGGACGCCAGCACCGATGTTGAATAGTGCGCCTGAGTCATCTGTGACTTTTTGTTCGTTTGGTACGTACATTTCAGCTTGAGTGCCAAGCGCAGTTACGCGACCAAACAGTGACAGCGGCGTATCGCCTAAGTTATCACTTGTTACAACAGCAGACATACCTGCTTGGTAATAGTGAAGATCTAAGTCAGTTTTTAGAGCATCGTTCTTAAGTTCATTTTGTGAATAGCGCAGAACCCCTTCAAACGCGAGGTATTGGTTTACATGGTAACCCCAGCCAACTGTGATATGTGGTGTTGACCACTCATTGTCTCTATCCGAGCCGAAGTACGGTGTATCAAAACCAACGTTACCAGTACCCAGATAAAAATAAGATTGATGAGCTTGTTCTTGAGCAGCTAAAGTTGGCACGCTAATGGTCAAGGCAGACAATAATAGAATGGCGTTTTTCATAACTAGACGATAACCTTGGTAAAAGACCGTTGTAATGATTTGTTTAAATGTTAATTTAATCAATAGGATGGATGGTAATTATCATATCAGCTTTTATCAAAGGTAGTGATTTTAGAATGGGAATTGTTGCGCTAAAGCATACTTCTTACTCATGACTACCGACTAACTAGATATGGTGACGAAAGCTAGTTAAATAAGAGAGAAGGAAAGGAAAGTGGCTGAATTCAAATACAAAAACTTGACTCAAGAAGAACAAGATAAGTTAGACGCGGCGACATTTCGCCGTTTATTGGCGCATTTAGATGCCAACAAAGACGTACAAAACATCGACCTGATGATCCTTGCGGGCTTCTGTCGCAACTGCTTTAGCAAATGGTATAAATCTGAGGCTGAAAATCTCGGTTTGGATTTAGATATTGATGACGCTCGCGAACGTGTTTACGGCATGACTTACGATGAATGGAAACAAAATCATCAACCAGCGGCAACGCCAGAACAATTGGCTGCGTTTGAAGCGCGCCAGAAAAAGTAAAACCCAGCGATAAAAACAGCCCGCATGAAGTTGGGCTGTTTTTTTAAAGTCCAGTTTGCACGTTAAGCGTTAGTTGAGCCGCAACAAGCTGGCTCAACGCAACCTTTTGCTTGAATGACTTCGAGTTGAGCTAAGTAAGGTTGAATATCGCCGATGTTCTCTTTTACCCATGTTAAGTCATAATACGTATCTAGGTAACGCTCTCCAGAATCACATAGAAGCGTCACGATAGAACCCTTCTCACCGCGTTGTTTCATCTCACAAGCCAATTGCAGCACACCGTAAAGATTGGTGCCTGTTGATGCGCCGACTTTACGCCCAATCAGCTGAGATACCCAATGGGCGGTTGCCACACTGGCTGCGTCTGGAATTTTGCGCATTTCATCAATGACACCAGCAATAAAACTTGGTTCGACACGTGGTCGCCCTATACCTTCAATTTTGCTGCCAGTATCACTTTTCAATGAGTGATTTCCTGACTGGAAAGCGTCGTAAAACACTGAGTTTTCAGGGTCTACCACGCAAAGCTTGGTGTCGTATTTTTGGTAACGAATAAAACGGCCAATGGTTGCTGATGTGCCGCCTGTTCCAGGACTCATCACTACCCAGCTAGGAATCGGGTGATCTTCTAACTCCATTTGGCTAAAGATAGAGTTCGCGATGTTGTTGTTACCGCGCCAGTCAGTCGCACGTTCAGCATAAGTAAACTGGTCCATGTAGTGACCATTTAGCTCTTGAGCCAAGCGTCGAGACTCGTCATAAATCTGATCTGATCGTTCAACAAGGTGCGCTTTACCACCGTAAAATTCAATTTGTTCGATCTTTTTACGTGCAGTGGTTTTCGGCATGACGGCAATGAACGGTAAGCCAAGTAAACGCGCAAAATACGCTTCCGAAACGGCAGTGCTGCCTGAGGACGCCTCGATTACAGTGGTTTCAGGACCAATCCATCCATTACAAATAGCGTAAAGAAATAATGAGCGCGCCAATCGATGCTTAAGAGAGCCTGTAGGGTGCGTACTCTCATCTTTTAGATAGATATCGATACCATCAAGAGAAGGTAGTTCGAGTTTAAATAAGTGAGTATCAGCAGAACGTTGGAAGTCTGCTTCAATTTTACGCACTGCATTGTTGATCCAATTGTGGTCAGTACACATGGCGTCTCTCCTTGGGAAATCGATAGATAAGTATTAGATAGGGATAATTTATCTATAATTTCCGAGAAAAACTTTGCTATTGTTACTCTTAATAAAGATATCTTTAGAAAAATTTTCTACATTTTATGGGTTTTATAGAAATGAGTTTAGATCGAATAGATAAGCAGCTGCTTGCTTTACTACAAACCGACAGCACCTTGTCATTAAATGACGTGGCTGAGCGAGTCAATCTTACTACAACACCATGCTGGAAGCGCTTGAAAAGGTTGGAAGAAGAGGGCTACATCGAAAAACGCGTGGCGTTGTTAAGTGCAGAAAAGCTCGAGCTATCTTTCATTGCATTTGTTCAGTTAAAAACGATTGATCATTCCGAAGGTTGGTATCACCATTTTGTTACAACTGTGAGTGACTTTCCTGAGGTAATGGAGTTTTATCGTATGGCTGGCGAGTATGACTACATGATGAAAGTACTAGTCAAAGATATGAAGTGTTTTGACGAATTCTATAAGCGGTTAGTTAATAGTGTAAAAGGGCTATCTAATGTGACTTCAACATTTGCTATGGAGTCCATTAAATACACAACAGAGTTACCAATCCTAAAATAACTCGCCCTATAAGAATTCTATCTAATGTTAATTCTACCTTTTAGTATTTTAAATGTTAAAAGGTAGTTTGATTATGCTTTTAAAACTATTTCCTACCAGATTTTTATAAATATAAACGATATTTATTCTCTCTTCTATTTTTCATTAACCATTTTTTTTTAAAGTCCATTAATCCTATACATCATAATGAAAGAAAAAATAACGCAATTTTTTCTCTTTCTTTTTCATGTTTTATTTTATTGAATATTAATTTTTACTAAATTAATGGAAGAGTTTGATTTAAACGTTTGCTTTTTGTGTTTTCATGTAATTTGGTCGCTATTTTTGAGTATTTGTTTTTAGGATTAATACAGTAGCAATTACTTAAGTAATAAAGTACTCAAAAATGGGGATAGTGATTAATAAAACATCGTATTATTATCGCCCCATCTTGTATGTAACAAAGTATTACTAAAAATGAACAGAAATTACTATTTGCTTTTTCTCGCAGCTTTACTCGCTGGCTGTGGCGGTGGGGGAGACTCTAAGCCGAACAATACGAAGACACCAACTACGGTAACAAAGCAGAACCGCCCGCAATTAAAAGTGGAAGACACGGTGTTGAAGTTTGAAGGAGTGGGAACGGTTACTGAAGCAAAACTGAGCAATGTACATGGGTCGGTATCTTACCAAGTCATTGACTCTAATCCGCCAAATGTCGTGAAAATTAATGACTCAGGAATACTACAAATTCTGCGCCCAGGAACGGCGACGATTCTTGCTACAGATAGTAGCTCTGCTTATGAATCTTCTGAAGCAAGATTTTCTGTCACTGTAGAGCGAGGCATCAATACTGAACTTTCAGTGAGTGATCTGAATTTCAATGCGATTGAGTCAGAAGGAAAAGCGTTGATCGTCCGTGGCCAAAAAGGCGAACTGAGTTATGAGGTAGAAAGTGGTCATAACTTGATTCGTGTTGATGAGAACGGTTCGGTATATTCATTAGGTTCAGTTGGTCAGGCATCGGTGCTGATTACTGATTCAGGTAACGACTTTTACTTGCCGAAACAAGTTCGCGCTACGGTTAAACTGCATGCAGTAGCTCCGGGGCAATTACAGTTCGCTTTGCTTGAAGACGAGTATCGAGAAGGGTTGACGTTAGAACCAGTGCGTTTAGATAAAGCTCAAACGCAACGTATTTCTTACAAAATTATAAATAGCGTACCAGACAGCAAGGTGGCCGAGTTGCTAGACCCTGAAACGGGTTTGCTTCTTGTTCATAATGTTGGGCAATTAACGGTTGAAGCGACAGCAACTTACAGCGACGCGTTTCTGGATAAACAGCAAACAGCGCAATTTTTTGTGGATGTAAAACAAGGCAAGCGTCAAGAAATCAGCGCAGCGGATATCGTCACAACTTATGAGGAAGGTGGACGAATTTTCCCTAAGGTGACGAACGCCTACGGTGACTATGAGCTGAGAATCATTCGTGGTGAAGACGTTGTCGCTAAAACTGAAAATGGTGAAGCATTACTGATCAAAGGTGTTGGTGCTGCTGAAGTGGAAATTTACGAGCATGACATGCGTAATTATCCTGCAAGCAAAACTCGTTTTGATCTTGAAGTTAATCGCGCGCCTCATCCCGTTATAAAAGACATTGAAATGCCGCTTACCTATCAACCAAATCTTTCAATCCCTCTGGCGTTTAAAGGGCAAAAAGGTAACGTAAATCTAGTTAGCAGCTTACCTAATGGCTTACGAATGACTGACGGCAAGTTGGAGGTAGTGACTGCGGGTGAGTACGACCTTAAGTTTGAAGACGATGGTGGGGAGTTCTACCAACCTATTCAATTTAATGTCGTCATTAAAGTTGCAAAGGCTGAAGGCCAACCCATGGCAACGCACGATTATGACGTTGTATACAGCAACAAATACAGTTTTGATCTTCACCGTGATTTTGGTTTGAGTGCTGACGAGCAAATTGAGATTGTAGATAACACCGCACCAGATGTTGTCGGTGGTTTTAGTGAAGGACGTCTCCATGTGTATAAAGCGGGTAAAGCGACGCTAACTGTGCGCAGAAAAGAGAGCGCGAATTATACTGTTGGTCCTGATCAAAAAGTCTACGTGACAATTTTGAGTGCGCCGAGCCGAATTGAAGTTCAATCCGATGTGGAAGAGATTTGGAAGGTTGGCCAAACATTTGTTGCGCCGAAAATCTCTGGTACGGTTGGGGAAGTTACGTACCGATTTGCAGACAACGCAGCAACAGATGTAGTTTCCTTAAACAGCCAAACGGGTGCCATGCAAATTCTTAACGCGGGTAGCACAAAAATTATTGTTTCGGATGCGGGGGACGACAAAGTGGATCCGGGTGAAAGTAGTTTCTCGGTCACGATTAAACAAGGCACAAACCCTGTATCGGTTACTTACCCAACGGTAGAATTCTCCGCTGGTAGTGTTATCTCACCAGTGATGAGTGGTGGGACTGCGAAGGCAAGTTACCGTCTTATTAACCAAAAAGATCCTGTGGTCGAGCTAGTTTCCCCTGATACGGGGCGTTTGAAGATTTTGCACGCAGGCGAGTACCAAGTAGAGGTTACTCTTACTGGACGCAACTACAAAGCTAAAACAATCGTCGTAAATGGCACTATTAACAAAGCGAAGCACCCTGGTTTAAGTACTTCTACAATGAAGGTGGAATTTGAACCATTTAAAAAGGTTAAGCTAGATTTTGGTACACCAATAGGAAAACGCAGCTATCAAATATCCGGCTCAACAACTAACGGTGTCGCTTCATTAGATGTTGATAAGGAAGAGCTGACGTTACTTGACCTCCCACCAGTAAAAAGACGTTGGATTTCTCTCGACGTTTCGGAAGGAGAATCTCGAGATTACAAAGCGTTGGAAAGTAAGAAAGTCCAGCTGTATCTAAGCTTTGCAGATGAAGGTGTTGCGGATCAATATACATTGCTTGAAACTGAACAAACAGTATTGTTTAGCACGCTAAATGCACGTGAGTTTTCTAACTTAGAAGAAAGTGAGTTTGGTTTGATGAACGTTCGTTCAGTGCGTGAGCCAACGGACGAAGAATTGAAATTATACGGCAAAGGTAAGATTGCACTACTTGCATTCAAGCCGGTGGGTAACGATGACCAAACTCTAATAAAAGGAGCGTGGGTACACTTAGCTCGATTTGATGGATGTACATCAGAGCTGTTCGAAGATGATCTCAAGCCTTTTGAAGCAATTGACTATGATGACCCAGGGTACTGCACCAGCGGCAGCACGATTCGTATGACTCGGTTCTTAATAATTGATGACTCGAAGATGGAAAAGGTAGAGTATGAGTTAGTAGCACCTGTGATTACTTACCGTCGTGGGGGTCGTGAATTTTTAGCAACGAATAAAGGTGGATTCTATGCCGACCCAAATGTCATTTACGGGAAAGGTGAATATGGTTACCCGAAATCACTTTACGAATGGTCGGTTGTTAACATGAAGTATCAACCAAATTAATCATCGTTTGATACCCATTAAAAAAGGAGTGCGGAACAGCACTCCTTTTTTCGTCTAGCGAACACGAGCTATTTCGTGTAACGCATCACCCCTTCTTGCACGGCGGTCGCCACTAAGTGACCTTGCTGGTTGTATATTTCGCCACGGACCAACCCACGAGTATTGCTCGCCGTTGGGCTCTCTATCGCATATAGAAGCCATTCATCCATCTTAAACGGACGATGGAACCAGATAGAGTGGTCAATGGTGGCCACTTGAAAGTTAGGCGTCATTAATGAGACTTCATGTGGATGCATTGCTGTCACAAGGAATCCCCAATCGGATGCGTAGGCCAGAAGGTACTGGTGAATTAGCTGATTCTCTGGCATTTCACCATTAGCACGAATCCAAAGGTACTGTTTGGGTTCTGCTTTTTTGGGCTTCAAAGGGTTGATAACCGTAACGGGGCGAGTTTCGATTGGCTTTTCCCCGCAAAATGTTTTGCGTAAGCGTTTGGGTAGAAATTCTGCAATATGGCTTGCGAGCTCACTCTCTGAAGCAAAGTTTTCTGGACCAGGGATATCTGGCATTTCTTTTTGATGATCAAACCCAGGTTGATCGCCATGGTAGGATGCGGTTAGGTAAAAAATAGGGCGTCCATTTTGAATTGCTTTTACGCGTCTAGTGCTAAAGCTACGGCCATCTCTCAGATTTTCTACATCATAAATAATAGGTTTTTCTGGATCGCCAGGGTACAAAAAATAGCTATGGAAGGAGTGTACCGTGCGTGTTTCTTCAACGGTGTAGCGCGCAGCAGAAAGCGCTTGCCCAATTACTTGACCGCCATAAACTTGAGGCAAACCTAGGTTTTCACTTTGGCCACGAAACAAGCCTTCTTCTAATTTTTCGAGTTGTAGTAGGCTGAGCAATTCTCGTAGTGGTTTACTCATTGTGTCTCCTCACCGTTGTCTTTCATTCCAAGTTACCTCAACAGCCTCACTCTTGTGAAGTGGCATAGTTAAGAACTATTGAGTAACTTAGAAATAGTATTGTTCCAATTATGAAACAAAATCAATTGTTTGATAAATTCTAACTCAGTCAAACTATTGTCAAATAAAGTGACAGGAAGCAGACAGTTTTATATTCCACACCTATAATTGCCTCGGTTTAATGCTCTTTTCGAGGAATATATGAAAAAAACACTACTACTTGTTACTTCTCTACTCTTTGGGGCTGCGTTAGTGGGTTGCCAAACTTCTCAAAATACAGAAATGGAATCTACAGAAGCGTCAATGAAGACGATTACAGGTACAGTGGCTTATCGCGAGCGGATTGCCTTGCCACCAAACGCAGTGGTTACTATTGCGTTAGAAGATGTGTCCTTGGCGGATGCCCCAGCAAAAGTGTTGGCGAAACAGACATTCGAAACGGAAGGTAAGCAAGTTCCTCTTTCTTTTGAGTTGAGTTACGACAGCAATGAAATCAAACCAAACCATCGTTACAGCGTTCGTGCTCGCATTGAGGTAGATGGAAAGCTGCGTTTTATCAGCGACACACATAACGGTGTTATTACAGATGAAGCACAAACTCACCAATTAGATATTCGTCTAGTTGGAACACGTTAATACGACGTACTGAGAACAAAAAATGGCAGCTTAAGGCTGCCATTTGTATTTTTTAAGTGAAGTTTTGCCAACTTCCGATACTTCAATCCCTTCTGCTTCTAATTTCTTTTTTTGTCGCTCTAAGTCTCTGCCTTTTAAAGATATTTTTCCTTGGCTATTTACCACTCTAAACCAGGGGAGTTTGCTGCCTTCTGGTAGGTTACCCAGTGCTTTACCAACATGTCTCGCATAGCCCGGATAACCGGCCATTTTTGCAATTTCCCCATAGGTGGAGACTTTTCCTTTTGGAATTTGGTGAATTACAGCAAAGATTTGCGCTAAAAATTGGTCCATACTCAAAAGTGTCTATTTTGGATTACTAAGGAATGGTAAACCATTGGACTTGTATATTGCTAACGGTTCTTAACCCTTGTGTTGCCAGCGACTCACTTTGAAGAATTACATTTTCTGTTCTTTAGTGTCGTTGGTTGATGAGCCTTAAACAGCATGAAGCAAACGCAAGCTAAGCTTGAATCTAGACCCTCTCAACGACTTTCAATCCCAGTTTTTGCCGTTGAGTTACCAAGTAGGTGGGGAAGCCAGGAGGCGCTATGATTTTATCGACACTTCAATTTTTCGTTACGACCTTACTCGCTGTTGTCTGCGTTCGGGCGATGAGTTTGAGCGAGGGTGACATTCCCGTTCTTGCACTTATGATCCCCGCGCTGTGGGTTCTGCCACAAGGTGGGTTCGCTGGCTTAGTATTGCTGGGCGCGATGATGGCTTTTGGTGCGACACTCTCAATGCAGCCAATTGCTTTGTCGGTTGGTGTTTTGATCCTTTTCCCACTTTTAATGGTGGTGTTTTCTCGTAGAAGCTCTTTAGGCGTGTTGCTCACCGCTGGTCTTATTGTACTTACACTGCAAGTTGGTCTTATGGTCACACAGCAAGGCGGTAAGCTGGATGGGTCTGCTTGGGTTACAGTGGTTCAAACCATTGCGGTTATGGCGATGTGGTGGTCGGCTGCACATTGGACGCCATCCAATAAACACAGCTGGTGGCCGTTGTTTTTGTTGCTCCCATTGTGGATTGCAGGCCTACCGTACGCCGTTCTTATGGCGTTAAGTTTGACGGGAATGTTAGCGTCAATGGAAGCACTTGCGAAGCTTCAACATACCATTCGTTGGAGCAAATTATTATGTTGGACATTGCCGACTGTGGGTTTTGCCGCTTTAGTCGTCAGCCCGACCACGGATGTGCCAAACCCTGTTTTCGTGGTTTGGATCTGTTTGTTAGGGACGGCTTGGATGACTGACTATATTTTACGTAGTAGCGATGAACAGGCTGAATTATGAGTTTTTAGTCAGGTAAAAAGTGACATGTGCGGCAGAGTATCGAATTGGTTGTGGAACAAAATGGAGATTAGTATATGTTCTTCATTTCATATTTACTACACTTCCAATAATAATAACCACAATATAAGTGGTTGATTTAAGATAAGTTTGTCATGACAACTTTTGCTCGAACACTGTTGCTTTTTGCATGTTGCCTCTTGAGTTTGAATGTAAAAGCCGAAGCCCCTTTAATTGCTCATTATAAAGTCGCGACTGAAGCGGATGATGTCGTCACTCGTGTTCTTTTCAATGCTGCTTCAAAGGAGTTTGGCTTTACCGTTCAATACGTGAACTACTCCAGCTTTGATGCCATTCTAAATTCAGTAGCGAATGGGGAAGCGGACTTTGCTGCGAATATCACTTACACACAAGAACGTGCTCAACGTTTTAGTTATTCCCGCCCAACAAATATCGAATATACCTACCTCTTTGGCTTAAAAGATTCGACGTTGAGTGATATTTCGCGTGTTGGCGTCCCCAAAGATACAGTTTATGCCCAATTACTTAAACAACACTACCCTGGTCTAGAACAGATCTCTTATCAAGGTCATGAACAAGCAGTAACACTGCTACGTTCAGGTGCTGTGGACGGCGTTGTCGATGCCATTAACCAGCTCAAGCCGATGCTGATGGAGGGGTTTGACGCCAAGATGCTCAATGATCAGATTTCGATAAAGCCCGTATCCATCATCAGTAAAAAAGATCATCATCTTGAGGAGTTGGACACGTTCGCTACGTTTATTCACGGGGAAGCGGTGCAAAAGCAGCTTCGCGAAGAAATTTCCCAGTATCAATTTGAATTAAGGCGAGCAGCGTTGCGTGATTCTATTCGTTTATTGCCCCTTGATTTTAATGAACCAATACGGATTAAGCTCGAATCTATCTTTCCATATGTTGTATACAACGCAGATGGTAGTGTCGAAGGGATGACGGCTGATGTAGTCCTGAGAAGCTGTGAGATCTTGGCTTTAAACTGCTTGATCATTAGTGAGCCTGGTGAAAGCTGGGGTTCTATGTACCATGAGTTTATCCAAGGTAATTTCGAAATTTTGGCGCCGTTAACGGTCAGCCGTGAGCGGCGTGCATTTAGCTACTTTCCAAAGCCCCATTACGCGCCAGCATCGGTGATGGTCAAGCGTTTAGGTTACAAACCGAGCACATACTCTCATGTTTCACAGTTGATATCTGAGCGGATTGGCGTAGTTAAGGATGACTTTTTCGATCAAATGATGACGCAACTGTTACCGCTAAAAGAACTCAAACGTTATCGTACCCAACAAGAGCTCATTCAGGGGCTACTAAATGAAGAAGTCGATTACATTCCGATGGATACGGCGATGCTCAATCATTTTTTACGTCTCAGTGAATTGGTTCCGATAGAGCAGGATACCGCTATTGGCGAGTTTTATGAGTCACAACTCTCTGTTGGATTGGTCGCGAATGAAAAAGGAGCCATGCTTGCGCCTTTCTTCAGTCGAGCGATAGCGATGTTAGAAGTTGATAAGATCATTGCTCAGTACGATGTACGCCCAGATTGGCGTACCGCACTTGAATATGAGATTCGATTAGCGACGCAAACACAAGCTGTGTTTATCTTTGTGTTATTGTTTGCTATTTGTGTTTCGCTTTATCTTTACCGTCAATCGAACACTGACAACTTAACAGGGTTAAGGAACCGTCGTGCGTTGCAAGTAAAGTATCGAAAAGGAGTAAACAAAGATCTATCCATACTTTACTTAGACATTAATCATTTCAAACGAATCAATGACACTTATGGTCATCGCGCTGGGGACGAAGTTTTACAACTACTGGCGCTAAAAATTCATTATGTCTGGTCGGGAAGATGTTATCGAATTGGAGGGGATGAGTTCATATTGCTGGGTTATCCAACGCAAGCCGAGTTAACTAGAGCAATGAGAGAGCTCAGTAGAATCGATGTGAAAGGCAAATTATGTAGTGATTTGGAGTCTATAAGTATCTCTATTGGTTTCTCTGCAAAAAGGGAACGGCACATGAGCTTAGAGCAAGCGATGCATTTGGCTGATGAAGACATGTACATGAGTAAGCAGTCCTCACGGCACGACTCCTCTTATCGTGACTGCACGGTTTCATCATAAAGGAATGAATTGATCGAGTTTTGTTCAAACGGTAATGAAATGATGAAATTCAAGGTTTTTGCTCTTGCATTATGAGAGCTGATACTGAATAATCGCCCCATCGATTGAGGCAAGACCTCTCGAAAAGAATTATGGGGCTCTGGTCCTCTCGCAACAATAGCTCGTGAACTCGGTCAGGTCCGGAAGGAAGCAGCCGCAGCGTGTGACTTGTGTGCCGGGATGTGGCTGGGGTCCCACCCTTTGAAAGCCCTGCGTTATCGCAGGGCTTTTTTCGTTTTTGAGCCTTCTTTTATTTTGGCTACGCTTGGTGTTCAACGTCTTCTGATGATCAAGCTTCTTGAGGTTATTTAGGTATAATTTATAATCTCATCCGCTCGATACCGAACTTTCGTGAAGATTGTTTAGGGTACGCTCGTCGAATAACCATTTTCACCTGGGATACTTTAATGATTTCAAAAAACCAATTAAAACTGCTTCGTGCTTTAGGTCAAAAGAAACAGCGTAAAGCGCATGGCTTATTCCTAGCTCAGGGTGAAAAGAACGTACTAGAGCTAGCAAGTAGTTCATTGAAGGTGAAGCAGGTTTTTGCAACAGCGGCATTTCTCGAACAAAATGCTGGTACGCTAAATCGTTTTGATTGTGTTGAAGCATCGCTTGATGAATTGACCAAAGCGAGCACGCTTGTGAGCAATAATGCGGCCATTGCTGTGGTTGAAATTCCGAGTGTAAAAGAGCCTCAAGCGAAAGGCTTGATGATTGCGCTAGATGGTGTATCCGACCCTGGTAATCTAGGTACGATTATTCGTGTTGCAGACTGGTATGGCATCAAGCACATTATTGCGAGTACAGATTGTGCTGATCCTTATAATCCTAAAACGATCAGTGCGACCATGGGCAGCTTTGGCCGCGTACAAGTGAGTTTGGTGGATTTGCCAAGTTATTTGGAACACGCCAAATTGCCAGTATATGGCGCGTTTTTGGAGGGAGAGAGCGTTCATAAAACGGATTTCGCTGCTGAAGGTATTTTGTTGATGGGCAGCGAATCTCATGGTGTGCGCGAAGCCGCAGCAAAATTCGTGACAGATAAGATCACGATTCCGGCGTTTGGCGGTGCCGAATCACTGAATGTCGCGATGGCGACTGGCATTATTTTAGACAACATGCGCCGCCAACATAGCTAACGCAACAATTACTTAATAACAAAGCCAGTCAATTTGACTGGCTTTGTTGTATTTATTGCCTAGAAAAATCAGCCTGGCTGAATCTTGCGTTTAACGAAATACAGTGAATGTTGTTCGGTGAGTTAATTTTGTTTTAGTTCAATAGGCTGTGCCTATAAATAAAATTACTCCTTTCCATTTAGTAAAATCAGGAAATTAGGCGACACTTATCTAAAGGCCGCAATAAAATGCCCTTAAGGAGATAAGAATGCATTCATTAAAAGTAAAAGATTACATGACGTTGCAAGCGGTGACTTTCACGAAAGATATGTCACTTTCGGCAGCTTTAAACAAAGTAATGCAAAGTGTCACACTAGGTGGCCCTGTCATTGATGAAAATGAAAAAGTGGTTGGGTTTTTATCGGAGCAAGACTTATTAGATAAGTTGGTGAAAGCAAGTTATCACTGCCAAGATACACATACGGTACAAGAGTGTATGCATGATGATGTCTTATCTGTTTCTCCAGAAATGTCAGTAATTGAACTGGCTGACATGATGAAAGTTGGAAAGCCGAAAATGTATCCAGTGGTGGATGGCAAAGGTAAGTTGGTTGGTGTTATCACAAGAAGAGACGTGCTGCGTGCCATAGGAATGACATTAAATGAGTGTTTTAAGCATCCCGTTTAACCTCTCTGTTTAAACTTTACGGAATATTGCTTTTAAACTGGTTTGGAAAGACGCTTCGGCGTCTTTTTTATTTTCTATCGCCGAACTGTACAAATTTATCTTGACCTTGGAGCTTACTCTAAGGTTTATCCTTAGCAATAGGTAAATCACCGATACCAATAAGGAAAAAATTATGTGTACAAAACATCAAGGTTGCCAATCTAGCAAAATCAAAACTGCGGTGCCGCTTGGTGCAAGCGAGTCATGCTGTGCGCCAGTAAAATCTTCGCTCAATATCTCTCAGGCCAGTGTTGATGTTTCTGAAAGCTCTTGCTGTAGTGGAGGAGGCTGCAGCGTTGACACAGGCGAGGAAGACGATCCCACAAGGGAGAGTAATTCCTCCGTTCGGAACGCTTGGCTTGTGTCAGGTATGGATTGCCCATCTTGTGCGCAAAAGCTTGAGAAAGCCATTACGTCTTTACAAGGCGTCAGCCAAGCCAAGGTTTTGTTTGCAACAGAAAAACTGGTCGTCGATTTTGATGGTCTAGAGCTGATAGCTACGATAGAGCAGACAGCCCAAAAAACGGGTTTCCCGCTCTCTTCACTGGATGCTCCAAAACCAATCACTACAAAGAAAGGCTGGCTTGGCGTCATAAGAGACAACATCCAAATTCTCTCGATTGCTGGTGCAATGGCTACTGCGGCAGTCATTTCTAAGATCGACCCTCAAATAAGCGCTTGGTTATTCACTTTGACGTGTTTACTTGGTTTATACCCAATCGCGCTCAAAGCATTTAAGTTGGCGCGTAGCGGTACGCCTTTTGCGATTGAAACGTTAATGAGTGTAGCGGCGCTCGGCGCTTTATATTTAGGTGAAACCGCCGAAGCCGCAATGGTGTTATTGCTTTTCCTTATTGGTGAAAAGTTAGAAGCATATGCATCATCTCGCGCGCGAAGCGGTGTCCAGGCGTTAATGGACTTAGTCCCAGAAAATTCAATTTTAATTATTGATGGAGAGCGTAAAGAAGTACCAGCTGCTCAGCTTAAACCAGGGGATATCATAGAAGTCGCACCCGGAGGTCGTTTGCCTGCCGACGGTGTTTTGCAAGATGCGCTTGCGAGTTTTGACGAAAGTGCGTTAACGGGAGAATCTGTTCCCGTTGAACATCAAACCGGTGGCAAAGTGATGGCCGGGGCTGTGGTTGTCGATAAAGTGGTTCGCTTACAGGTGACTTCCCGTCAGGGCGAGAATGCGATAGACCGAATTCTTCATTTGATTGAAGAAGCCGAATCTCGTAAGGCACCATTAGAACGCTTTCTTGATAAATTTAGCCGTTGGTATACGCCGCTAATGATGCTGGTGTCTCTGATGGTTATCGTTACGCCGCCATTACTATTTGCCCAACCGTGGGAAACGTGGATCTATCGAGGACTCGCCCTGCTGTTGATTGCTTGTCCATGTGCATTAGTAATTTCAACACCTGCGGCGATCACTTCTGGCTTGGCGGCAGCGGCTAAGCGGGGCGCATTGATCAAAGGTGGAGCGGCGCTTGAGTTGCTTGGCAAGGTTGAGTCTGTCGCATTTGATAAAACTGGGACACTGACGCAAGGTAAACCAGAAGTGACTGACGTCTTTGCTTTTGATATGGATGAAGACAAGTTACTTAGCCTAACTGCGTCAATCGAGGTTGGTTCAAGTCATCCTCTAGCGGTTTCTTTAGTTACCAAAGTGCAAGAGCAGGGGCTTACTATTCCTGAAGCGTTGGATAAAACCGCGCAAGTAGGCTCTGGTGTCACTGGTTACGTCGATGGAAAAATGGTCCAAGTGGTCACGCCTTCAAAGGCAGACTTTCCACTTTCTCAAGAAGCCAAAGAGCAAGTGGTTACGTTGGAACAACAAGGTAAAACGGTTGTCATTGTGCGTTTCGATGACGAGGTCATTGGCGTGATCGCATGGCAAGATACATTGCGCTCAGATGCCCAGCAGGCCATCGCAATGTTGAAGGAACTTGGGGTCACGTCGGTGATGCTAACGGGTGACAACCCGAGAAGTGCAGAAGCAATGGCAAATAGAATAGGCTTGGATTATAAAGCGAGTTTGTTACCTGCAGACAAGGTGCATTACGTCGAGAAGCTATCACAACAACATACCGTTGCGATGGTGGGAGACGGTATCAATGATGCTCCAGCCATGAAAGCTTCGAGTATCGGCATTGCGATGGGAGGCGGTACGGATGTTGCGCTCGAGACTGCTGATGCGGCGTTAACACACAACCGTTTGATTGAGCTACCTGCCATGATAGAACTGTCGCGTGCGACGCTAAGTAACATTCGTCAGAATGTCGCGTTAGCGCTAGGTTTGAAAGGTGTATTCTTAGTGACAAGTTTACTTGGTGTAACTGGGTTGTGGGTTGCTGTATTAGCCGACAGTGGTGCAACAGCACTGGTGACATTGAATGCGTTGAGATTACTTCGTTTTGAGTCCAAGCAGATCAAATAACTGACCTAACCATTGATCCCACTCATTAATAGCCCGAGGCATTCGTGTATCGGGCTTTTTTTAACCGTATTAACCTGATGCGATCAGACGTTTTTCTCGTCCTTGAAATCACGCATTGCTATGCAACAAAATGATCTAACGCCCCTTAAAGTGTGATCAATACCAGTTTTGTTTGAAATTTAATTTTCATTACATTTTGTCATTGTGATTGTGATCACTCTATGTTGGTGAAAGGTTCGCTACAGTGCATCTGTACCCAATAACTGATTAATGAGCTTATTGTTCATAAAATAAGCCACAATAAGGAGCGACTTATGTCTCAAGCTGTATTCCATTTAGGTGTTACTGAAGCTGATCTTAATGGTGCGACTCTAGCGATCATTCCTGGTGACCCAGCGCGTGTTCAAAAAATCGCAGAACAAATGGAAAATCCAGTATTTCTAGCAAGCCATCGTGAATACACGCTATACCGTGCAGAGTTAGACGGTAAACCTGTTGTGGTTTGTTCTACAGGTATTGGTGGTCCTTCTACCTCTATCGCAGTTGAGGAATTGGCACAGCTTGGTGTTCGTACTTTCCTACGTGTTGGTACAACGGGTGCAATTCAACCACATGTAAACGTGGGTGACATGATCGTAACGACGGGGTCAGTTCGTCTTGACGGTGCGAGCCTACACTTTGCTCCTATGGAATTCCCAGCAGTTGCTGACTTTGAAGTAGCAACCGCAATGAAAGCAGCAGTAGAAGAGTCTGGCGCTACAGTTCACATGGGTGTGACTGCATCAAGCGACACGTTCTACCCTGGTCAAGAACGTTACGATACGTTCTCTGGTCGTGTTGTTAAGCGTTTCCAAGGCTCTATGCAAGAATGGCAAGACATGGGCGTACTTAACTTCGAGATGGAGTCTGCAACACTGCTAACAATGTGTGCGAGCTCTGGTTTAAAAGCGGGTTGTGTGGCTGGTGTTATCATCAACCGTACACAAAAAGAGATTCCAGATCATTCAACTCTGAAAGAAACGGAAGCGCGTTCAATTAAAGTGGTTGTAGAAGCAGCGCGTAAAATGCTTTAAGCCGCTATAGTTGGCATTTAAACAAACAGAAAAAACCAGAGGCTAACCTCTGGTTTTTTTCTACTTATAGAAATGCGTACAGCTAAAATTTAGGTATAAAAAAGCAGCATTAATGCTGCTTTTTATCGTTGTGAATTTTAGCTTTTCTTAATGGCACTATATCTCGTCTGAACCGCCCGCGTCTTTAAACCAAGCAGTTAAGTGCGTTCTTAAATCTTTAAGCTCATCAGGGCCAATCAGGGCTAGCCCTAAGTCTTCAGCACGAGTAATGTCATTGTGACGAAGAGGACGGAAGCTCACCAACATTGCGCGCGCTTGTAAGCCACCTAATAGATCGCGAAGCGATTCTAACTTATATAAAGTATCGTCGCCGTCATCTCTCATGCCTTTGGTTTTGCACTCGATGATGTGCAGCTTGTTGTTTACAACTGTTGCGACATCTAACTCATTGCGTACTTCACTTTCACCAAGTTTACGATAAACCTGAACATTTAACGATCGATCTTGAATCGTCGGCATGGTGTCTTGGATTTGCTTCACGGTGCTGTGAACCAAAGTTTCTAACCACTCACCGTTTGAAAAGCGTCGAGCATCTTCATCTGCAAACGTTAAAACGCCATTCTCATAGGTGGCGATTTCTGCTTCTACTAAATCTGAAAGCAACATGTTGAGCTCACGGTAGCCCTGCTGTTTTTCGGAGAGCTCGACATCAAGCTTTTGTTCTTTGCGGCATGTGGTTGCAAGGTAGTTAAGTGTTGCTAGACCTGGCCCAAGCTCAAGCGCATTTGAGGCCCATCGTTCACCAAGTTCATACAATTTTTTATCAAGAAGAGGTGGTAAATCAACGTGGTGAAACTCGCCGCGTGCACCAAAGATAGTGAGGTAATCTGCAATCGTAATGTGATCTTCGACTTGGGTATCTTCTTTGCCATCAGGGTATAACCAACAAAGCTTATCGCTACTAGGCTCAACCACAAAAATTGGCCAGCGATAGGTACGGAAAACTTCGTACACCGACAACAAGCGATGACGAAGACCACAGCTCGCGTTCAATTTTACATCTTCGCCGCGTTCATGGAGATCTTTTGCCAGTTTTTGAATTGCTTGTTTGATCAGAGATGTATTAACAGCGGATGGAATTTCAAAAAATTCAGAAGTAATTTCTCGTTGATCTAAAACGGCACTCAGTCGGTCAAATATATCTAACTGGCTCTTGTCTCCGATGAAGACGATATGTGTGCTTAGCGTACGATTATCTAATAGAGGAGTGACCAATCTCACTGGGTCTTGGTCGATAATACCAACATGAACAGCCATAGATTTTCCTTTTTATGAGGCCGCTCGAAAAGAGTTGTGCAAGGGGATGAGCTGGCCTTATTAATCATATGTAGACATGGCCGACAAAAAACAAGGGCGACTTAACAAAAAGTCGCCCTTATACAGTTGATTGCACTAATTAATGCTCTTAATTATAAAGTATTTATAACTTAAATCGGTGGACCAATTCATTTTGCTGATGAGCCAAGTGGGTCAGTGATTCACTGGTTTGTGCGATACTCGACATGGCATGGAAACTTTCATCGGCGATGCTGTTGATATCTTCGATGCTGCGAGCAATGTCTGTTGATGTTTCACTTTGCTCTGCTGCTGCTTGTGAAATGTGCGTACTCATTTGGCTGATTTCGATGATTAGCGCCTGGATCTCTTCCATTGAGCTGTTCGCTTTTGACGCTTGCTCAACCGACATCTCCATATCGCTCATACAGCTTTG
The DNA here is from genome assembly GCF_033339515.1 of Vibrio sp. 2130-1. Taxonomy (NCBI): domain Bacteria; kingdom Pseudomonadati; phylum Pseudomonadota; class Gammaproteobacteria; order Vibrionales; family Vibrionaceae; genus Vibrio; species Vibrio sp. 2130-1. Next base: position 23,710 of record NZ_JAWOUT010000002.1, read on the forward strand.
TATGACTTGGTTTGCCGATTGTGAGCTAGATTGCAGATTACAGATCATAGATTCAATTTCAGTGGTTGATTGAGTCGTTCTTGATGCGAGTACTCGTACTTCATCTGCCACTACCGCGAAGCCGCGACCTTGTTCACCAGCGCGAGCCGCTTCAATTGCCGCGTTCAATGCCAGTAGGTTGGTTTGCTCCGCAATGTTGCGGATCACATCAAGGATAGATCCAATTTGACCACTCATCTTTTGTAGCTCAGAAACTGCGGAAACCGATTCGTTCAAACGTGTTTCTAGTTGATTAATGGTTGAGATGTTACTGCTCATAACATTTCTGCCTTCTTCAGAGGCAGCTTCGACGCGTTGCACCATTTCTAGCGAGCCTTGCGCACTTTGCGCGACTTCTTGCACTGAATGAGACATTTCTGTCATCGCAGTAGCGACGTTTGCCGTTTGTTCGCGTTGAGAGCTCAATTTAATTTGTGCTTGCGAAGAGGTGCGTTCGTTGGTTGTCGCGGTTGACGATAGGTTTTCTGACGCTTCGTTGAGTTTCACCAAGATCTCGTGAAGGTTGTCGGCCAGTGAGTTAATGTGTCCACTCACACGGCTGAATTCGTTGTTATAGCGAATATCGATACGCTGTGTCATATCACCTTCAGTCAGGCCTTCTAACACTTTTAGAATACGAGTCAACGGTTCGCGAACGCTTTGTGCGATGTGGTAGCCAATCGCTGTCGCGAGTAAAACGACAATAACGCCAATGATGATGGCTTTCGTTACACCCGCTGAATATATGTCACCTGCATCTGCCAATGATTCATTGAGCTTATCTGTTGCGGTTGTCGTGAATTGCTCAAGAATCGCCATGGTTGAATCCACTTTATTTGCTAGGTTGGCGATATTGTTATACAAAGCGGCGCGAGCATTGAGGTAATTATTATGTTGGTCTAACACACCGCCACGCATACCAACGTCGCGAGTAAATTGCTCTACAGATTCGCCAAATGCTTTTTCTAGCTCAGGAAGTTGAGTCACCAACCCGCGGAATGCGTAATTCAAGTGCGTTACTGCTTTGCGGTTTTTAGCTACGGCTTGCGTAACAAACTCAGGGTTGGAACTGGCGAGGGCATCAGAGGTAATTACTTCGGCATCTTTTAACTTGATAAAGTAGCTCTTTGCCATGACTTTGACAGAAATGCTGGTTTGATCTGCCACATATTCTTTAAGACCAACCGAAAGTTCGGTATTCAGTTTTTGGAAGCGGCGTGAGGATTTTTGCACTTCTTCTTGAGCCGCGAACATTGCTTCGTAGTTGTCCATGGCCTCTAGAGCTTCTGTAAAATAGCTCTGCTCTAACGTTTTTAACTGTGAAAACGGTTCGGCAAGAGAAGGGTAGATTTGGCTTGCGGTTTTCAGTTGAGCCAATGTGGATTCGAAGCGTTGTTGAGATCTAGCAAATTCCTGACGCATTTCATCCATGCGTTGTTTATTCTCTGTCGTCAGGAAGTCTTTAAATGATTTGTCGGCAGAAAGCAGCTCAACACTGGTTTGATTAGATAACGATACCAACGGTAGGGATGATTTAGAAACCGTGCCAAATTTTCCGTGAATATCACTCATTCCTCCCATCATAATGGCAATTGTGACGGCAAATAGGATGATGATCAGTGCAAAGCCGGCATACATCCTTTTAATAACTGAACCTCGCATAAGTGAGCTTCCTCTCCCAAAAATAGACAAGCTACCCAAGCATTTTTGAGTTTACTTGGGTATAAAAATAATAATTGTCTTAAAAAAGTAACAAAATTCATTGGATTGTATTCAGTTTGTGACGCGCATTTTATGACGCACACGACAAAAAAAGCTTCGTTAATTAGCATTTGATTAATAATGTTAAGTGAACACTGTTTTTATTGAGCTCCGCTTTTGGTTGGCGCATACTAACTGGGGTCTAATTACGTTTATAAAATGGAGTCCTCATGGCGGAAGAAACGATCTTTAGTAAAATTATTCGCAAGGAAATCCCTGCCGATATCCTTTATCAAGATGATTTGGTGACTGCGTTTCGCGACATTAACCCTCGCACACCAAGCCATATTCTCATTATTCCGAATAAACTGATCCCAACAACGAATGATGTAGAAGCTGAAGATGAGGCAATGATGGGGCGTTTGTTCACTGTTGCTAGAAAGTTAGCTAAAGAAGAAGGTATTGCTGAAGACGGCTATCGCCTGATCGTTAATTGTAATCCACATGGTGGCCAAGAGGTTTACCATATTCACATGCACCTACTAGGCGGCCGCCCTCTAGGTCCAATGGTATTGAGCTAAGCTTTTAAAAGTGGGTGGTGATTCACCCACTTCTTTTTCCTGTCGAATGACACATTTGTGGAGATAAATGTGAAACTAGGTGTAAAGCTGTTAGGGCTGATGAGCTGGGCTTTAATGGCCTCTGGCTGCGCGAATTTATCTGCGGGCAATCTGTTTAGTCATTACAGCAACCAGAATCAAGAAGTTTATCAAGCCGTTGTTGCAGGGGAATATGCCAAAGCAAAACAACTTCAATCAAGTGAAGTGGGTGGCGAGATACTTGGCAATTTTGAAAAAGGTCGTATCTCTTTTCTTGCTGAAGATTACCCGACAAGTTTGAATGCGCTAGAAAGCAGCGATCGTGCCGTACGTGTTCAACAAGATCGAGCGACGATATCTGTGTCAGACACGGCAACGAGCGTCGGCTCTCTCGCAGTGAACGACAATCTCCAAGACTATCATCCCGCCGATTACGAACTTGGCTTTTTGCACCTGTATCTAGGACTAAATTACTTACAGAAAAACGATTTAGAAGGAGCACTAGTTGAAGTGCGTCGAGCTAATCAAGTTCAGGAAGCGGCAAGAAAGGCGCGTGAAAAAGAGCTAAAAGCAGCAGAGAAAGACCTTAACAAGCAAGGCATGTCTGCCAATTTAGGCAGTGTGTTAGCGAACTACCCTGATGCTGGTAAAAAACTAAGCGCGGTACAAAATGGTTATCTGTTCTATCTTTCTGGCTTGTTATATGAAGCGTCGCGAGACTTAAACAGTGCTTACGTTGATTACCGACGAGCACTCGCTGTAATGCCAGACAACAAGCAAGTTGTGGAAAGCACCTTATACGCTGCTAAGAAGCTGGGCATGCGTGAAGACTTGCGCATGCTAGAGAAGCGGTATGGTAAAGCACCTTCTGGATTAACTCAGTCACAAGGGCGAGTCATCGTTATTGATGAGCAGGGTGTTGTTGAGGCGATGAAAGGGTGGCGTATTGATTTACCGATTTACGACAGTCGCGATAATGGCGCGATTTATTCGTTGGCGCTTCCTTATTATCAGAACCGAGGTGCTCAACGTTTTAGCGATGTTGTTTTAAATGGTCAGGTATTGCCTTCCAGTACGCTGACTGATGTTAATGCGATGGCGCAAAACGATCTTAATGAACGTCTTACTACAATAGTGATCCGTCAAGCTCTTCGTGTTTGGGCAAAAGATCGAATCCGAAAAGAGGCGGCGAAAAAAGGCGATGATGTGGGCAACATACTTTTCAATGTATGGAACACATTGACCGAACAGCCAGATACAAGAAGTTGGCAAACATTGCCAGCGCAAGTGAAAACGGCTTCAAAAATCGTGAAACCGGGAACACAAAGTTTAAACTTGGGTGATCAAACCTATCAGTTTGAAGTGCCTGCACAGCAGACTACATTGGTATGGGTATCTCGTCAGGGAGCACACTCAACCGTGTGGCATAAACAGCTAGGGAGACTGTAATGAAAGCATGGCTTGTTTGTTTAGCAATGGCTATTGGTTTAGTTGGATGCGCCGAAAACACGGCTGGTATTCGAATTGATGGCCAAACGCAAAAAGTATTTTTTAATGATAACGTTTTAGGTAGTCGCTTATTAGTTGACAACATCACCACCACTTACGTTGATGATCGCCCACGAGGAGTCGTGCAGCTGAGTAGCAATTACAAAGGTGATCAGCACATTCTTTACCGATTTTATTGGTATGACAACAATGGTTTAGAAGTGAATACCAAACCTGGTCCGTGGCGAAAAATGATTGTGCGAGGATTTGAGCAAGTCACGTTATCTGAAGTTACTGTGAATCCAAATGGCACAAAATTCCGTGTGCAAATTAGAGAAGCACAAGACGATTAATCTTAACGGCTCTGCCGAAGCTGCCGCGCTAACGATGCGCTGGTATTGAAAAACTAAGGAACTCTCATGAAAAAAAGTATTATTGCTCTTTTAGGTCTTGCCGTCATTTTAGGTGGCTGTTCTAACAAAGTCTCTTACGGCGATGCGCAAGCAACAGAAACCACGACTATCGATTTTGGCTCAACAGATTTACAAAAAATCGCGGCTGAAATGGTGGATAGCATGATGATGTCGGGCTCTGTAGCAGCAATTACTCGTGACCAACGTCCTATCGTTTTTGTTGAGCGAATTAAGAACAAAACCAGTGAACATATTGACACTGAATCCATTACTGACACGATCTCTACTAAGATGTTGAACTCAGGTAAGTTCCGTTTTGTTGATATGGATCGTGTTGAGTCTGTGCGTGAACAACTTAACTTCCAAAATACGGATGAGCTTGTTAACCAAAGCACAGCGATCCAATTTGGTAAAATGGTTGGTGCTCAATACATGCTTTACGGCAACCTATCTAGCATTGTGAAAAATGCAGGTAGCGATAAAGATGTATACTACAAGATGACCATGCGCCTAATGGACCTAGAAACAGGTTTGATTGAGTGGGCGGATGAAACTGAAATTCGTAAAGCGCAATCTAAGAGCCTATTCGGTCTTTAATCGAACAGGGTGGAGAAGTCATCAATGGCATGGTTTTCTTGGCAACAAGCAAAACAGTTAGATCCGAGTCTTAAATCTCTCGATGGCTTCTTTACGGAGCCTCCGGTAAAAGTACAAACTGTTACCGGGGGGCTAACCAACCGCTGTTGGCGGTTGGAATCTTCTCAAGGCCTTGCATACATCTGGCGACCGACCAGTCATGTCTGCAAGGCTTTTTCAATTTCTCGTCACGGTGAATATCAAGTGCTGAATGCAGTCTCTTCATTGGAAATTGGCCCCAAGCCAGTTTTTATTCATGAGCAAGGGTTGCTGGTGGAATGGATAGAAGGAGAGGCACTGACGGAGTCAGGCTTAGCATTAAGCGATTTATTATCCATTGCGGCGAAGATTCATCAATATCCGATAAGCGCAATTCCTTTGGTTCCATTTTCATATATTTCTCGCATCGATCATTATTGGCTTGAGCTTGATGGTCAGTATGTGGGTACGGAGTTTGAGGCTTTGTACATGAAGTGGCGCACGGAACCGAACGTTGCACCTGTTCCGCTTGCCCTATGTCACTTCGATTTGGGGTGTTACAACCTAGTGCGAGGAGAGAGTGGGGTGAAAGTCATTGATTGGGAGTATGCCGGGATTGCTGACCCTAGGCTTGATTTGACCTTAACTATTCAGGTCGCGAATGCGCCTGTGGAAGAAGCGGTAAAGCAGTATTGCCAAATTCGAGGTATCGAAGATGTGTCTCTTTGGCTGAGAGGTGTACACGCTTGGCAACCAAGAACCTTGGTGATGGCGATGCTCTGGTATCTACTTGCCTATAAATTGTGGGGAGATGAACAATACTTAAACAGTGCGTATGAGTTGAAAGGCTCATTGTGTATGGAAGATCACTGTTTTGAGAACTCGTGATATTTTCCCCTTTAACAGTAAGGAAATAGTGGTAGTTTTAATAAAAGTACCAGATACACACAGGGAGAGGTACACATGATTATTTACTTACACGGCTTTGACAGTACAAGCCCGGGTAACCACGAAAAAGTTCTTCAACTGCAATTTATCGACGACGACGTTCGTTTTATCAATTACAGCACCCTTCACCCAAAGCACGACATGCAACACTTGTTAAAAGAAGTGTCTAAAGTTATCGATCAATCTGATGACCCAAACCCATTAATCTGCGGGGTTGGTTTAGGTGGTTACTGGTCTGAGCGAATTGGTTTTCTATGCGGTATCAAGCAAGTGATGTTCAACCCGAACTTGCACCCAGAAAAAACGATGGCTGGTCGAATCGATCGTCCAGAAGAGTACGAAGATATCGCAACAAAATGTGTTGATCAGTTCCGAGCGAAAAATCAAGCTCACTGCTTAGTGATTCTCTCTAAAGATGATGAAGTGCATGACAATTCGAAAACGGCAGCTGAGCTAGAAAAACACTATCAAATTATTTGGGATGAAACTCAGTCTCATAAGTTCAAAAAAATCTCTCATCATTTACAAGCGATAAAGGCATTTAAAAATACTTATTAATGTTGAGTGTAGACAGTAAAGCGGCGTTTTTATCGGCTGCTTTGCTGCGATTCCTTCTCTTGAGTATGCCGAGCCACTGTCTCTTTGAAAGGCACATTTTCTTGGTTTAACGCTTTGAATATTGTGTTCTCCTTACCGTTTTCTTACTTCCCTCCTATGTAGCACGAACACCTTGTTGTAGAGTAGTCGAAAAGTAGTCAATCCGTACTCGTTACACGGATTTTGGTTGCCTTCAAAGTTGGTCTCTATATAATGAACCGGACTAAAATAATTTGATAAATATCAAAAAAAATTGAGAGCGAGTAATAAACTTGCCCAAAAAATTCTGGCGTCGTATGCGTACCAGATAAACATGCCAAACCCTGACAAGTCATTGATAGATAAAGAATCAAGGTGAGTGGCAGTTTTTTAATCCAAGTAATTGAGACACCTCTAAGAACCAAGAATTCATCGGTTGGATGGATGCCACAAATATTTGTGAGTCATGCATCGAGCTGAACCCCATATATTCATTTTTGTAGAGGAAAATCATTGTGACACGCATTATCGTTGTAGGCGGCGGTGCAGGTGGTCTTGAGTTGGCAACTAAGCTTGGTCGAACTCTAGGTCGCAAAAACCGTGCGCAAATTACGCTAGTCGATCGAAAAGCGAGCCACTTGTGGAAGCCATTATTGCATGAGGTTGCTACAGGTTCTTTGGACGAAGGAGTAGATGCACTGAGCTATCGAGCTCATGCAAAAAACCACAGCTTCGACTTCCAAATGGGTAGCCTTCAAGACATCGACCGTGAACGTAAAGTGATCATCTTAAGTGAGCTTAAAGACGAACACGGTGAACTTCTTATGCCAAGCCGTGAGCTAGAATACGACATTCTAGTGATGGCGATTGGCTCGACATCAAACGACTTCAACACGCCTGGCGTTCGTGAAAACTGTATTTTCCTAGACAGCCCTGAGCAAGCACACCGTTTCCGTACAGAAATGAACAACGAGTTCCTAAAGCTGCACGCGAAAAACGGTAACGGTACGGTCGATATTGCGATTGTTGGTGCTGGTGCAACTGGCGTTGAACTATCAGCTGAGTTACATAATGCTGTTAAAGAGCTGCGCACTTATGGCTTCGGTGATCTTGATTCTAGCAAGTTGAACGTCAATCTGATTGAAGCAGGTGAGCGTATTTTACCAGCGTTACCTCCACGTATTTCTTCTGCTGCTCATCAAGAGTTGGTGAAGTTGGGCGTAAACGTGCGCACCGCCACTATGGTGACTAAAGCTGAAAAAGATGGCCTTACTACAAAAGATGGTGAGAAGATCCCAGCTCAAATCATGGTTTGGGCTGCGGGTATCAAAGCTCCAGACTTTATTAAAGATATCGCTGGCTTAGAAACGAACCGTATCAATCAGCTTGTAGTGAAAAACACACTACAGACAACACGAGATGATGACATCTTTGTTATTGGTGACTTAGCACAATGCACCCAGTCTGACGGTTCGTTCGTGCCGCCACGCGCTCAAGCTGCACACCAAATGGCAAGCCAGGCATTTAGTAACATCGTCGCGAAGATCAACGGGCGCGAGTTGAAAGACTACGTATATAAAGATCACGGTTCATTAGTGTCTCTAAGTCGCTTCTCAACCGTTGGTAGTCTGATGGGGAACCTAACTAAAGGGTCGATGATGGTAGAAGGCCGTATTGCTCGTGTCGTTTACATCTCATTGTATCGCATGCACCTAATGGCGTTGCACGGTGTATTCAAAACCGGTCTGATGATGCTCGTCGGCCGCATTAATCGCGTGCTGCGTCCAAACCTTAAGCTGCACTAAGGTTTTAAATCCACTCTGTGTGGATGTGTTGTATCTTAAAAAATGCAGAAGCCACCGCAAGTCGGTGGCTTTTTGTTTATGTTAGATCTGTCGGTAAAAGTGAGAACACAACGCCATCTTTAGGCTTACCCTGAAAAATAAACCGGTTTCTGGCGATGGCTTCTTTTTGTGCACCGACGGACTCAATTAAGGCTTGGCTAGCTTCGTTGTCGGGGTCACAAACAATCTCTAGTCGAGTTAAACTTAGCTTTGCGAAGCAGAATTCTGCTAAGGCTTTAACGGCTTCTTGGGCATAGCCTTGCCGTTGATAGCGGTCGGCAACCCAGTAACCAATACTCGCCATATTAAACGTATGATATAACTCATTAACCGCTGCCATTCCAACCAAAGTGTTACTTTGCCGCTCATAGATACCGAAACCAAAAGCCTCAGTTTTGACCCAGTTAAGACGGGTTGCCAACAGAAAGTCCTGCGCGGTTTTCAATGTGACGTTTTTATCACACCAATCAAGCCATTGGTGCAGCGAAGGGGATTCTGCAAGTAATCGTTGTAGTGAATGTGCTTCTTCAGCAGGGATGAGCTTGAGCGCTAAGCGGGGCGCAATGATTTCAAAGTCTGGACTCATGAACTAATACGACTTCCATGTTGAGTGTAAGTAAATTGAAAGCTGTCTATTTATACTTGAACGCAGCTATTTTCCTTGCTCTGCGTTGGTTAGGAATAATTGAGGTATAGCAGATAAAAACAAAGCGCAGCTTTGCTGCGCTTTGTCGAACCGCTCGTGCTTATCGAACCCGACGAACTTGAATGATCATACCCATCAACGGGTTATCTAGGTAATGAGTCTCGCTGCTACGCATACGACGTTTTTGATCCATTCGATAACTCTTCAGGAATTTCTCTTCGGTTACTGTCGGCGATATTTCTGCCAAGTTACCGACTTGGACGTTACCATCTACTTCACCTAAGTCATCCGCCAATTGCTCAGTTGAGGTTGGTTCAAAACGCACCTCTCTAACACTTGGTTCGCGCAGATCTAGTGTTGTTTCGGCGAAGAGGTAATGCTGTACGTATATTTGGAATCGACCATCTAGTTCATATAAAGGACCATTGACCGTCTCTTCACTGTAACCGTCGCTGGAAAATGTTTGATTGCTATTGCCATTGATTGGGCGGCCATCTGCTTGATAAGAATCAGAGAAATCTCGCCCGCCAACGATGCGGAAAATTGGGGCGCTAGATTTACCTCGGTCACCTTGACGCCAGGCTACGTGTTTAAGCACTTTAAAGCCGGCATGATTATTTAGTGCCGCTTCTTGCGCGTTGAGACGGAAAGAAGAACTTGGCAAAAGTGTCACGCCTTTAGAGCGGCGGTAGGATTCACTCTCTAGGCTACCGACATTTTCCATATCGATTTTTGGCAGTTGATTCGGCCAAGATTCTGTTGTGCTTTCAGCGTCGACTGCTCGCTTGAAAATGATCACTTCAATATCAAATTGGCGCTGTGCCCAAGAGGGCATTGAGACACATAGAAGCAATAACGGGATCAGTATTCTCATTCGACTATTAGCTCGTTGGTAATAAATTCTGTTTAAAATCATTCAGTAAGTCTTGAACAAACTGAATGCGTTTACGTCGGTCCACCAATGGTACGCTAAACTTGAACTTAGTTGGACCTTCCATTGCAAATTTTTGCGGCTGTGATTGCAGCAGTTTAACTAAATACGCTGGATTTATGTCAGCATCAGGGTAAAACTCGATAAATCCACCTTTATCATGGGCTTCTATCTTTTTCGCTTTTAAACTACCAGCCGAAATTTTCAATTCTGAGACGGCAAGTAAGTTCTTTGTTGCGTCTGGAAGCAGACCAAAGCGATCAATCAGTTCCACTTTTAGCTCTGATAGTTCATCACTGCTTGTGACACTCGCAATGCGTTTGTACATCGACAGTCGTGTGTTTACATCCGGAATGTAATCATCTGGTAAGAGCGCTGGGATTCGCATTTCCACTTCAGTTTGCTCACGAAGCAGCTCATCCAAAGATGGCTCCTTGCCTTCTTTTAATGCTTGCACTGCTTGTTCCAGCATTTCCATATAAAGTGTAAAACCAACGGATTGAATTTGCCCACTTTGCTCATCACCAAGCAGCTCACCAGCACCACGGATTTCTAAATCGTGGGTTGCTAACGTAAAGCCAGCACCTAAGTCTTCCAGTGAAGCAATCGCATCAAGACGCTTGATGGCATCTTTGGTCATGGCTTTTGGATGTGGCGTTAATAAGTAAGCATAGGCCTGATGGTGTGAACGTCCAACACGGCCACGCAATTGATGCAACTGCGCCAAGCCAAGATTGTCCGCACGATCCATGATTATGGTATTTGCCGTTGGTACGTCGATACCGGTTTCGATGATGGTTGTACACACCAACACATTAAAGCGCTGATGGTAGAAGTCATTCATGATTCGCTCAAGTTCGCGCTCGCGCATTTGACCATGAGCCACGGTAATGCGTGCCTCTGGGATGAGTTTCTGTAAGTCTTCTGCCGTTTTTTCAATGGTTTCAACCTGATTGTGCAGGAAGTAAACCTGACCACCACGCATAATTTCACGCAGTACCGCTTCACGGACCACTGGCTCTTCTTTTTGTCGAACAAAGGTTTTAATGGCTAAACGGCGTGCAGGAGGTGTAGCGATGATCGACAGGTCTCGCATGCCACTCATTGCCATATTCAGTGTGCGTGGAATTGGTGTTGCGGTGAGGGTAAGAATGTCCACATCCGCACGCATTGCTTTGACCTTTTCTTTTTGACGAACCCCGAAGCGGTGTTCCTCATCAACGATCAACAAACCTAAATCTTTGAATTTAATGTCGCTCGAAAGCAGCTTATGCGTACCAACGACAATATCGACTTTACCATCGGCAACGTCTTGCAAAATGACTTTTTGTTCTTTGGCAGATTTAAAACGAGACAGTACTTCAACTCGGATTGGTAAGTTGGCAAAACGGTCACGGAAGTTTTCGAAATGCTGCTGAGCAAGCAAGGTTGTTGGTACGAGTACGGCGACCTGTTTACTGTTATCCGTTGCGACAAATGCTGCGCGCATAGCGACTTCCGTTTTACCAAAGCCCACGTCACCACACACTAAGCGATCCATCGCTTTTGCTTGGCACATATCTGACAAGACAGCATTGATGGCCATCGCTTGGTCATCTGTTTCTTCAAACGGGAATGTTGCTTTAAATGTTGCGTATTGCCCACGATCTAGCTCAAATTTGAAGCCCGGTTTTAATTCTCGTTTTGCATACACATCCAGCAATTCTGCCGCGACATCACGCACTTTTTCTGCCGCTTTACGACGTGCTTTTGCCCACGCTTCACCACCTAATTTATGCAGTGGCGCACTCTCTTCAGCGCCGCCAGAATAACGGCTGATAAGATTCAGTGATGAAACTGGTACGTAGAGCTTGGCATCGTTTTGATACTCAAGGGTGACGTATTCCGTTTTCATGCCACCGGCTTCAAGTGTTTGTAAACCGATGTAGCGGCCAATACCGTGATCAATATGAACCACAGGTTGACCGGGTTTTAACTCCGCAAGGTGGCGAATAACGGTGTCACTGTTGACGGCTTTTTTATCTTTGCGGCGTCGCTGGATAACACGGTCACCGAGTAGATCACTTTCACAGATCAGAGCGAAGTTCAGCTCTTCGTGAATGAAACCATGCTCTGCTGCGCCTAAGATCAAGCTGAATCGATCACCCGAGTCTAGAGCTTGGTAAAGTGAGCCATGTACGACTGGCCGAACTTTGATGCCTTGCAACAGCTCCGTTAGTGCTTCACGACGACCTTCTGACTCTACCGAGAAAACGATTTTGCCGCTGAATTGCTCACTAAACTGACGAAGGCGCGAGAGCGGCTCTTTATTTTGTTGCTGAACGCCAAGCTCGGCTAACGATTGTACGGGTAGGTTTTGACGACCGGCACGCTTAACCACTTTATCTAGGCTCAATTGAGCGATAGGGAGCTGTTTTAGTTGACTGAAAAGTTCGTCTTTTTTCAACCAAAGCTGTTCAGGAGTCAAAAGAGGACGCAACGGATCAACTTTTTTCTGGTCGTATCGATATTCGACATCGGTTAAGAAAGTATCGACCGCAGATTCGATATCACCATATGTGATGACTTGAGAGTCTTCTGGCAAATATTCAAATAAAGTCTCGGTATGGTCAAAAAACAGCGGCTGCCAATACTCAATACCAGCGGGCCACGTGCCTTTGGTCACTTGCATGTAGATTGATTCAGGCTCGCGGCGTGCGTCGAACTGGGTGCGCCAACGTGTACGGAAATCTTCAATCGCTTCTTTAGTGGTTGGGAACTCATGTGCAGGCAGCAATTGGATTTGCTGAATATCGTCGATAGAGCGTTGGTTCTCTGGATCAAATGTGCGAATGGTATCTATTTCATCATCAAAGAAGTCGATGCGGTACGGGTCATTGCTGCCCATAGGAAAGAGATCCAGAATAGACCCACGACTTGCATATTCACCTGGCCCAAATACTTGATCTACATGGCGGTAGCCTGAATTTTCAAGTTGTACACGTAACTTCTCTAGCGAGATTCGATCACCAGTTTTCACCATTAAAGTGTGTTGCAACAAAAAATCACGTGGCGATTGGCGTTGCAATACTGTACTGACCGGGACGATGGTTATGCCATCACGTTGACTTGGCAGTTGGTATAGGCGTGCGATACGTTCAGAGATGATTTCTTGATGCGGAGAAAAGTTATCGTAAGGCAGCGTTTCCCAGTCGGGGAACAGGCTTACCGTTTGGTCGGTGAATTGCTCAATCTCTGCCTGAAGCTTTAAAGCAATTTGCGGGTCAGGCACAACGAGTAGCGAGTGACTCGAATGCTGTTTGGCTAGCTCTGCAATGGCTAGAGGTAGAGCTGCGCCCGGCAAATTACCTAGCTGTTTTTTGTCGCCACGCTCTGAAGGGTTGGTGACGGAAAGAATCGTTGCTTTTGTCATAGGAATTATTTTTTATCTCGCTCCATCGAGCGCTGACGTAAAAGTTTTTGTTGTTGATACAGTGCTGCCTTTATCAGTAAATCTTGATCAGATTCTCGGAGCATCTTGTATCTAAGCGTGATAATGAAATCTTGCTCTGAAGCATCACATTCTTCTACTTGAGCGTAACAGTAAATCGCCGCAGCAGGGTGATCGAGGAACAGTTTAACACGAACGAGTTGTTGAGTAGTTAACGCTGTATCTGAGCGGAAACTGAGTTGACTAGCACCAAACTGCGTCGTTTGATAGCGAATGGAGGCGTCATCTTGTTGTGAAAGCATAAAGCTCAACAAGAGGTTAAGTTTCGCGTTTTGCGTATCAAGCAAGTTGATCACATGCTTTAACTCTTTGTTTTTCAGCTCTAGACGCGCGTTGTCTGCCAACATATCTAAGTGACTAAATTCACTGGCGACAATAAATGGTGCTGGAATTTCGGAGACAAATGTTTCTTCATCTGGCAAAGCAAAGTCCGCACTTAACGTTTCGACGTTGATGGTGAGGTTATGATGGACGGTAAAGTATTCTTGCTCTGTCATATAGTCGATCCTTTTGCCAGTGAGCGCTCCCTGTTCACTCAACAAACAAAGAGAAATAGGGCACTGATTATCGCTAACTGAATGAAGTTATCAAGTTTAGCCGATTTGTCCTTGAACTTTTTGCCTTAAATACAGACTTATTGCATGTCGTTGACAAATTTAGCGATTCTCTTGTCTTCTTAATGAGAAGAGTAAGGTAAGATAATCCGCTAAAGCTTTATATCAAAACAACCAGTTGGTTTGTCTTATATGTATCATCCTATCTCATTGTTTATTGGCTTAAGGTATCTTCGGGGACGCTCTGGAGATAGGTTCAGCCGATTTGTTTCTTATATGTCGACGGCGGGTATTACGATCGGTGTAATGGCGTTGGTGACGGTTCTTTCTGTGATGAACGGGTTTGAATCGCAGTTAAAAGAACGCATTTTAGGTGTGCTACCTCATGCCGTTGTTTCGCAACACGATGGAAAAACGCCTATGACCGAGTCTGCTCCTCCATTTGTTCAAGCGATGTCGAGTGAATCCCAGCCGGAGCCTATCGTTAGAGGAGAGGCTGTTATTCAGAGTTCTGCACAGCTGACGGCTGGTTACCTCATCGGTATTGAACCTAAGAAAGGCGATCCGATTAGCACCCATTTGATTGCCGGACGATTATCGTCACTTCAAGCAGGTGACTACAATGTATTTTTGGGTCACAGTTTGGCACGTTCACTAAAGGTCTCAATCGGGGATAAAGTACGCTTGATGGTGACCAACGCGACGCAGTTTACCCCACTTGGTCGTATTCCTAGCCAGCGAAACTTCACTGTCTCAAGCATTTTCAATACGGGATCGGACGTTGATGGTCAATTAATGATTGTGAACATGACGGATGCATCTAAGCTGATGCGTTTCCCTAAAGACACGGTTTCTGGTTGGCGTGTCTTTTTCTCTGACCCATTTATGGTGACGGATTTTGCTGACCAACCCATGCCTGATGGATGGGAATGGAGTGATTGGCGCGAACAGCGTGGTGAGCTTTTCCAAGCGGTGAAAATGGAAAAGAACATGATGGGACTTATGCTAGGTCTAATTGTGGGTGTCGCTGCATTCAATATTATCTCCGCTTTGATCATGGTGGTAATGGAGAAACAATCAGAAGTCGCAATATTGAAAACTCAAGGCATGACTCAATCTCAAGTGATGACCATTTTCATGGTGCAAGGTGCAAGCAGTGGTGTAATTGGCGCGATTGTTGGTGGCGCTGCGGGCGTGATCTTGTCACTTAATCTAAATGCGATTCTTGAATCTGCTGGTGTGGCGCTATTCAGCTTTGGTGGTCATCTACCCATCTTGATTGATTCACTGCAAATTCTTTTAGTGGTGGTGTTGGCGATTGCTCTTAGCCTTGCTGCTACGCTTTATCCTTCTTATCGAGCATCTTCTGTTAAACCTGCTGAGGCACTTCGCTATGAATAAGCTATTAGAATGTCGTGATATTCGTAAAGTCTACCGAGAGGGTTCGTTAGATACGGAAGTGTTGAAAGGCGTAAGTTTCGATATCGACAAAGGGGAGTTGGTTTCTATTGTTGGCTCTTCTGGTTCGGGAAAAAGTACCTTATTGCATATTTTAGGTGCGTTAGATGACGCAACTCATGGTGAAGTTGATTTTCTAGGGCAAAACCTATCAGCTTTGAGCTCGAACAAACAGGCGGCATTACGCAACAAGCACCTTGGTTTTGTATACCAGTTTCATCACTTGTTGGCTGACTTTACTGCGCTTGAAAATGTGGCGATGCCACTGATGATTGGCGGTGCTAAAGTAGCGGATGCAAAACAGGCGGCTAAAGCGCTGTTAGATAAAGTTGGTTTGAGTCATCGGATGCAACATAGACCCTCCGAGTTATCGGGCGGTGAGCGTCAGCGTGTTGCGATTGCGCGTGCATTGGTGAATAAACCTGATCTGGTCTTGGCTGATGAACCTACGGGGAACTTAGATCACAATACGGCACTGTCTATCTATGATTTGATGCGCGAGCTCAATAAAGAGTCAAACATTGCATTTTTGGTTGTCACGCATGACAAAGAGCTGGCAGCAAAAATGGATCGTCAAATGCACATGCAAGATGGTTTGCTCGTAGATCGTTTTGTGACTGATACAGCATCTGCGGAGGGCTAGTTTTGTTTACCTCTTTAGCTTTGATGATTGGTGGTCGCTTCAGTCGAGCGAAAAAGCGCAACAAGATGGTGTCTTTCATATCGCTTTCTTCGACTATTGGTATTGCGGTTGGCGTTGCTGTGATCATTATCGGTTTGTCTGCAATGAATGGCTTTGAGCGCGAGCTGCAATCGCGTGTGTTGTCTGTGATCCCACACGGCGAGTTAGAAGGTGTTAATGGACCACTTCATGACTACACCAAAACGATGAATCAAGCTCTAAAACATGAACATGTTGTTGCGGCAGCACCGTACGTTCGCTTTACGGGCTTGGCAGAAAAAGGCAGTAAGCTAAAAGCGATAGAAGTTCGTGGTGTAGAGCCTACTTTCGAGCAAGCGGTGTCGAGCTTATCGAATTTTATTGACCAAGAAGCTTGGCAAAACTTTTATGCCGGTCAGCAGCAAGTGATCTTAGGACGAGGTGTAGCAAACGAGCTAAATGTCGCCGTGGGGGATTACGTTACGTTGATGATTCCGCAAACAGGCGGCGCAAATAAAGTGCAGGCTCCTAAGCGAGTGCGCGTGAAGGTGTCAGGGTTCTTAACATTGAATGGCCAAATCGACCACTCTCTAGCGTTAGTACCATTAGCGGATGCTCAGCAATACGCGAGATTAGGGGAAGGGGTCACTGGCATTTCACTAAAAACTGACGATGTTCTCAATGCGCCTTCTATTGTTCGCGAGGTTGGTAGCATGATTGATGTTTATGTGTATTTGAAAAGCTGGCAGCAAAAGTTTGGTTTTTTGTATCGCGATATTCAGCTCGTGCGCACCATTATGTACTTGGTGATGGTACTGGTGATTGGCGTGGCATGTTTTAATATTGTGTCTACGTTGATGATGGCAGTGAAAGACCGAGCGGCGGAAATCGCAATTTTGCGAACAATGGGAGCAAAAGATAGCCTAATCAAACGGATCTTTGTTTGGCAAGGTGTATTCTCTGGTGTATTTGGCAGTCTCGTCGGCAGTGTTATCGGTGTCTTAGTGGCGTTAAACCTGACTCCGTTAATTAAAGGGTTAGAGAGCTTAATTGGTCATCAGTTTTTATCGGGCGATATTTACTTCGTCGACTTCTTACCATCACAACTACACTGGCCAGATGTGGCATTGGTGTCAGTGACGGCGATAGTGCTTAGTTTACTTGCGACGTGGTATCCTGCTTCTCGTGCCGCAAGGTTGAATCCGGCGGCTGTACTGAGTTCTAAATAGCTGATTGTTTTACAATATGCGAAAAACAAAAAAGGACCGAATTCGGTCCTTTTTTGTATTTATCCGACTTGAGTAACATCGCGTTTCATTCTAACTGTTAGATGCCCCTCAACTGATAGCTCAAATGCTGATTTTTACGCAGTAAGGTCTTATCTTATTTTGCGTTTTTGCCAGCTCCGTACCACTGAGTAGCGCCAAAGCCCTCGAATTCCGAAGTAGCCAATAATCGCGGATACAACCCCACAAATTGCGCAGCCCAATAGAAATGGAGGTCCAATGGTACTCATTTGCTGCATGATGAATTCCCACGATAGTTCAAAGTGAAAAGGTTGCGGGGGAAGACGCATCACTAGAGCACCTAGCTTGTACGCAAAGTAAAATAGCACAGGCATAGTGATAGGGTTGCTGATCCATACCAAAGCGACGGAGAGGGGCAGATTGACACCCAACATAATGGCCAAGCCAGCGGCCATGATCATTTGGCTCGGCAGCGGAACAAAAGCCATAAATAACCCGACAGCAAAAGCCCCTGATGCCGAGCGGCGGTTTAAGCACCACAAGTTCGGGTTGTACAACACATTGCCGAAGACCTTCAATGCTTTTTGGCGTTTGATCAATTCATGATCTGGCATGAAGCGTTTTATCAGCTTTCTAGGCATAGGACAGCATGACTCTCTCAGAAAAAAGTTGGACCTTGGCGTTATTTGTAGCGAGCGTAATCTCGTCAGCTTGGTGGCCGACAATACCAGATTGGCGTTGGTTGCTGCTGGGAATAATAACCACTGGCTCAATAATCAAATTACGTCGTGGCTTAATTAGCATAGGCGCAATTGCGGGCTTTATGGTTGTCATCGTCCACGGCAATGTATTGGAGTCTCAGAGACAAGCCCTTTTTCAAGCAGGGGAGAATATTACCATAATTGGTAAAGTTGACAGCCCTTTTACGCAAATAAGTCACGGTTATGAAGGTATTGTCGCTATAGAAGCGGTAAATTCTCAAACTCTGTTACCTTTTCTTAAACCTAAAATCCGTCTTATTACGCCTTTTCCACTCGATGTTAACAGTGAGTTTACGACATCCATCTCGTTAAAGCCGATTACAGGTCTACGCAACGAAGCTGGCTTTGATGCTGAAAAGCACGCGATGGGTAAAAATATTATCGCCCGAGCGGTTGTTAACAAAGATGCTAAGTGGATTGTTCGTTCTAATGTATCTCTGCGTCAATCCATTATTGCCGATGTCGCTGATGATGTGTCTTCCCTTCATCATTTCTCGTTAATAAGTGCGTTAGTTTTTGCTGACCGTTCTTGGTTGTCTAAGGAAGATTGGCAAGCGCTCAGGGACAGTGGTTTACTGCATTTGGTCTCCATTTCTGGTTTACATATTGGTATGGCGTTTACTTTTGGGCTAGTCGTGGGCGGTACCGTTCGTTATCTATTACCCCAATACCAGTTGTTACCTAGCTTATATGGGCTGATCTTCGCTGTTGCCTACGCTTGGTTAGCGGATTTCTCTCTGCCTACTACGCGAGCAGTGTCGGTATGCGTTGTTTACGTTCTCCTGAAGTATACTCTGGTGCACTGGACTTCTTGGCGAGTTCTTTTGCTTGCAGTATCTCTACAACTGCTTGTCCAACCTTTTGCATCCTACAGAATGAGCTTTTGGTTATCGTACCTCTCCGTTTGTGCGGTATTGTTCGCAATTAATTTGATTCGACATCAAAGGGGAGGTTGGAAAGCGCGATTAAAAGCGTTATTGCTTACTCAATTGATGTTGAGCGCTTTAATCGTACCTGTTAGTGGCCATTTCTTCTCCGGTTTTAGTTTGTCCTCAATAGCCTACAACTTGGTATTTATTCCTTGGTTCGGATTTATCGTTGTACCTTTGATGTTTCTAGCCCTGTTCTCATCTTTGTTTCTTGAAATGATAGCGAAGCCTCTGTGGCATTTGGTGGACTGGTCATTACAGCCATTGAGCACGTCAATACAGTACGCAGTAGGTTCTTGGCAACCCATTAGCATGGAAATGACAATGCTGGTTATGGTGATAGTGGTTTGCTTAATATTTCAACGGTTCATGTCTCAGTACGCGTGGTATTTGTTACTCGGCATCGTTATTAGTATCAAGTTTGCAGCGGAGTATGAACCGCATTGGCGTATCGATGTATTAGATGTAGGTCATGGCCTTGCAGTGGTTGTAGAAAAAGACGACAAGGTGTTGCTGTATGACACTGGTAAAGCATGGCAAAGCGGCAGTATCGCAGAGCAGGTCGTCACTCCGGTTTTGCATCAACGAGGTTATGAAAGCATAGATACACTGATTCTAAGCCATTCCGATAATGATCACGCAGGCGGCCGCTTTTTCATTGAAGATGCCTTTTCTCCACAGCGTAAACTTAGTAGTCAATTCTTTATCGAATATGAGCCTTGCACTAGAGGCGACCAATGGAAATGGCAAGGATTAAACATGGAAGTGCTCTGGCCTCCTGCACTTGTTCAACGTGCGTATAATCCGCACTCCTGTGTATTACGACTTACTGACCCTATTTCTAACTTTAGTATGCTTTTTACTGGTGATATTGAGGCCATTAGCGAGTGGATTTTGCTTAGAGAACCCGGAAAGTTACAAAGCGATGTGATGCTAGTCCCTCACCACGGGAGTAAAAGTTCATCGAATCCTCGATTTATCGAGGCGGTGAGCCCGAGTGTGGCGGTTGCTTCTTTAGCAAAAAACAATCGATGGGGAATGCCAGCGGAAAGTGTCGTTGCTTCATACCGAAAACTTGGCGTCACTTGGCTTGATACTGGTGAGGGTGGTCAGGTAAGCTTCTTTATTCACCGTGATAATTGGCGCTCAGAAACCAAACGTAGCGATACATTTGAGCCTTGGTATAGGCAGATGCTGCGTAAGGGAGTAGAATGAGAGTCTTAATGTAAGAAAATAAAGCACTTCTATGTCGATAAATACTGATGAAACGACTTGGCAGACGTTTAAGCGTCTATGGCAATTTATTCGCCTTTATAAGTCAGGTCTTGTCGTTGCAGTCATTGCATTAGTTATTAATGCCATATCAGATACCTATATGATTTCCCTGCTAAAACCACTACTCGATGAAGGTTTTGGGAACGCTGAATCTGATTTTTTACGCACGCTTCCATTGATTATTTTTGCCATGATGTTCATCCGTGGCATAAGTGGATTTGTCTCCACCTACTGTTTGAGCTGGGTATCTGGCAACGTAGTTATGCAAGTCCGTCGCATGGTGTTCAATCACTTTATGCATATGCCAGTGTCTTACTTTGATAAGGAAAAGACGGGCAATTTATTGTCGCGTATAACCTACGACTCAGAGCAAGTGTCAGCGGCAACTAGCCAAGCGTTGGTGAGCATTGTCCGTGAAGGCGCAAGTATCATTGGTCTGTTAGTCTTGATGTTTTACAACAGCTGGCAATTGTCGCTAGTGCTGTTTGCTGTTGCTCCCGTTGTGGCATGGGGTATTGGTGTTGTTTCTAAACGTTTTAGAAAAATATCCAAAAATATGCAGACCATGATGGGTAACGTAACTGCATCAGCAGAGCAGATGCTGAAAGGCCATAAAGTTGTGTTGAGCTATGGCGGCCAAGACATCGAACGTAAACGATTTGAAAAAGTCAGCAACCAAATGCGTCAACAAAGCATGAAGTTGGTGACGGCTCAAGCGGCGGCTAACCCAATCATCCAAATGATTGCATCACTTGCAATTGTTGCCGTTCTTTATTTGGCAAGTATTGATTCGATTAAAGAGCAACTGACTCCAGGTACATTTACTGTTGTCTTCTCTGCAATGTTTGGTCTGATGCGCCCACTTAAAGCGCTGACTAACGTTACTTCTCAGTTCCAACGTGGTATGGCCGCGAGCCAAACGCTCTTCGCGTTAATTGACCTCGAGCCTGAGAAAAACGAAGGTAAGTTGACAGTTGAACGCGCAAATGGCGATGTTTCAGTTAAAAACGTAAGCTTTACTTACACTGGTGCAGAAAAACCAGCATTGGAAAATGTCAGCTTCGATATTCCAAGAGGAAAAACGGTGGCGCTAGTTGGCCGTTCTGGCTCAGGTAAAAGTACCATCGCGAACTTGTTCAACCGCTTCTACGATGTTGACAGTGGATCTATCACATTAGATGGGCATGATATTCGTGATTACGAGCTAAAGAATTTACGCCAGCAATTTGCACTAGTATCGCAAAATGTTCATTTGTTTAATGACACGATAGCAAACAATATTGCGTACGCAACGGATGGCCAATATGAGCGCAGTGATATCGAGAAAGCGGCAACACTCGCGCATGCGATGGAGTTCATCGGCAAAATGGATGATGGACTTGATACCATGATTGGTGAAAATGGTGCTAGCTTGTCTGGTGGTCAACGCCAACGTGTTGCGATTGCGCGAGCTCTATTGCGTGATGCTCCAGTGCTGATTCTTGATGAGGCAACTTCGGCTTTGGATACCGAATCCGAGCGAGCTATTCAAGCTGCACTTGATGAGCTGCAAAAAGACAAAACGGTACTTGTAATAGCGCACCGCTTATCCACAATCGAGAAAGCCGATGAAATTCTTGTGGTTGATGATGGTGCCATCATTGAACGTGGCAACCACGCTGAGCTTATTGAGAAAAATGGTGCGTATGCACAATTGCACCGTATTCAGTTTGGTGAATAAGCGCGGTGATTGAAAAAATCTGGTTTGAAAGCCATCCAATAAAATATCTCTTGTGGCCGCTTTTGTGGCCACTGAGTTTATTATTTGGAGCGATAAGCAAGTCAAAGCGAAAGCAATACCAAACTGGCCGCAAGCAAGCTTATAATGCGCCTATACCTGTTGTTGTGGTTGGCAATATCACTGCTGGTGGCAATGGTAAAACACCAGTTGTTGTGTGGCTTGTTGAGCAACTACAGCAAATGGGCTTTAAGCCGGGGGTTGTTTCTCGTGGTTATGGGGCAAAGGCTCCTGCCTATCCGTTAGTGCTAAAAGAAGATACGCCTGCGAAGCATTGTGGCGATGAACCTAAGTTGATTCATCGCCGTACAGGAGCACCTGTTGCGGTAGATCCTGTGCGTTCAAATGCAGTGAAAGCACTGCTAGATTTGGATGTGGATATCATAATTACAGATGATGGATTACAACATTATGCGTTAGGCCGTGATATTGAGTTAGTGATTGTGGATGGGAATCGCCGGTTTGGGAATGAAAGCCTGATTCCATTAGGTCCTTTACGTGAAGGTATTGAGCGACTTAAAGAAGTCGACTTTATCATCACCAATGGCGGTCAAGCGCATACGGGCGAAATCGCAATGGCTTTAGCACCCTCTAAAGCTATTAATCTTAAGACTAAGCAACATGTGGATGTCTCGGAGTTGAAAGATCTCGTCGCATTTGCGGGCATTGGGCATCCTCCGCGTTTTTTTCATACACTAAACTCGATGAACGCAGATGTTAAAGTCACAAAAGGTTTTGCTGACCATCAAGACTTTGATCAACAAGAATTAGAAGCATTGGCTCAACAAGGGACCAATGTGATTATGACCGAGAAAGATGCCGTCAAGTGCAGCCATTATGCGCAAGATAATTGGTGGTATCTGCCTGTATCTGCCCAGTTTGAGTCAAACGATGCAGAGCAAATTTTAAATAGAATAAAAGAGGTTAAAGCGGCTTATGGATCACCGTCTACTTGAGATTGTAGCTTGCCCTGTTTGCAAAGGTAAGCTGACGTACGATAAAGATAATCAAGAGTTGATCTGCAAATTGGATCGCCTTGCTTACCCGATCAAAGAGGGTATTCCAGTTCTGCTAGAGCCTGAAGCTCGCACTATGAGCATGGATGAGGGACGCTAATGTCTTTTACGGTTGTCATCCCTTCGCGCTACGCATCGAGCCGTTTGCCTGGTAAACCGCTAGCGGATATTGGTGGTAAGCCTATGGTTCAGTGGGTTTATGAACAAGCGCTACAAGCGGGTGCGGAAGATGTCATCGTTGCAACTGATGACGAGCGTGTTGCGAAAGCGGTTTCGTCATTTGGTGGTAAAGTTTGTATGACCTCTCCCCACCACGAATCAGGTACGGAGCGTCTTGCCGAAGTTGTTGAAAAGATGGCTATTCCGTCAGACCACATTATTGTTAATGTGCAAGGGGATGAGCCTTTGATTCCGCCGTCCATCATTCGTCAGGTTGCTGATAACTTATCTGGGTGTGAAGCCCCGATGGCGACGTTAGCTGTAGAAATAGACTCGGAAGAGGAAGTGTTCAATCCGAACGCTGTTAAAGTTGTCGCAGATGAGCAAGGCTATGCGTTGTACTTTAGTCGAGCAACCATCCCTTGGGATCGCGATAACTTTGCTAAACAAGACAAAATTATTGCCAACCCATTAATGCGTCATATTGGTATTTATGCTTATCGAGCTGGTTTCATTAATACGTATGTCAACTGGGCACCAAGTGCATTAGAGCAGATTGAGTGTCTTGAGCAACTGCGAGTGCTTTGGTACGGTGAAAAAATTCATGTGGCGGTAGCGAAAGAAGCACCAGCGGCAGGGGTTGATACGCCCGAAGACCTAGAAGCCGTGCGCGCGATTGTTGCAAAGCAAGCGTAACAAATGCTCATATAGATTTAAGAATAAACAAGGCTCCTGAATTAGGAGCCTTTTTGTTTTACTTGTATCGCGGTATTAGTTAAATGTTAGTGTCGTATTGGTTCCGTTTAGGGCAGGTTGCTAACACTTCTCGGTGACCGGTGTCTTTCACTTCTTGGAGAATGACATCAAAGCCCCATAATCGGTACACGTGCTTTAGAACTTCTTCGTAACTATCATCAAGTGGGATGCGGTTGTGAGGAACGTACTGCAACGTAAGCGATCTATCACCACGGACATCGACATTAAACACCTGAATGTTTGGCTCAAGATTAGATAAGTTATACTGAGCAGCTAAGGTTTCTCTAATGCGTTTATAACCCATCTCATCGTGTATCGCAGCGACTTCAATAAAGTTCTTATGATCATCATCGTTGATCGCAAACAGCTTGAAATCACGCATTAATTTCGGAGAAAGGTATTGGCTAATAAAGCTTTCATCTTTGAAATTATGCATCGCGAAATGCACTGCATCTAACCAGTCGGTTCCTGCTAGGTCTGGAAACCACTCTTTGTCCTCATCAGTTGGTTCTTCACAGATACGCTTAATATCTCGGAACATGGCAAAGCCTAACGCGTAGGGGTTAATGCCATTAAAGTAAGGACTGTTATAAGGCGGCTGAGCCACGACACTGGTGTGGCTATGTAAGAACTCTAGAATGAATTTTTCAGACACCAAGCCCTCATCATAAAGATGGTTGAGTATGGTGTAGTGCCAGAACGTTGCCCAGCCCTCATTCATAACTTGCGTTTGTTTTTGCGGATAAAAATACTGACTGATCTTACGGACGATCCGAACAACTTCACGTTGCCACGGCTCTAGCAACGGCGCATGTTTTTCGAAGAAGTAGAGCAAGTTTTCCTGAGGCTCGCTTGGGAATCGCTCTTTAATGTCTTCCTCTTTCGTCTTGGCTGTCGGTACCGTGCGCCAAAGCTCATTAACTTGAGATTGTAGGTATGCTTCGCGTTCTTCTTGTCTTGCTTTTTCCTCTGTAATTGAGATTTTCTCTGGACGCTTGTAGCGGTCTACACCAAAGTTCATTAACGCGTGACAAGAGTCGAGCAGTTTTTCCACTTCTTTTACGCCATATCGTTCTTCACACTCGGCTAAATACTTTTTGGCGAACAGCAGATAGTCGATAATAGAGCTGGCGTCAGTCCACGTTTGGAATAGGTAATTACCTTTGAAAAAAGAGTTATGGCCGTAACACGCGTGCGCTATAACGAGTGCTTGCATTGTTACCGTATTTTCTTCCATCAAATAAGCAATACAAGGGTCGGAGTTAATCACAATCTCGTAGGCTAACCCCATTTGACCATGTTTATAGTTCTGCTCTGTTTGAATGAATTTTTTACCAAATGACCAGTGGTTGTAATTGATTGGCATGCCGATACTTGAGTAGGCATCCATCATCTGTTCTGAAGTAATCACTTCTATTTGGTTAGGGTAAGTGTCTAGGCGATAATGCTCCGCGACACGCTTAATTTCTTTGTGGTATCGCTCTAACAGCTCAAATGTCCAATCTGGTCCATCTGGCAACACTTTACTGTTACGCTTTTTAGGCGCCTCTCCTGAGAGGTTTCTCGTTGCGGTATTCATCGCTAGCCTCCTTACGCCGTTTCTTTTTGGAATAGTTCACGAAAGACTGGGAAAATATCCTCCACAGAGCGAATGTTTTTCATTGCGAAATTAGGAAACTCTTCAGTGAGTTTTTCGTACTCATGCCATAGAGTTTGATGCGAGCGCCGCGTGATCTCTATGTAAGAGTAGTACTGACAGTTTGGAAGTAATTTGTTCACTAACAGATCCCGGCATCTTGGCGAATCATCTGCCCAGTTGTCACCGTCGGATGCTTGAGCTGCATATATGTTCCACTGACCAATCGGGTATCGCTCTTTTACTATTTCATCCATTAACTTGAGCGCGCTAGATACAATGGTACCCCCGGTTTCTTGTGAGTAGAAAAATTCGTGCTCGTCCACTTCCTTCGCTTGGGTATGGTGGCGGATAAAGACGACTTCGACATTCTCGTAGGTACGAGTTAAGAACAAGTACAAAAGAAC
Organism: Vibrio sp. 2130-1; assembly: GCF_033339515.1. Classification (NCBI taxonomy): domain Bacteria; kingdom Pseudomonadati; phylum Pseudomonadota; class Gammaproteobacteria; order Vibrionales; family Vibrionaceae; genus Vibrio; species Vibrio sp. 2130-1. The sequence continues at coordinate 49,636 of NZ_JAWOUT010000002.1, forward strand.
ATAGAAGCGTTTTGCGATGTCTTTCGTTGCCTGATCCATAGAACCGGATACGTCCATTAGACAGAACATGACCGCTTGGCTCGATGGTACCGGGCGTTTCTCATAGTTCTTGAAGCGTAAGTCGAAGGTATCGATGAACGGCACGCTTTCGATTTTCTTGCGCAGTTCTTCAATTTCAGCCTTCAAGCGGTTCTCTTCAAACTGCTGAGCAGGCTCAATATTTTTGATGCGAGCAAGTTCGTCTTCTAGCTCTTTGAGAAGTCGTTTCTTACCAGCAGTCATTGCAGTACGGCGCGCAAGAGATTGTTGCAGAGAGCGTACTACGGCGATATTGGAAGGGATACCGGCAGTTTGAAAGCCTGCACGGTGCGTTTTCCATTCTGTGATTTTGGCAATTTGGTTTTTTTCTAGATTAGGCAGCTCGAGATCTTCGAACAAAATATCGAGGTACTCATCTTTTGATATTTGGAATACAAATTCGTCTTGGCCTTCTCCATCTGGACTGGCGTTCCCTTCTCCAGAGCCGCTACCTTGACCGCCACCTTTGGGACGCTCAATTTTATCACCAGTAATGAATTGGTCGTTACCGGGATGAACTCGTTCGCGAACACCACCTTTGCCTTGATGAAATATAGGCTCATTGATGTCTTTGTGAGGGATAGAGACGTCTTCGCCCGTTTCCGTATTCGTAATCGAGCGTCGATTCACTGCGTCTGCTACCGACTCTTTTATTTGCTCTTTGTGGCGCTTCAAGAAGCGCTGTCGATTAACAGCGCTCTTGTTCTTGCCATTGAGCCTTCGGTCTATAAATTGCGCCATGAAATAGCCCTCTTCATGTTTCACAAGCGACCTAACTCAATACTGGGTTAGGATGACTTACGTACTCGTAGGTACCACTCAGAAAGTAGGCGAACCTGTTTCTCGGTATAGCCTTTTTCCATCATGCGAGCGACAAAGTCGTCGTGCTTCTTCTGATCTTCAGAAGAGGTTTTCGCATTAAATGAGATAACCGGAAGTAGCTCTTCGGTATTGGAGAACATTTTCTTCTCGATTACTGTGCGCAGTTTTTCGTAGCTGGTCCAAACCGGGTTTTGACCATTGTTATTCGCTTTCGCACGAAGCACAAAGTTAACGATTTCGTTTCGGAAATCTTTCGGGTTAGAAATACCAGCTGTTTTTTCGATCTTCTCTAGCTCAGCATTCAGTGAAGAGCGATCAAATAGCTGACCAGTTTCTGGATCTCGGTACTCTTGGTCTTGAATCCAGAAGTCTGCATAGGTGACATATCGGTCGAAGATGTTTTGGCCGTACTCAGAGTAAGACTCAAGATAAGCGGTCTGAATCTCTTTACCGATAAATTCAACGTATCGAGGTACTAGGTAGCCTTTCAAGAACTCGAGATATTTCTCTGCTGTTTCAGCAGGGAACTGTTCGCGCTCAACCTGTTGTTCAATCACATAGAATAGATGTACAGGGTTGGCTGCCACTTCGGTTTGGTCGAAGTTAAATACGCGTGACAGAATCTTAAAGGCAAAACGTGTTGAGAGACCGTTCATGCCTTCATCGACACCAGCATAATCACGATACTCTTGATAGCTTTTTGCCTTTGGATCCGTATCTTTCAGCGTTTCACCGTCGTATACGCGCATCTTAGAGAAGATGGACGAGTTTTCAGGCTCTTTAAGTCGAGAAAGAATACTGAATTGTGCCAGAGTCTCGAGCGTGCTTGGTGAACAAGGGGCTTGAGACAACTCACTGTTTTCAAGAAGTTTTTGGTAGATTTTGACTTCTTCTGAAACACGTAGACAGTAAGGTACTTTCACAATATAAACACGGTCCAAGAACGCTTCATTGTTCTTGTTGTTACGGAAGGTCTGCCACTCAGATTCGTTTGAGTGAGCCAGAATCATACCGTCGAATGGAATCGCAGAAAGGCCTTCTGTACCGTTGAAGTTGCCTTCTTGCGTTGCTGTTAACAGCGGGTGAAGCACTTTGATTGGTGCTTTGAACATCTCAACGAATTCCATTAAACCTTGGTTTGCTTTACACAGCGCACCGGAGTAGCTGTAAGCGTCTGGATCGTCTTGCGAATAGTGTTCAAGCTTACGAATATCGACTTTACCAACCAATGATGAGATATCTTGGTTGTTTTCATCGCCTGGTTCAGTTTTGGCAATACCGATTTGGTCAAGGATAGAAGGGCGTACTTTCACTACTTTAAATTTGGTGATATCACCACCAAACTCGTGAAGACGTTTAGCGGCCCAAGGAGACATGATCGAGCGAAGATAACGGTGCTCGATGCCATATTCTTTTTTCAAAATATCGCCATCTTCTGTGGCTTTGAATAGGCAGAACGGATGGTCATTCACTGGGCTGCGTTCGCCGTTAGCAGTAAGAACATAAATAGGCATCTGTTCCATCAGAGCCTTAAGCTTTTCTGCAAGCGAAGACTTACCGCCACCTACAGGGCCGAGTAAGTAAAGAATCTGCTTACGCTCTTCTAGGCCTTGCGCCGCATGTTTTAGGTAAGACACAATTTGTTCTATGGCATCTTCCATGCCATAAAAGTCTTTAAAGGTTTCATAACGAGAGATAACACGATTCGAGAAGATTCGGCTTAGTCTCGGATCCTTTGCCGTATCGATTATCTCTGGTTCACCAATCGCCATCAGTAGGCGTTCTGCTGCATTAGCATAAGCGCTTTTGTCATCTTTACACAGGGCTAAAAACTCCTGTAACGACATCTCTTCATCTTTTGCAGCTTCATATCTTGATTGATAGTGGTCGAAAATACTCATGTCGCTTTCCCCTTTAATAGTCAGTCTACCGACGAACGTTGATTCAGGCTTTCCACCAACAGTTATGCTCGTTGTTGTTTGAATATACGTCCTGTTATCACATTTGGTTCGTACAGAATGTAAGATTGGCGACACCAAAGACTTTGCTTTATGGACGGTTTTTTCGTTACAACGGTGAGCGGTGGATATGAATTTTTCAATCACAGCCTTTCTCTACTTAAGCCTAGTCGGGGATTTGCAATTTTGCTTAACAATTATGAATTTATTGTAAAAGTGACATTTGAATCACTCTTTTATTAAGGACGAATTTATGTCGTGAATAGGTGCAATAGAAATCAAATATTTGGCAAAGACAGAAGAGTCTCAGTGATTCGTTGTTCTACATTGAGCAAGGTAAGTGAAAGAGGTAGGAAGAGAGCAAAGTCTTAGATAAGTTTGTGACAGGGTAAATAACAAGGAGAGCGGGCGCTCTCCTCATTCTTAGACGACCATTTTATGCGCTGAAGATTTGCGCTAGTTCGTTTTCACATAAATGATACTGACGAGGGCAGTTACGCCAAGTTTGCAGCATACGGCGGTATTTATCTAGCATCGGCATTTGGCTGTTAAAGTGATGATCTGCCTTGTCAAACTGAGGGTACAAACCTTCAGAATCGATGAGAAAACGTACGTAATGTACTTGTTGCGCTTCTGAAGCAATATCAAATCCCAAGAACTTCAAGCGGCGCTGATCTACGTTGCTGCGATCTTCATCGTCTAGCATGTTGTAAGATTCTTGCATCGCATGATACATCTCCATAACGTCGATGAGCTCACGACACTCTGCTTCTGAGAGGCAGCCGAAATCTTTGTTCAACTCTCGCATTTGTAGTTCATAACCACGTTCAACGATCGTTTGTAAGCGTTTGTATTTGGCCGCATTACTTGGATCAAGTTGAGACATAAGGTTGTATTGGTTTGATAGAATCAAACGTTGAGCGTTTGACATTTCCATGGTGACCTCACTAGATATCTAATACATTTTTAATGTGCTTAGGTTAACGCTTAAGACATGAGTGAAACATGATCTCAACACATATTTAATACTAAAAAATGGCAAGAACTGTCACTTTTGACCAGTTTGAAAACACTTATTTATGGTAATGATTGTATATGTAGTCTCGGTCTGAAAATACTCTCAGCCACTCTGGCTTGAATACGGTTAAAACCGCCAGTGCCATACCATTTAATAGACCTTCTGGAAAGGCGAGCAACGGCACAAAAACAAAGTAGTTATGTTGAATGGTTTCCCAATCGTAGTGACCAACTGATAGGTGATAAAAAGAGTTAATGATGAGGTGCAGACTTCCTGTTATCGCGCCATTGAAAAATCCAGCAACGAAGATGAAAACAAAAATGTTTCGTGGCAAGTAGTGGTAACTCAGAAGAAACACTAAGTAACTAATGAAAATCGGAATTAGGGCAGATAGAACTAACGACGTGGGTAAGAGTAGCAAGGACACATCATGTAGTAGGTGGTTGACCAACATAGCGGGAATGCTGAGTAGAAATGCCATGCGCCAACCATACATCATCGTCAGCGTTGTTAGTGCAAGAAAATGAATCTGTAATCCTTCTTTTACACCTGCTTGAGCGGCCCATAAAATACTGAAAAAGAAGAGCGTTGCAAAAACGAGGTGCTGAAATCCTTTCTCTTTTTCCAGTTTGGGCCAAACGACTTTTTTCCAATCTGGTAGGCAGTAGACTACTACTATCCAAATTGAGACAACAAGAGAGCCTAAGTTAAACATATCCATGTTACTTCCTTCCTATGCGAACATGACGCAATCATTTCTATCGTTCTTTTTATACCTAAATAACCGCAGAGAAACTCACTGATAAGGCTTAGATATAATCAAAAAAAATACCAGCAATAAGCTGGTATTTTAAAGAGGTTAGTCTTGCGGTTCACTTAGTATTTTACGTTATCGTTGTATTGAGCAAGAATGGATTGAATTTCATCCATGGTTTCTTTTGGTGGCGGGTTTACGCCTTCGAGTGGGTATTCTAAGCCTAACGCTTCCCACTTATGAGCCCCTAATTTGTGGTAAGGAAGTAACTCGACCTTTTCGATGTTATCCATGTCTTTAATAAATTCACCAAGCATGTGTGCTGCTTCTGGGTCATCTGTGTAACCAGGCACGACGACATAGCGAATCCATGTTTTCTTTCCGATTTTTTGCAAGTAACGAGCAAAGTCCAATGTGCGTCGGTTGGATACACCGATGAGATCTTGGTGCACTTCGTCTTTCATGTGTTTGATGTCAAGCATGACTAAGTCTGTTGCATCCAGTACTTCATCGATAACATCAGTGTGCTTACGAACATAACCGTTAGTATCTAGACATGTATGAATGCCTTCGGCTTTAGCTGCGCGGAAAAAATCACGTACGAATTCCGGTTGAAGCATCGCTTCGCCGCCAGAACAAGTAACGCCACCACCTGATGCATTCATGAAGTGGCGGTAACTTTTCGCTTCGGAAATGATTTCTTCAACCGTGACTTCTTTGCCATCATGCGTGTCCCAAGTATCGCGGTTATGGCAATACTTACAGCGCATTAAACAACCTTGCAAGAAGACGATAAATCGAATACCAGGTCCGTCTACGGTACCACATGACTCAAATGAGTGAATACGACCAGCTGTTGACATCTTTTGCTCTCATTACTAGTAAATTCTAGCTGTTATTTTATTACAAAAAGCAGGGTTAAAACAGCTTTGTCGGTACTAAAGGCAAGGTTATTTGAAGAAAGAAAATAGATGGAGCCAATCTACATAAACGCTTGAACACGAGGTGGTTAATACCTACCCCGAGAACTTGCCGTGTATCTAGATTGACTTCGATGCTGGGATAATCCAGTTTTTAGAAAAAGGCGAACACGGAGAACGAGCCTGTCCCATAAACATCGGTTTGGGCTTCTTCATAATCCGGTGTTTTAATCGTAAAGGTGATGCTTGCACCGTAATTTTGGTTGTACCAAGATACCCCCGCGACGGCACTTGCTTGCCAATTTTGCAGTGTGACGTCGTATGGCGCTGACGGTTCAGGAATGCCAGGACGATCTCCTTCGATAGTCATGTCATTAAAGCGGTAACGACCTTCAAACCCGGTGAACAAGAACCAACTCGACGTGTTCTGAGCGATCATACTTGCTGAGAAAGGGCTTTCGACACTGATATTGGCGGCTCCGATGCTATTTGCTAGGTTTGTACCCCAACGAAACATGACGCCTTGAGAGACATCACTACGGAAGTTACCCGCATTGATGTCGTTAATGTTGGTGATCTCCCATTGTGTTTTTTGTTCTTCGCTGCGCATCAATTTGTTAAATACGCGGTAACCAAGGCTGAACGCAACTTTATCTTCAATCTGGTAATCCCAACCTTGAGGGTCCGTCGATCCTGTTATGCCGTGAACGATTTCTTGCGCCTTTTCTGATAGCGAACTTTCACCCGTAGCTCCTATGGTGAAATTGTACCGTACAGCTTTGTCACTCGTTAGGGAAAGGTAGTTGATTTCGGTGTGTAGGTAACCGGCATATGGGCGATCATTGATTAGTGGATAATCGGCTTCAATGTCGCTTGGAGTCCACATTTTGTGGCCAAGAACCAACTCTATTTTATCGATATTGGCGTGCTCTGAGTTAGCTAGACTCAGCCATTTCCATTGGCTTTCTTGTATCAGTTGGCCTGTCGCGTAAGAAAGGAAAACACCATTCGTATAGTCTTGATCGACGCCAAAAATACCATCGTTGTCGATGGTAAAAGAAACCGTAGACTTAGTGGATGCTATTGCAACTGGAGAAAGAAGGGTAAGAATAATTAATTTACTAAATCTCATAGACTTTATTTGCTAACTTTTTTCGCATCATACGTAAGAATGCGGGCAAAAGTCTTTCGCGATATCACAACTTTCATTCAAGAAATAAAAAAAGGCTGATGCTACTTAGCATCAGCCTTTGTTGTATTACTAGAACGTTATTTCGCTATAGTCTTATAGAGACTCAGTGAATGTACGCGCGATTACGTCAGCTTGTTGCTCTGCAGTTAGAGAGTTGAAGCGAACAGCGTAACCAGATACACGGATTGTTAGCTGAGGGTATTTCTCTGGGTGCTTAACTGCGTCTTCTAGAGTTTCACGGTTAAGAACGTTCACGTTTAGGTGTTGGCCACCTTCGATACCCGCTTCGTGGTGGAAGTAACCATCCATAAGACCAGCAAGGTTAGCGCGTTGTGAACCCTCATCTTTACCTAGCGCGTTAGGTACGATAGAGAATGTGTAAGAGATACCATCTTGTGCGTCAGCAAACGGCAGTTTAGCAACTGAAGTTAGTGATGCTACAGCACCTTTCTCGTCACGACCGTGCATTGGGTTTGCACCTGGAGCAAATGGAGCACCAGCACGACGACCGTCAGGCGTGTTACCAGTTTTCTTACCGTAAACCACGTTTGAAGTGATAGTAAGAATTGACTGAGTAGGGATTGCATCACGGTAAGTCTTAAGCTTACGGATTTTGCCCATAAATACAGAAACAAGTTCACATGCAATGTCATCAACGCGTGGGTCGTTGTTACCGAATTTAGGGTAATCGCCTTCGATTTCGAAGTCGATTGCTAGACCGTCTTCGTCACGAATTGGCTTAACTTTTGCGTATTTAATTGCAGATAGTGAGTCAGCCGCAACAGATAGACCAGCAATACCACAAGCCATAGTACGTTTAACGTCACGGTCGTGTAGAGCCATTAGTGCCGCTTCGTAGCTGTACTTATCGTGCATGAAGTGGATAGCGTTTAGTGCAGTCACATATTGTTTCGCTAGCCAATCCATGAAGTGGTCCATTTTCTCCCACAGTTCATCGTAGTTAAGAACATCGCCTTCGATCTTAGGCATTTGCGGGCCAACTTGGATTTTTAGCTTCTCATCCACACCACCGTTGATGGTGTAAAGCATTGTTTTTGCAAGGTTCGCACGAGCACCGAAGAACTGCATTTGCTTACCAACAACCATTGGAGATACACAACATGCGATCGCGTAGTCGTCAGAGTTCATGTCTGGACGCATTAGGTCGTCATTTTCGTACTGAATAGAAGAAGTATCGATAGATACTTTCGCACAGAACTTCTTGAAGCCTTCAGGTAGTTGCTCAGACCAAAGAACAGTGATGTTTGGCTCTGGAGAAGGACCCATAGTGTATAGTGAGTTTAGGAAACGGAAGTTTGTACGAGTAACTAGCGTACGACCGTCAAGACCCATACCACCCATAGACTCAGTTGCCCAGATAGGGTCGCCAGAGAATAGATCATCGTACTCAGGAGTACGTAGGAAACGAACCATACGTAGTTTCATTACGAAGTGGTCGATCATTTCCTGAGCTTGTTCTTCAGTTAGCTTACCAGCCGCGATATCACGTTCGATGAAGATGTCTAGGAACGTAGAAGTACGACCTAGAGACATAGCCGCACCGTTTTGAGATTTAACAGCAGCTAGGTAACCGAAGTAAGTCCACTGAATAGCTTCTTGCGCAGTTTCAGCAGGACGAGAAATATCACAACCGTATTTTGCAGCCATTTCTTTGATTTGACCTAGAGCACGGTGTTGCTCTGCGATCTCTTCACGAAGCTGCATTGTCATTTGTAGGTCTTCGCCGTTCTCAAAACGCTCTTGTAGAGAAGAGAACTGCGCGAATTTATCCTTCATTAGGAAGTCAATACCGTATAGAGCAACACGACGGTAGTCACCGATGATACGACCACGACCGTATGCATCTGGAAGACCAGTCAGTACGCCAGATTTACGACACGCCATGATTTGAGGAGTGTAGATATCGAAAACGCCTTGGTTGTGAGTTTTACGGTATTCTGTATAGATTTTTTTAACTTGTGGGTCTAGCTCGCGGTCGTAGGCTTTACATGAACCTTCAACCATGCGGATACCACCGTTAGGGATGATCGCACGTTTTAGAGGAGCGTCAGTTTGAAGACCTACGATAGTTTCTAGGTCTTTTTCGATGTAGCCTGCATCGTGAGCAGTGATGGTAGAGATAACTGAAGTATCAAAATCAACAGGAGCGTGAGTCGCGTTCTCTTGTTTGATGCCTTCCATTACCTTAGCCCAAAGCTTGTTAGTCGCTTCAGTACCTTCAGAAACTAGGAAAGATTCGTCGCCTTCGTACGGAGTGTAGTTCTTCTGAATGAAATCACGAACGTTTACTTCGTTTTGCCAGTCGCCTGCAGCAAAACCTTCCCAAGCTTTAGCAAATTGCTCTGCCATGACATACCTACCTTTTTAGTAGAAAAAAATACGTACTGCTTCGCCGTTGAGCCAGCTATCCCCAGATAAAAGAGGGGAACAGTACACTCTTATGAATAACAATATTTATAGTCTTAAATTTACGTATTCGATTTACAAAACTATAAATATTGTCACTAGTTTTAACGTTTCTCTTTTTAAGCAACAGTTAGAGGTTAAACTAAAATTTTTTTGCAAACCTTAAACTAAATCAATAAATCCTCAAAAATCTCGATAAAAATGGGGTAGCGACGAGCGCTACCCACAAATTTCTGGACTGCTAGCTTATAGCCAAGCTTGGATGCCATACTGGCCTTCAAGCATACCAACTGCAAGCATAGCAACTAAACAGATAACGAGTACGCTTACTGGGATCACAATCTTGTCTACAAATGATAGGCGAGACGCGCGCTCTTTATCTCCAATTAAACCGTTGTTATCTAAAAGCATAGTTAGTGCCCAAGCTAGAACTGGGTTAACAACGGCAGAACCAAAGATACAGATACCTGCTGCTTGTGAGTCTTTTGAGTCCTTCACCATCTGCATGCCAGCTTCAAGCAGTGGTAGAGATACACCAACGAGAAGAGCAACGCGCATAACTGGAGGCCATACTGCAACGTCCATAGGAAAACCAAGGATTGCAACAATAATACATAGAGAGCCTAGTAAGATGGCACCAGCAGGAATAGGGCGTTTCGCGATTGCAGCAGGGATCATGTAAGTCCCCCAAGATGATGTGATGTTACCACCACCCACTGCAGTACCGACCATTTGGCGAACGGAACACATTGTCATTGTGTCATCAACGTCCATCAGCACTTTCTCACTCTTACGTGGATAGTTCATCTCTTGGAAGATACGGTGACCCAAGAAGTCAGGTGACCACATTGCTACCGCAAGAATGGCGAATGGTAGAGAAGCGATGAAGTGTTCCATATTAGGAAGACCAAGCATCCAACCTTCTTCTGTTGAACCCCACCAGTAGATTGGATTTAGGTTTGGAAGGCCTGTCTCGGTTACGAATTTAATATCGAAGCCTGCGCCAAGAGCAAGTGCGATTGCAAGCCCAGTGAAGGCACAAACAGGGATCGCTAGCCAGCGTTTGTTCACTTTAGCAAGGAACGCGTATAAGCCAATGGTAACCGCAAGAACAATTAGACCGATGTAACCCATGCTACCAGCGGCAACCGTATCGGATTGCAAACCAACAGCCCAAGCTTGAATAGAGTTAATTTGGCTCATGGTTCCGGTTAAACCTAGGAAAATAAGAAGGCCACCAGCCGTACCTTCAGAGGTGAGGTTAACCAGTTTTGACCCACCTTTTAAGAGGCTCAAAATCAAACCAAACACACCAATGAGAATTGCTAATGCAAGAGGGTGAGCACCAGCAAGAGCGATGGTACCAATAAGAGGGATCATTGGGCCGTGGTTGCCTGCTAGGTTGGCTTTAGGGTTAATAAAACCAGAGGCAAGTACACAGAAAAGAAGTGCAGGGATGAGCATTTCTACACGCGCAACTTCGATAGCAAAGTCCTTGCCTAAGTTTACGTGGTCCCATGCTGCAGTAAGACCTTCAGCCCAAGACATCATTACCGCAGAGTACATTGCGATAATACCGATAGTACCAGCAAGCGCTGGAACAAGGTCTTCAAGCTCAAAGCGGAAGTCACGACCTGGCAAGTTCAAGCCAAAACGACGTGGCTTCATAATTTGTAGTTCGTGGTCTAGGTAGTCTGAACGGCTTGCGAACTCAGATGCTGGACGATGAAGCTCACGGTAGCTCTTGGTCTCGATATCTGAATCAGAGTGCGTTTTGTTAACTGCGTCTGACATAGATTCCTCATATATTTAAAAGTTATGAATTCTTCATTCAATTGTGTTAGTCCGCATCCTGCGGCACGCTTATGCTAGCTATTATTAGATTTGTTACACGTCGACACTGTGCCTAAGCATAGCTAATAACTTATTGTGTTGAGGCACAAAAAAAGCCTCATCTTTTGGCAGGAGTCTAGCAAGATAGCCATTTAGGGTGATTGATTTAGATCACTTTAAGAATGGTTGTGAAATAAAACTACAGAAAGTTTCTGGCATGCGAATGAGATGCGGAGAACTTGTGTAATTTCATTACACAAGTTGCATAAAATTAGAACTTTTTGTCCTTTTGCACGAGATGCAGATTAAATGTCAATATTCACGATGATTATATAAAGCTGGCTTTATTCTTGCTTTGGACAGAGCAAAGACAATTTTTTGGCTAATCATTGCCGCTCAGTTTAGGAAAAAGACATGAAACAGCTTAAAGTACTGCCACTAGTGGCAATCATCTCAGGGTTAATGGTCGGTTGTGGCGGCGGTGGCGGCGGTGGCGGTGGTGCAGCGCCGAAAACTGCGTTTACTTTTGATTTTGCTATACCAGCAACAATGACTGAAAGTGAAGCAACTACGAAAGGTTGTACTGTATATGACCACAAAACTGAGCTGAACGGCGATAAAACGGTTTTAACCTATAGTGCAGCGTCAAAAGAGCAAGTGACCAACTATGTTATCGGTTACTACTCTGATGCCGATGGCAAAAGATCCGGAGACATTATCAAACCTACCACTGATAACTTTAAGTTTTATCTTGAAGATATCCCTGACGGCGGCTTTGTAACGTTTCAAGCAATAGAATTTAACGGCAAAGAAGCTCGCGTAAACACGTTTTCAAAAGAGTTCTTGCAAGATAAGAAACTACGTAATGCTACTTTTGCACTAAACCGAGACTCTTTGAACAAATGCTTTACTGGCGGTAACTTAGCAAGCAATAAGTTTACTAACTTAGATTACCGAAACGCTGAATCAGGTGGCGGAGATTACAACTTTGTCTCGCAAACCGATATTTTCACGTCTCCGAACCCTGATATGTTGCCTACTGATGAACTGATGGGGCTTAAAGGTGAACCAACGGCATTGTTTCAGTATGAATCAGGTTCAAGCGACAAAGCGCTTTACCAGTATGGTATTGGTTCGTGGGGAACTGGTGAGATAGCCTTAGTTAGAGCGGATAATACGTCAAACATTTATTCGTCTTCTGACTATACTTACGACTCGCTCAACATTGGCTTTGTTACTAACGGCTTTGCATATGACGCGTTGAAGCTGGATAAAACGGCCGTTGAATATAATCGCCCTAGTGCAACGAATAAAGAAACTTGGGTATACATGGCGTTCTCAGAGAATCAAGTTAATGGTTGGGAGTCTCTACTTAACGAAACGATCTCTGACGGATGGGATATTGACGTTGATCCGAGTGCTTACTTAAATATTGATAACCTGCCGAACACAAAACCAAGTGTATCAACGCAAGGAAGTGCAGAGTCCGTGATTGATCTGGACATGGGCTTAACATCGTCTACTGAAGGCTTTACTCGTGTCGCTTACTTTGCAACTTCAGGCGACTACAGAGTCACACATCGCATTTTCACAACAAGTGATAGTGATTCTGTTGTTGTTCCAGAATTGCATTACTACAACTTCCCAACATCGGCCGTTAACGGTTTGAAAGTTTCAGCTTCGGACGATTTTAATCGCACTGCTTTGGTAGTGAATGAAGATAGTAATATTGATTCTAAAGTTTTCATGAGCTTCTTTTCCAATGGTGAAGCGTCAGAGCCTGAACTAGATGAAGACCTAGATGGCATCATTACTTCTGAAAAAGAAGGCTTAGAAAATGAAGTGACATTACGTACTTCAAACTCGTTGGTAGTCAGTCGTTTTAATTAATTCATTGCGACCTCGAATAGGTTTCAATTAACACTTTTGTAAATTTATTAAGCCCCTTTGAAAGGGGCTTTTTTATATTTAATATTCAACTTTTGAAGAATATGTTGCTATATATTGCATATTAATTTGCCTATCGTATCTTTCTATTCGAATTATTTAGGTTAATAATTTGTTGCAAGTTTCAAGGGGCGGTGCTAATTTGTTCCGAATTAGAGAGGGCGGAGTCCCTTAATTGCAGTGACAAAAACACAGGGAGTAGGGCGCATGAATGATGTACCAGCGCTAGATATAAAAGACCTGCACAAAACATTTGGACAAAATGAAGTTTTAAAAGGCATTTCACTTGCCGCGCACAAAGGAGATGTTATCTCCATCATTGGCTCTTCCGGCTCAGGTAAGAGTACCTTTCTCAGATGTATCAACTTGCTAGAAACGCCTACCGCGGGCGAAATTTGGGTAAATGGTGAATTAATCCAAATGAAGAACAACAGAGCAGGTGAATCTGTTCCTGCTAATGAAAAGCAAGTCCAACGTATTCGCTCGCGCCTGGCAATGGTTTTCCAAGGTTTCAACCTCTGGTCTCACCTAACCGTACTAGAAAACGTGATTGAGGCGCCTGTTCATGTCTTAGGCGTGCCAAAAGCTCAAGCGATTGAAAATGCAGAAGTCTTGCTTAAGAAAGTAGGCTTGTATGAGCGTAAAGATTATTACCCTGGGCACTTATCTGGCGGCCAGCAGCAACGTGCAGCTATTGCCCGTGCGCTAGCAGTTGACCCAGAGGTGATGTTGTTTGACGAGCCAACTTCTGCGCTTGACCCAGAACTTGTAGGAGAAGTTTTGGGGGTAATGAGAGATTTGGCAGATGAAGGGCGAACTATGCTGGTGGTCACGCACGAAATGGCGTTTGCACGTGACGTATCAAACCATGTGATGTTTTTACATCAAGGCTTAGTGGAAGAACAGGGAAATCCAGCTAAGCTATTTACAAACCCGGATTCAGAACGATTACAGCAGTTTATCTCATCCATTTACTAATATTTGTTAGGCGGCAGACTATTGCCTCCTAAGCCAACACAACAAACAAAACGAAATAAAATAGCAATCACAGGAGTATGGAAATGAAAAAGTGGTTATTAGCAGCAACGATTGCTGCAACGGCAGTATCAGGTGTTGCTCAAGCGAAAGAATGGAAAACAGTTCGCTTTGGTATCGAAGGTGCTTACCCTCCGTTTAGCTGGACAGAAACTGATGGCTCAATAAAAGGCTTTGACGTAGACATGGCAAATGCACTCTGTGAAGAGATGCAAGTGAAGTGCAAAATCGTCGCTCAAGATTGGGATGGTATTATTCCTTCTCTGCTTGCACGTAAGTACGATGCCATCATCGCAGCAATGTCTATCACTGAAGAGCGCAAGAAAAAAGTCGATTTCACTGGCAAGTACGCACAAATTCCAAATAAATTTATCGCTAAGAAAGGTGCTGGTCTAGATTTTGATAATCTTAAAGATGTCAAAATTGGCGTGCAACGTGCGACGACACATGACAAGTACTTAACTGACAACTACGGCGATGATGTTGAAATTGTGCGTTATGGCTCTTTTGATGAAGCGTATCTTGATCTAGAAAATGGTCGAATTGCTGCCGTTTTAGGTGATGCGTCGGCTCTAGAAGAGGGTGTGATCAACAAAGCAGGTGGAGAAGCTTATGAGTTTGTTGGACCGTCGTTAACCGATCCAAAATGGTTTGGTGAAGGTATGGGGATCGCTGTTCGTAAACAAGACAAAGATCTGACGAAGAAACTCGACGCAGCAATTATTTCACTACGTGAGAAAGGTGTTTACCAAGAAATTGCTGGTAAATACTTTAACTACGATGTGTACGGTGAATAAACCGTAATTAAGCGACCGTTGGCTTGTTCCTAGAAGTAGTCAACGGTCGATTTTTTGAGTTTAGGGATTAGGAACTCACCTATGCTAGATTTACAAGGATACGAAGCTTCGATTTTGAAAGGAGCTTTAGTAACAATAGAAGTTGCAGTGCTTTCACTCATTCTCGCCATGGTCTTAGGCATGCTTGGCGCATTAGCTAAGTTAGCGCCTTACAAATGGGCAAGGGCGATTGCCACTCTTTACACCACCGTCATTCGCGGCATTCCAGATTTGGTTCTGATGATGCTAATTTTCTTTGGTGGACAAATACTTTTAAATAACAGCCTTTACTCCATCAACGAAACGCTCAACGAGTGGTTTGCCTCGAGTGATCCAAACCATGAATGGACGTCTTACTTACCTGATTATATTGATGTCAGCCCATTTATTGCTGGTGTACTCACGATTGGTTTTATCTTTGGCGCCTA
Organism: Vibrio sp. 2130-1; assembly: GCF_033339515.1. NCBI lineage: Bacteria > Pseudomonadati > Pseudomonadota > Gammaproteobacteria > Vibrionales > Vibrionaceae > Vibrio > Vibrio sp. 2130-1. Next base: position 64,884 of record NZ_JAWOUT010000002.1, read on the forward strand.
CATGGCGGAGACTTTTCGTGGAGCGATCATGGCGGTGGACAAAGGTGAGCTAGAAGCGGCGAAAGCTTATGGGATGAGTTCTGCTTTATCGTTTAGAAGAATCTTACTGCCTCAGATGATTCGTCATGCATTACCTGGATTTGGTAATAACTGGTTAGTGTTACTTAAGACCACTGCGTTAGTTTCCATTATTGGTCTGGATGACATGGTGAGAATGAGCTCATTGGCAGCAGGTACAACCAAAATGCCGTTCACCTTTTACATGGCTGTCGCGCTCATCTTTCTATTTTTTACCAGCGTTTCGACCGGGCTACTCAAGCTTGTTGAGCGTAAGTTCAGTATTCATGCGAGGTAAGTTATGGACTTTTCTTTGATTATTGAAAGCTTTCCAACTTATCTTCAGGGACTTTGGACAACAGTTTGGTTAGTGGGATTAGCGTTGGTTATTGGCTTGTGTGTCTCTATCCCATTAGCCGTGGCACGCAATAGTACCAATTACGCTCTAAGCTTACCTTCTTGGGGATTCATTTACTTTTTCCGTGGAACGCCGCTATTGGTTCAGCTGTATTTGATTTACTACGGCATGGATCAGTTTTTCCCTGTGAAAGATACCTTATGGGAGAACGCTTGGTTCTGTGCTTTGGTCGCTTTTATTCTTAATACATCGGCTTACACCGCAGAAATTATTCGTGGTGCGATTAATGGTTTGCTGAAAGGTGAGGTGGAAGCTGCGAAAGCGTATGGCATGAGTAAGTTTATGACATACAGACGTATTATCTTGCCGAGTGCATTGCGTCGAGCATTACCAGCTTATTCAAACGAGGTCATATTTATGCTGCACGGAAGTGCAGTCGCGGGCATCGTTACCATCATGGATTTAACTGGTGCTGCGCGTCTAGTTAACTCGCGCTACTATGCACCATTTGAGTCTTTCCTGACGGCGGGGCTGTTCTACATGGCACTGACGTTTATGATTTTGTGGTGTTTCAAAGTGGCAGAGAGGCGTTTCTTAGCTTATCTACGTCCTTTAAGCTAATTATCAATAGAGGCAATAGCACCGGAATGGGTGCTATTGCTTTTGATAATTTTGTTATCTTCATTCCTATTTTTCCAGCCGATATAAAAGACTCTTTCTTATTATTCATTAACTTACATTAACATTCAGTAAACTCATTGTTTAGTAAGTAAAAATGAAAAAAACAATTCTATCGTTGGGCATTGCCGCCTTAGCCACAGGATGTGGTGGGGGAGAGGGAGAATCACAACCTAATGCTCAAGTAAAACCAACGCCAGCTCCAGTTCAACAAGCTCTGGAAACTGGTAATGCACTGCTCGTTTCTGACCCGAGCGATTTCATTCGTAAAAGTCATCAGGTTGTGGAAGCTCACAAGATGCAGTCGAATACGATCAAATCTGCAATTGCGAAAAGCCTTTCAGGTCTTTATTGGGATCCAACCCATGATGCCGCGATCTTGGCACCTCAGTATGGCTTCAACGACACCATCTTGATGACCAATACGGCCATGGCAAGCGGTTACAAAGATCAAGCTCTGTCAATTGGCGTTGCCGGGGAAAAGTCTAATGGTCAACGTTACGCACTATTAGGTAGTAACCCATTTAGAACGGCACAACGTTTTCCCGACTCTTCCAACGCAGCGATGACGAAATGGTTAAGTAACCTGGTCACTTGGTTGTCGGGCGGAGTTACTTCAAACGTCGTCATCGCGCAAATGGATCAGTCTTATTACTTTCCGGATGAGCAAGCGACTCGGAATTGGCTGAAAGACAATGTTTCACAAGAGCTGGCGTTTAACGAGGCCAACCTATGCGATGGTTCGAAGCTACTTAGCTGCTTGCAAACCAATACTCCAAACTTATTGATCTTGTCACAGCATCTGCAATCTGGAGATACCAACAAACCAGTACTCGAAGCTTTGGAATACGCTGAGCAAGCCCAAATTCCTGTTCTATACCTGCATTGGGATGGAGGACTAACTGATCTTGGCCAAGACATTTTGGAAAAATTCCATGTTGATTATGTGGGAGATAACTATTGGCGTAAGTTAGGCTTGGTCGACTGGGAACCTTCATCGTTGATGAACGTTGTGCCGGACTCTGTCATCACACAACAAGCGCTGTTGTCTCGTTTTGAATCTCAAAATTTCAACGTTGACTTGTCACAGTGTGATGACAAAACCTGCCCTGACACTGCGAATATGGACAGTCAATTTTATGCAGGGGCAAACAGCATTCGCCATTGGTTGCAAAAGCTTGATGAACAAAAAGTAGATTTGTTTAATCAAAACGGCTACCAATACGAAAAACTCATGGTATTGCTGGCTGATCATTATCGTCAAACGGTTGTCTTCCCGATGGACAAACAATCAACCCAAACGACCGAATTCCTAAAGTCGTACTTTGCCGATTACGTGCAATACAACAGCCGAAGCGTAAACCCAAAACAACCAAATATGGGGAACTTCAGCCGTAGTGAGTTTAGCCCTGACATAAAGAGAATCAGTGCAACGATTAATATGGAATCAAAGCGTAACTTCCGTTCGGCTGGTGTGTATGCGCTTCCTGGGGAAACCTTTACGGTTAAACGTAATGACAGCAATGATGTGGCGACTAAGATTGTCATCAACACTTTAAGAAGTGGTGCAACTCATGAGTTCAGCAAAGATGGATACACGCGACCAAAACTGCTGACTTCATTCGGCTATGAAGTGAAGCCGGGTGAAACCATCACGCTGACTTCTCCTTATGGTGGTCCAGTACAGGTTCACTTTGACAAAAATGATGTTCCGGTTGAACTGAAATTTAATCATGTGGCACAGCATCCAGTTTGGAGAAGTGAGAAGGACAACGACGCTTTTATTCAACAGTTAGAAGCCAATTTATTCGATTGGGCTGAGCTGATCACTCCTGGGTTTGAAGTACACTCAAAGCGCGACAAAATGTTGGAGTCGGTCAACGATGAAATGTGGTCTACCCCTTCGGAAATGGCGCTTGCAACAGAAGAATATGTTCACAACTACCCGCATGTGCTGGCAGGTTTCCAAGGGCCGGGCATAGATGAAGTGCCTGAAATTATTCAATACGCCCAAAACCAAGGTTGGGAAATCGCCAATATTGATATAGTGAAGCACATGAACGCTGACCAAGCGACGTGTGGTTATGGTTGTTCGGGTAACCCTTACGATGCTTACTGGTCATTCAGCCCACTCGGTCACGGTGATTTACATGAGCTTGGTCATGGTTTAGAAAAAGGTCGATTCCGATTTTCAGGCTGGGAAGGGCATTCAACGACCAATTACTACTCGTATTACAGTAAGTCTCGTTTCTTCCAGAATACGGGAAAAGTTTCAACTTGCCAAAGCTTGGATTTCAAAGGCCAGTTTGAATTATTGCAAGCTAGCCGAACTCAAGCGGATCCAAACGCATACATGGCTGCGCAAAATCAAACCAGTTGGAGTTGGGGCGCTCGTGTTTACATTCAAATGATGATGGCGGCGCAGCATGAAGGTGTGCTTAAAAATGGTTGGCATTTATTGGCGCGCTTGCACCTGATTGAACGTGAGTTTAACCGCTTAAAATCGGACGATGCGCTTTGGGATGAGAGACGATTGAGCATTGGTTTCGCCAACTACTCTCGGGAAGAAGCAAATAGCATCTCGAACAACGACTGGTTGCTTATTGCTCTGAGCTACATCTCTCAGCGAGATATGACTAACTATCTCGATATGTGGGGGTTCTCGTTCACAGAAAAAGCGAAACAGCAGGTTGTGGCGCTGAATCTACCGCCGATGCCGCTCACTTACTTTGCAAGTAGTAATACAGGCTACTGTCTGAACGAATTTGCTCAAACACCGATAACTATTGATGGTCAAACGGTTTGGCCGCTGAATCAGTGATTAAATGGTAATTTGTATGAAAAAGGGAGACTGAGTCTCCCTTTTTATTGGACTAAGCTTAGCGTTGAGTCTCGCTTATAGCTTTGCAATATATTACTTAAATGTTGACCAGATTGGTGCGTGATCTGAAGGCTTCTCGATACCACGAAGCTCATAGTCGATACCAGATTCAATACACTTTTCCGCTAGAGAAGGGGTTGCCAAAATGACATCAATTCGTAGGCCACGGTTATCATCAAAACCGCGAGAACGGTAGTCAAACCACGAAAATTGATCGTTCACCTCTGGGTATAGCTTACGGAAGGTGTCCACAAAGCCCCAGTCTAGTAAGGTTTTCAACCATTCGCGCTCTTCAGGTTGGAATGAACATTTACCTGTTTTTAGCCAACGTTTACGGTTTGGCTCGCCGATACCGATATCTGCATCAATAGGGCTGATGTTGATGTCACCCATAACAATCAATTGCTCGTCGTTATTGTGATGATCGTTTAGGTAGGTCATCAGATCTTTATAGAATTGGCGCTTGTATGGGAATTTGGTTTCGTGGCTGATGTTATCCCCTTGAGGGAAATAGCCGTTTAGCACAGTGACCTTTTCGCCGTTTTCATTTAAAAACGTTGCCATGATCATGCGCTTTTGATGTTCCTCGTTATCCGTCGGGAACCCTTTTTGTACGTGTAGAGGCTCTTGCTTACAAAGCATTGCTACGCCGTAATGTGCTTTTTGACCATGGAAATACACTTTGTAGCCCATGGCTTCGACAGCTTCAATCGGGAATGCTTCATCGTGAACTTTAATTTCCTGAAGACCAATCACATCAGGTTGGTGTTTGTCGATTAGCGCTTGGAGTTGGTGCAGTCGCGCACGTAGTCCATTGATGTTAAAGCTGATTACTTTCATTATTTATCCTTTTGGGGCGTACTTTTTATGAATAGTATCATTGTGTAAGAGCACTGAAAATGAGTCTCGGTGAGAGGAGTGAAACGCTCTGAGCTACTTTGCTTTTAATTTGTTTTCTAAGTCGTTTTGCACGATCTTTAAAGCGTTAAGCGCAACTTCTGGATCTATCTCATTGCTCTCAAGCAAATAGATTAAATCGACAGCCAGTTTGATCTCTTCAGGTGCGTCATCTAAAGGCGAGGTTGGTTGGTCAGCCATTATTGATGTTTTTCCCTATGTGTAATTTGGTTCTCTAGCTTAAGAAGTGCTGCTTCACAACGCTCTAAACGTTGCTCGGTTGCTAGTAATACTTTTTGAGCGTCGGCACGCATAAAACTAGGAGCACTTTCGACAGCACGTTCTTTTTCTAACACCATCTCGCGCAAGCGTCTTGCCCACTCTTGGTGTTGAGCGAGCTCCTGATAAAGCACGTTGATAGGCTTGCGGAAATGGCTGCTATGTTTGATTTCATTCTTACGAATTTTAGTGGTAGAAATCTCGCGTTGAATCGCACCGATTTGCGCCACTAACCGTTCAGTGAGGTACTCAGCACGCAAAGCGGTGAGCTTACCTTCATTTTGCTCACGCACAATCGCATCCAGCGTGGCTTTTGCTTCTTTTACGCAAGGAGTAAGTAAGCGAGAGCGGCAACCAAATAAACGCTCATCAAAAAGCGGAACATGATGTTCGCCTCTTTGACGGTCAAGAACAGCGGCTTGCTTCGCCATTTGTTCTAGATTTTCCTGGAGTTGAGAAATGTTCATGACAAACCTACAAACCATGCGTCATAAGCCAATTTAATGGCTAGTATGCTGACGACAGTAACAAATACAGGACGAATGAATTTAGAACCAAATCTAATAGCGGAGTGCGCGCCAACAAAAGCACCAGCCATTAAACATACTCCCATTGTTAAGCCTAGCACCCAGTTGATATGTCCGAGGAATGCAAAAGTGATCAAAGAGGTAAAGTTACTGGTAAAGTTCATTGCTTTTGCTAAGCCAGAGGCGAGCAAGATATTCAGCCGGTACAGCGCCATTGAACTTACTGTCCAAAAAGCCCCAGTTCCAGGCCCTGCGAGTCCGTCGTAGAATCCTATGGATAAGCCTTGCATGTACTGTTTTTTATGAAGTTTTGGGCAAGGCTCGGGTATTGGACTTTGATGAGCAGAGTGGGGTGTTTTATGAAAAACGGTATACAACGCTGCCGCCAAAATAACAAGCGGCAATCCTTTTTCCAGCCAATCCGTACTAATCGCATCTACAAATAGCGTACCTAATGTGGCTCCGACGAGTGTTGCCACGAATGCACGCCTCCAGCATTGAGGTTTGAATAGACGTTTTTTGTAGTACGTAAATGCTGCAGTAGAAGAAGCAAAGGTAGCGGCAAGTTTATTGGTGCCTAGTGCAATATGAGGCGGCAAGCCTAGCGACAGTAGAGCAGGTACGGTAAGCATGCCACCACCACCGGCAACTGCATCAATAAATCCTGCGACAAAAGCGACAAGCGCCAACACCAACAGCATGGTTGGCTCAATCATTTCCATAAATGGTGATTCTTCTAATATTCTATTTTACGTTTAAATGGAGGTAGTGAGTCGATTAAGGCTTGTCCGTATCGCTTAGTGACTAGGCGTCGATCAAGAATCGTTACTCTACCAGAATCTCTCTCTTTACGCAGTAAGCGACCTACGCTCTGGATCAGCTTTTTGCTTGCGTCTGGTACAGTTATTTGCATAAACGGGTTTCCTCCTTTTTTCTCAATGTATTCGGAATGCGCCTGCTCAACAGGGGAGGTTGGAACGCCAAATGGAATTTTTGTAATCACCAAGTTTTCAAGTAATTCGCCAGGTAAGTCTAGCCCCTCAGAGAAACTGCCAGTACCAAATAAGACGCTGGTTTTATTTGATTCTATTAGCTTTTTATGTTTTTTTAGAATTTCTTGACGTGAGCTTTCACCTTGAACTTGCAACGCCCAGCCTTTTTTTATGAACTCCGAAGAGAGTGCCTTCGCGACTTGGTTCATCTGCCAATAGGATGAGAATAATACTAAGTTGGCTTTCTTGTCTTCCAAGTACTTAGGCAATATCTCGATAAGATATTCAGTAAATTGAGGCGCTGGTGGTTCATATTTCATCGCAGGGATGAGCAATTCTGCCTGGTTTTGGTAATCGAATGGTGACGCAAGCGCTAAAAACTGAGTGCCTGATTCTGGTTTTCCATCAATACCAACCTGATGGCAAAAGTAATGGAAAGAGTTTAATGCACGCATCGTTGCGGAAACCAAAATGGCGCCAATACATCTGCTCCAAATCTGTTGGTCGAGTTGCCATCCAATTTCAAGTGGCGAAACACTCACAATGAAATCACCCTCGCGATCGGGGTGGGTTTCTAACCAGCGAGCTAAAGGCGCACCTTTTTCACGAGTTGGTTCAGCCATTAAATGCCATACTTGCGCTAGGTTTTCTAACCTTTGAATGTAGAAACCGAGCTCTGCAAGCGCTGGTTCAGCCAACCTTGTCGCAAGCTCCCCGTCTTTTACTCTTTCCGCAATAAGGTCGGCAATTTTTGCCACACTCTGATTTGCTTTTTTACTGAACTGTTTTAGTTCTTTGGATTGGTTCTCTAGCCACTCAGGTAGTTCACCGTTTTCGAAGCGGTAGATACCCTCTTCAAATTGAGCTGGGTCGAACTGTTTGGGCAATTGAGTCAGTGCCGGTATCAAGTTCTGAACCGCGTCTTGAAGGTCGTTGCGAAATCGAGCTACGCGTTTCTCGTCTGCGAGTGATGAAAACTTACTAATCGACTGATTTAACTTCTCAAGCCATGCTGCCGCGCCTTTTAAACTCGCAGATGCTGAAGCATGGTCACGAGCGACGTGAGGTAAGTGATGTGCCTCGTCGAAGACGTATATTGTATTTTCTGGCTCAGGTAAAATCACGCCGCCACCTAAATCTGCGTCTGCCATGACGAGAGAGTGGTTAGCAATGATGACATCGTTTTTATCCAACTCTGAGCGCGCTTTTTGGAATGGGCAGCCGCGGTGGCCTGGTAAACTGTTATTGCAACTGTGTTTATCACTGACAATCAGTTGCCAAAGCTTATCGTCGATGGGTTTAGGCCAAGAATCACGGTCACCGTCCCATTTACCTTGCGCAAGAGAGCGATGCATTGTTTCCAACAGCTCTATATCTTTTTGCTTAGGCTTGGTTTCGAACATGGCTAACTGACCACCATCAGCACCGCTAGCAGTGGCGAGCTTTTCTGCACAACAATAGCGTTGACGGCCTTTTGCCAAAATAAAAGAAAACTCGCGGTCAGTAATCCGACGAAAAAGAGGGAGGTCTTTATTTATGAGCTGCTCTTGCAGAGCGACGGTCGCCGTTGAGATAACCACTTTTCTATTGTTATGTACAGCCACGGGAATGGTCGCCATTAGATAGGAGAGCGATTTACCAATTCCAGTCCCTGCTTCTGCAACGAGTATTCGGTTAGATTTGTGATACTGACCGCACAGCGTTTTTGCAATCTCTGCAACAAGGTAGTTTTGTGCTCTTCTAGGCACAAAGTTATCAAGTTGATCTTGAAGGTTTTGATAGCTATTACGAATCGATTTTTGAATGTTACTGGTCAGCATACGGGCCTCAAATGCGTTGGAGGCGAATAGTAGCACACATCACTAGTTGTACAGTAGTTCACAAAACGGAATGCTTTTATAAGGAATGTAGATCTCCTTCACAAAAAAATATTGAACCTTATCTTAATGAAATTAATTTCATTATATGAAAAATATAAAACTCCAACTTGGTCTTATTTGTAGGTTTTTATTCTTTTTTTGTTTTTTTAAAATTTACTTATTGGATTAAAAAACCATTTGTTAATAATTTTGTAAATTACAAATAATAATGGGGATTGGTTAGATGTTCGTCGAATAAATAAAGGTAAACCTATTAAGTTGTTGTTTTGTAATGGTATTTTGTTTTTTTTACATTGGTATTTAGAAAATTTGACAGCCAGAATAATCTTTTGCACTCTTAGCTCCAGATTTTGAGGAGGTGCTGTATAACGTTTTGTTAACGCTCTACCTCAAACATATAAAAAAGGGAACCGGACAAGGATATCCCGAACTAAGAAAAGGCAGTGGATTAATTATGAAAAAAACTCTATTAGCACTAGCTGTAGTTGCGTCTGCAACTTCAGTGAACGCAGCTGAAGTATTCAAATCTGAAGAAGGTTCTGTAGATTTCTACGGTCAGCTACGTCCAACTCTTCTATTCACAGAAAAAACTGATCACACAGCAGAGCTAAACACTAGCTCTTCTCGTACTGGTGTGAACGCGGTTTACGTTGTTGACGAAAGCCTAAAAGTTCTGGGTGAAGTTGAAATCGGTGTTGCTCTAGGTGACAACTACGACGCAGGTGCTGATTCAAGCGAGCGTACAGATGACTCTGTATACGTACGTCGCCACATCATCGGCTTTGATATGGGTGATATGGGTACTCTTCGCTTCGGTAAAGAAGGTACTTGGGCTGATGACGTATACTTCGCAGATTACTCTTACTTCTTCGGTGGTAACGCAGCGGAAACTGCATACGGTCACGCTTGGAACAACGATTCTCAAATCAAATACGCTTACGAAAGTGACGCATTCTGGCTAAAAGCTGGTTACGCGCTAGGCGAAAAAGATTCTAACGAAGAAGTACTAGAAGTATTCGTTGGTAAATCTTTCAACGACCTATCTCTACACGCTGGTGTACTTACTGCAAACAACGACATCAACGTAACTAAAGAGAAAAAACTAGTTCTTAATGGTGTAGAGCAAACAGTTTCTCACACAGAGCGTACTGATAACGAAAACCTATCTTTTGAAGTAACTGCTGAGTACGCACTAAACGAGCACACTCTAGGTGCTACGTACTACTACAACGAAAACGAAGATAAGCTAGGTAAATCAACAGTTGATTCACACTACATCGTTGTAGCTGGTATGTTCGCTGTTGCTCCTAAAACAACTCTATACTCTGGTTACGAGTACTTAGCTCAGTCTACTGACGAAGCAGGTAAAGTAGACGCAGACTCTTCTTGGTTCTACGCTGGTGTTGAATACAAGTTCTCTAAATGGGCACGTGTATTCGCAGAAGCGGGTTACACTTTCGAAGGTACTGACTTCGACAACAAAGACACAGACGACGCAACTAACTTCGGTGTTGGTGCTCGTTTCTACTGGTAATCAATACCCAGTTTGATATTGTAAGACCCAGCTATATGCTGGGTCTTTTACTATGAAGATAAGGATGAAAAATTCTATGCAGTTATCATTAAAAGTGGCAATGGCACTGTCTATTTTTGCCAGTACAAACCTCTACGCTGCAACGACTTTAGTGGTTCCAGAAGACGTGAAGTTATTGGCCGTCAACATGGAGAAGCCAGATCTAGAAGGTGGTCTTTTTTCTAGTGAGAAGACAATCGAACTACCTGACGGAACGAATCAAATTGTCTTCAAATATCAACCTACATTCGAAATTAACGAAAACCTTAAGACGGTTTACAGTGATGTAATCGTTGCTAAATTTGATGCTGAAAACGAAAAGCTAACGTTTGAACTGCCAGAGTTTAAAACTCTTCGCCAAGCGCAAAACAACATCTCGCCTCTAGATTGGCAATTACTGGATACCAAAGGCCAACCTATTGCTTTGGTCGAAGATGTATTAGAGTCAGATGGTGTTCAAATTGGTCGTAATTACCCTCAAGAATCTCGTAACTACAATATTGCTGGCGGTATCGCGAGTGTTGCCGTTAGTTATGTAACTGTGAATCAGCATCAACAATCAGTAAGTGATATCGAGCCTCGAGTTGAGACTAGTGATACCCGTTCAACAGCCGCATCGAACGACAGCCCAATGGTTGATGTATTAAAGACTATGTACCAGAAAGCGTCTCCGGCGGAAAAAGAGGCATTTAAAAACTGGCTTGCTGAGCAGTAATCCCTTAGTTCATTAGATAGGGCTTAACTGAAAAAGTACGAATCTAAAAAGCAGGCTTTAAGCCTGCTTTTATCTTTTCTGCTTATTAGAGAGAGATTTCTCTCCATTCACCAGGCATTAGGTCGTTAAGGACGATATCACCCATCGAATGACGAATGAGGCGCAAAGTAGGGAAGCCAATGTGCGCAGTCATGCGACGCACCTGACGATTTCTTCCTTCGATAATGGTAATGGCTAACCAAGTGGTAGGGATATTTGCGCGAAAACGAACCGGAGGCGTTCTGTCCCAGACTTGTGGTTCTGGAATAACTTCAACTTCGGCTGGTAGAGTCATACCATCTTTTAGCTCTACTCCCTTCCTCAATTTTTCAAGATCTTGCTCCTGAGGAGCGCCATCGACTTGAACCCAATAAGTCTTCGGCGATTTTGACTTTGGCTGCGTTAACTTCGCCTGCAAGATGCCATCGTTAGTGAGTACCATCAAACCTTCGCTGTCTCGGTCCAATCGGCCAGCCGCATAGACATTTTTGATTGGGATATAGTCCGCTAACGTTTTGCGACCATCGCCATCGGTAAATTGACTGAGCGTATCGTAAGGCTTATTGAAAATAATGACTTTACGATCTTTAGGGGCCACTTTTGGCTTTTGGCTTTTTGTTGGGCGATTAGGGCGGCGGTCTTGCTGAGTACGAGTCTTCGAGCCATTGCGAGCTCCTGAGTGTTTAAAATGGCCCGTTTTAGACTGGTTACGACTGCGACCTTTTTCCTGACCTGTACGAGATGACATGTTAACTACCCTGCAAAAATGTAAATGAACTGTGTTTGAAAGTTTTAAGTTTTCTCATGATCGGATATGATTTGCGCGCCTAAAACTAACAAACGCGCACAGAATGATAGACTAATTCGTGTTATTTGTTTAATTATATCAGTGCACTCATGGATTCAGAGCTTAGAGCTTCAAACTACAACAAAGAGTGCGAACCGCATGTGGCGTTAGTGAGGAGACATGTACTGCTAACGTGCAGCAATGCGTCAATTAAACCAACTCAGACGCTGAGTTGATCAGCCAACAAGTTGATTAAAAAATAGGGAAATTTCATGCCTACAGAAAAACCTACAATTATCTACACCATCACTGATGAAGCGCCGGCGCTAGCAACTTATTCATTACTACCAATCATTCAATCATTCACAGCATCGTCTGGCATCAATGTAGATACTCGTGATATTTCACTAGCAGGTCGAATTATCGCTAACTTCCCAGAGCATCTAAAAGAAGAACAGCGCATTGGCGATGCGTTGACTGAGCTTGGTGAACTAGCTCAAACTCCAGAAGCAAATATCATCAAGCTACCTAACATTTCAGCTTCAGTTCCTCAGCTTAAAGCGGCGATTAAAGAGCTTCAGGCGAAAGGTTACGATTTACCAAACTACCCAGAAGAGCCGAGCACGTACGAAGAGAAAGCGATTAAAGCGGCTTACGACAAAATCAAAGGTAGTGCGGTTAACCCAGTACTTCGTGAAGGTAACTCAGACCGTCGTGCTCCGACTTCGGTTAAGAACTACGCGAAGAAAAACCCACACTCAATGGGTGCATGGTCAGCAGAATCTAAGTCTCATGTTGCGAGCATGTCAGACAATGACTTCTTTGGTAGCGAAAAGTCTACAACTATCTCTGGTGCAACAGATGTCAAAATCGAGTTTGTCGGTAATGATGGTACAGTTAAAGAGCTTAAGTCTGCGTTCCCATTACTAGATAAAGAAGTCATTGATACTTCAGTAATGAAGAAGAAGGCGTTGGTTGAATTTTTCGAGAAAGAGATTGCTGAAGCGAAAGCACAAGACGTGCTGCTGTCTCTTCATATGAAAGCGACGATGATGAAAGTTTCTGACCCTGTCATTTTCGGCCATGCCGTAAAAGTTTACTACAAAGACGTTTTCGATAAGTACGGTAAGCTGTTTGAAGAGCTAGGCGTTGATGTAAACAATGGCATCGGTGATGTTTACTCAAAAATTGAGTCTCTACCTGAAGCGCAAAAAGCAGAAATTGAAGCGGCCATTCAAGCGGTTTACCAAACTCAACCAGAACTTGCGATGGTTGACTCTGATCGTGGTATCACAAACTTACATGTACCAAGTGACATTATTGTAGATGCTTCTATGCCAGCAATGCTTCGCTCTTCGGGTCAAATGTGGGGACCAGATGGTAAACAAAAAGACACCAAAGCGATGATTCCAGATCGTAGCTACGCAGGTATTTACCAAGCGGTTATTGATTTCTGTAAAGAGCACGGCGCATTTGATCCAACCACTATGGGTAGCGTACCTAACGTTGGTCTAATGGCTCAGAAAGCTGAAGAGTATGGTTCTCACGACAAGACATTCATTCTAGACGCTGCGGGTACTGTTCGCGTTGTTGATGCTTCAGGTAACGTACTGTTAGAGCAAGCGGTTGAAGAAGGTGATATCTTCCGTATGTGTCAGGTTAAAGACGCACCAATCCAAGATTGGGTTAAACTAGCAGTGACTCGCGCACGTGCAACAGGTGTTCCAGCTGTATTCTGGCTAGATGAAAACCGCGCGCACGATGCTGAGCTCATCAAGAAAGTAAACGCCTACCTACCAGATCACGATACTGACGGTCTAGAGATTAAGATCCTATCTCCTGTTGAAGCTTGTAAGTACTCACTAGAGCGTATGAAAGCGGGCCTAGATACTATCTCTGTTACAGGTAATGTTCTTCGCGACTACCTAACAGACTTGTTCCCAATTCTAGAGTTAGGTACGTCTGCTAAGATGCTATCTATTGTTCCATTGATGAATGGTGGTGGTCTATTTGAAACAGGCGCTGGTGGTTCTGCTCCTAAGCACGTTCAACAAGTAGAAAAAGAGAATCACCTTCGTTGGGATTCTTTGGGCGAGTTCCTAGCGCTTGCAGCTTCGTTAGAGCATTTAAGTGTAGCGACAAACAATCCTAAGGCTCAGGTTCTCGCAGATACACTAGATAAAGCGACCGGTGAGTTTTTAGACACCAACAAATCTCCGTCACGCAAAGTGGGTGAGCTAGATAACCGTGGAAGCCACTTCTATCTTGCACTTTACTGGGCGAAAGCGCTTTCAGAGCAAACGGATGATGCGGATCTTGCTGCTGAATTTGCACCAATTGCAAAAGCGCTGTCAGAGCAGGAAGAAACGATCGTTGCTGAGCTAAATAATGCGCAAGGCGTGAAAGGTGAGCTAGGAGGTTACTACTTACTAGACGATGCATTGGTTTCTAAATTGATGCGTCCAAGCGAAACCTTTAACGCAATCATTAACAAGTAAGTTAGTGTAAAAACACGTCGTTTTCGGCGTGTTTCCTATCCTGTAAGTGCGTTGTAAGTGTTCCTTTTGTAACACGTGCTCTAAATAGTAAGAAACCCGCTATCTTGGCGGGTTTATTTTTCTCTTCAAAACATCAACGTGGCGTTTCGAGAGCAATATTTTTATATTTCGACAGCGCTCTAATTATTTGGCTTGGCCTTCAAGAGGCACGACGCTACTCGCGTGACAGCCTTTGGGACCTTTTTCAATCTCGTAAGAGACTTGTTGGCCTGCTTTCAGTGTACGATAACCGTCCATCTGGATAGTTGAGTAGTGGGCAAAGATATCTCCCTCTTCTTCATCTGAACAAATAAACCCAAATCCTTTGGCATTATTAAACCACTTTACTGTACCTGTAGCCATGCTTTACATCCCTCATGCATTTTTTACTGATGTTGTTACTGCAACCAAGTTATACCTTTAACTTGGTACTACCATTGTCAGCGAATGCCAACAAACGTCAAATCAATGATAAGTCACATTCATCAAACCACTTAAAGAAGAGAAGTTTCAAAATGATGATTTATGCATCGACACTTTCCACTGTAGTCAATGAATTTCGACAGTCAATAGCAGTGAGCAACAAACAGAAACATAATTGAAAACAAATCACTTTTGAGATTAACAAATTTGCAAACAGTTTTTCGTATATACGCAGAAGTTTAGTCAATTTGCCTATAAAGTGGCTCATACTGAAAAAGCCATACTGTCCGTGTTGCTTATGGGAGAAGAATCCTCTGACTGAATAAAAAATGAAGTTTTCGTGATAATTACCGTATTCTCAATGAGGAAGTGTGACCCAGATAGAAGATGATGGGGTGGTTTGCAATAGTCCGAGAGCAATAAATAGAAAGTTCTTTTATAAGAAAAAATGTGTAACTTATCGACAAGCATCTTTTATTTGCGCCGTATCAAGACGTGCATTAGTCTCTATATTAGGTAGCAACTTTTATCGATCAAAGATCGAATTCGGTGCCATAACTCACTACACCGCGCTGCATGCTTGTGGTAGATTGTTTTTATAGGTCGAAAACATCAACCCTTTGATACGATATCTTTAGATTGCCATGAGTAAAAATTTTGAATGGGTCACTCCGGACTCTGATCTTCTGGAGCGAGAAAGTACGAAAGTCCAGCCACCTAAGCTGTACAATGTCGTACTCAATAATGATGACTATACACCTATGGATTTCGTCATAGAGGTGCTTGAGCGATTTTTCTCACATGATATTGATAAAGCAACTCAAATCATGCTTCAGGTCCACTATGAAGGAAAGGCAATCTGCGGCACATACAGCGCAGAAATTGCCGAGACAAAAGTAGCGCAAGTTACGATGTACGCAAGGGAAAATGAACATCCGCTACTTTGCACTATGGAGCAAGCGTAAACAAAGAAGACTTGCTCGAACAACCCCAGTTGTTTTTTCGGGAGGTACTTATGCTAAATAAAGAACTAGAGTCAAGCCTTAACGGTGCATTTGCTCGGGCGCGAGATAAACGCCACGAGTTTATGACTGTCGAACACCTCCTACTTGCATTGTTGGAAAATGATGCAGCTAAGGAAGCCCTTCTAGCTTGTAAGGCGGATCTTGACGCTTTACGCAACGAACTCGATATTTTCATCGATCAAACTACGCCTCTTATCCCAGATAGTGATGAGACGCGTGAAACGCAGCCGACTTTGAGTTTTCAACGTGTACTACAACGCGCCGTCTTTCATGTACAGTCGTCTGGTCGTAATGAAGTAACAGGCGCCAACGTGCTTGTTGCTATCTTCAGTGAGCAAGAGTCGCATGCCGCTTACCTTCTGAAGAAAAATGACATCTCCCGATTAGATATTGTTAACTTCATCTCCCACGGTATTACTAAAGCATCAGGTGCAGGTGAGGATTCATCATCAGACTCGTTTAGCTCAGAAAGTGTTGAAGAGCCTAATTCTGAAGAACGCCTAGAAAGCTTTGCGACGAATCTTAATCAAGTCGCTAAAGATGGAAACATCGACCCACTCATTGGACGTGATAAAGAGTTAGAGCGCACTATTCAGGTACTTTGTCGACGCCGCAAGAATAATCCACTACTAGTGGGTGAGGCAGGGGTTGGTAAAACAGCTATTGCGGAAGGTCTTGCATGGAGAATTGTCGAAGGGCAGGTCCCTGAGGTCATTCAAAACAGCGTGATTTATTCACTAGATATTGGCTCTTTGCTCGCTGGTACCAAATATCGCGGTGATTTTGAAAAACGCTTCAAGGCGATTTTGAAACAACTTGAAAAAGAAGAGGATGCCATTTTGTTCATCGATGAAATACATACCATCATCGGTGCAGGCGCGGCATCTGGGGGGCAAGTCGATGCAGCAAATCTTATTAAGCCTCTTTTGAGTAGCGGTAAGTTGCGTTGTATTGGTTCGACGACATACCAAGAATACAGCAACATTTTCGAGAAAGAGCGTGCGTTGTCTCGCCGTTTCCAAAAGATAGACGTTGTAGAGCCTTCATTAGATGACACAACTAAAATCTTGATGGGCTTGAAGCCGAAGTACGAAGCTCACCATGAAGTACGTTATACCAATAAAGCTCTGCGTGCCGCGGTAGAACTGTCGGCTAAATACATTAATGAACGCCATCTACCAGATAAGGCCATTGATGTCATTGATGAAGCTGGTGCGCGTAGTCGTCTTGCTCCTGCAAGCCGTCGTAAAAAAACAGTCGGAGTGGCTGATATCGAATCAATGGTTGCCAAAATGGCGCGAATTCCAGAGAAGTCGGTTTCTTCTTCAGATAAAGACATTTTGAAAAACTTAGATAGCAAAATGAAGATGTTGGTATTTGGTCAAGATAATGCGATTGATGCATTGTCCGAGGCGATCAAGCTGACACGTGCAGGTTTAGGTGTAGACAACAAACCTGTTGGTTCATTCTTGTTTGCAGGCCCAACAGGGGTTGGTAAAACAGAGGTGACGGTGCAGTTATCTAAGCTTCTAGGTATCGAGCTACTTCGTTTTGATATGTCTGAGTATGGTGAGCGTCACTCCGTAAGTCGCTTAATTGGTGCGCCTCCTGGCTATGTCGGTTATGACCAAGGTGGTTTGCTAACTGATGCTGTTATTAAGCACCCACATTCAGTCGTATTACTTGATGAGATTGAAAAAGCGCACCCTGATATCTTTAACCTGTTGTTGCAAGTCATGGATAACGGTACGCTAACGGACAACAATGGTCGCAAAGCAGACTTCCGTAATGTCATTCTTGTTATGACAACTAACGCAGGTGTGGCGGAAACCGAGAAGAAATCAATTGGTTTGATTCAACAAGACAACAGTCACGATGCAATGGCGGAAATTAAGAAGGTGTTTACTCCTGAGTTCCGTAACCGTCTTGATAACATCATCTGGTTTAACAGCCTTGATGAAAGCGTTATCCATCAAGTGGTTGATAAGTTCATTGTCGAACTGCAAGTGCAACTTGATGCGAGAGGCGTTTCAATGGAAGTATCGCAAGACGCTCGCCATTGGTTAGCACATAAAGGTTATGACAAAGCTATGGGGGCTCGCCCAATGGGGCGTGTTATCCAAGAACAGCTTAAGAAGCCTTTGGCTAACGAACTGTTGTTTGGATCTTTAGTTGACGGCGGTACAGTGAAGGTAACGCTGGTCAACGATACGCTTGAGTTTGAATACTTAAGTGAGAAAGAGACAGCGATGCATTAATCGTTAGTCGGTAACAAACGCAAAAGCGTACGAGAAGATCGTACGCTTTTTTTTATCTGAACTAAATCGGAAAAAATTGTGCAATAAAAAACGGAGCAGCTTGCTCCGTTTTTTATTGCATCCGAAAATCAGAGATTAACGAGCGCGGAAGACGATGCGGCCTTTTGACAGGTCGTATGGAGTCATCTCTACAGTTACTTTGTCACCCGTTAGGATACGGATGTAGTTCTTACGCATCTTGCCAGAGATGTGAGCAGTCACAACGTGACCGTTTTCAAGTTCAACACGGAACATAGTGTTTGGTAGAGTGTCAAGGACTGTGCCTTGCATCTCGATTACGTCTTCTTTAGCCATTTAATCCTCTTTAGAAATTAGGCAATATTAGCGGGCTATATTCTGCCGCTAAATAGTAATTATGTAAAGTTGAGGCGTATTCTACCCTCGCCAACGCTGATTTACTAGCCTTTGGTGGCGTTGAAAGCGTGTTTTGTAGCTCATTGCTGGGCACTCATCAATCTGATATCCCAAATATAGCCACTGTTGTTTGTTTTCTTGGCAGTATTTAATTTGATAAAGCACTGCTAACGTGCCAAGAGATAACTCGTAGTCAGGGTCAAAAAAAGTATAAAAAGCACTCGAGCATTGTGGCATCAAATCTGTCACTGCAATGGCGAGCAATTGATCTGATTCATCGTAAATGTGTAAAAACGACGTTGTCAGCCAGCTCGTTTGAGCAAATCGAGCAAACTCATCACGCTTTGGTGGGTACATAGTGCCGTTTTTATGCCGTTTGCAGATGTACCGACTGTAAAGCTCAAACCATTCCTCATCCATTTCAGGTTTCATTTCCCAGCGTAAAGACTGTGCTTTATTAAGCAGCCTCTTCTGACTTTTTGATAATCTAACGTCTGGAATCGAGACTCGAATTGGCTGGCAAGCGGTGCAATGCTCGCAATGCGGTTTATATATGGTATCTCCGCTACGACGAAAACCGTTAGCCATGAGCAACTGGTAATTTTCTTCAGTATGCAGCCTTTCATCAAGCGCCACCGCAACCCGCTCTTGCCGTTCAGGCAAATAACTACAAGGGTGATTATTCGTCAACCCTATTCGAATATGTTGTATATCCGTACTCATACTGAATCCTGCAAAACTTGGGGCTGATAGGCATCAAATAGTGTTTGCTTTTCTCTTAAAGATAGTAGTTTTTGCATAAATTCGTCACGCTCAAGTTCAAATGCGCCAAGTGATGCCAAGTGAGAATTCATAACTTGGCAATCGATTAATTGACCTTGCTTTGACGCCAAATGGTTGCATAAGTACCACAATGCAATTTTGGATGCGTTATCTTTTAGACTAAACATCGACTCTCCGCAAAAAAGTTGGCCCACGCAAATGCCATATAGTCCGCCAATCAGGTTGTTGTCATGCCATACTTCTACAGAGTGACAGTGACCAAGTTTGGCTAACTCAATGTAGGAAGCTTGCATTTCCTCGTTGAGCCATGTTTCCTCTGCAGGGCGTGTTGAAGAACATAGTCTAATCACTTCTTCTGTCGCGAAATTGAGTGTTACTTTATAGTTATGTTTACGCTGAAATTTTTTGAGACTTTTAGATGGCTTAAACTGCAATGGGTCAAACACAGCGCGCGGAGAAGGGCTCCACCATAAAATAGGTTCACCAGGACCATACCAAGGGAAAATGCCTTGATAGTAACCATTGAGGATTCTCATGGGGTTTAAGTCACCACCAAAAGCCAGCAAACCATTGGGGTCGCTGAGTGCTTTATAGGGTGAGGGAAAGTTGAACGTTTCATCGAGTTCAGTTAAATAAATAGCCATAAGAAGTCGTTACCAACATTGGAGTCAGAGGAGTTTATGATGACCTGGTTAAGAAATATCGTAAAAGTATGGCTTGGGATCATACTGTTTTTACCACTTGTCGCCAACGCAGCCTATGAAAGAAATGTTGCCAAGCCAGTTAATGAAGTAGTTTACGGGAAGATTGACTCTGTCCGTTATATTACTCAACAAGAGGTTGTTCAATCGAAAAGTAACGGTTGGAAGACACTACTTGGTGCCACTATCGGTGGTTTAGTCGGTAATCAATTTGGTGGCGGTACGGGAAGAGAAGTCGCGACGGCAGTGGGTGCGCTTGCAGGTGCCGCAGTTGCTCAAAACCAAAGTAATTACCAATACACGGTTGAATATAAGTTAGTTGAGCTACTCATCAAAGTGAAGGGTGATAAGCTAATTAATGTCATCCAAGATGTTGATAAAAATATGTTATTTAGTCGAGGGGATGAAGTTCGTATTTTATATTTTGATGATGGAGTCAGGGTTGATATCACTTATTAACCCTAGGTTGTTTTAGCCTAACGAAGCCTAATCAGGCATGTACAGTCGGGCTGGCTTATTGTCAAATCAAGTCGAAATAGTTTGCTGTTTCGCCGTGCTTCTTTCGCTCTTATTTACATCGCTGGCAATGCCTTTAATTCTGTATCTTTAGGCTGCTTGAGGATATTCATAAATTAGCGCCGATTTACTCTGGTTTTGTCATGTTTTTTTGGGTAGTCTGAATTCACGAAGAATTGTTTAGCCCTCATAAAAAATCGTATGTTGAGGGCACAAAGGATTATCAACTTTTAATGGAAAGCCTAACGTTACAACCTATCAATAAAATTCAAGGGGAAGTGAACCTTCCTGGCTCTAAAAGCGTTTCTAATCGAGCTCTTTTACTTGCTGCTCTTGCTAAAGGCAGAACTCGCCTTACTAATCTCCTCGACAGTGATGATATTCGTCATATGCTGAATGCGCTGACTAAACTAGGCGTTCAATACCAACTTTCCGAAGATAAAACAGAATGTCTCGTTGAAGGCCTTGGGCGTCCGTTTTCTGTCTCAGAACCAGTAGAATTATTTCTCGGCAATGCTGGCACTGCGATGCGACCATTAGCTGCGGCTCTTTGTCTTGGAGAAGGGGAGTATGTACTGACGGGCGAACCTCGTATGAAAGAGCGTCCAATTGGTCACCTTGTCACGGCACTGAAAGATGCTGGTGCGAACGTTGAGTACATGGAAAACGAGAACTTTCCACCTCTCAAAATAATTGGTACTGGCCTAAAAGCAGGTACAGTTTCTATCGATGGGTCCATTTCAAGTCAGTTCTTGACCGCTTTCTTAATGTCTGCGCCATTGGCTGAAGGTGAAATTCGCATCAACATCGAAGGCGATTTGGTTTCTAAGCCTTATATCGATATCACCCTGCATATTATGAAGCAGTTTGGGGTCGATGTGATCAACAACGACTATCAAGAGTTTGTGATTCCAGCCGGTCAGCAATACATCGCTCCAGGTGATTTCTTGGTTGAAGGTGACGCGTCTTCTGCTTCTTACTTCTTGGCGGCGGCAGCCATCAAAGGTGGAGAAGTTAAAGTCACGGGTATCGGTAAAAACAGCATTCAAGGTGATATTCAATTTGCTGATGCGCTTGAAAAAATGGGTGCAGAAATTGAATGGGGTGATGACTACGTAATTTCACGTGTTGGTCAATTAAAAGGCATTGATATGGATTACAACCATATCCCTGATGCTGCAATGACCATCGCGACAACAGCGTTATTTGCCGAAGGCACTACCGCTATTCGTAACGTTTATAACTGGCGTGTAAAAGAAACAGACCGTTTGTCAGCTATGGCGACTGAGTTACGTAAAGTTGGTGCGGAAGTGGAAGAAGGGGAAGACTACATCATCGTCAAACCTGTTTCTCAGTTAAAGCATGCAGCGATTGATACTTACGATGATCATCGTATGGCGATGTGTTTTTCGCTGGTGGCACTTAGTGATACGCCTGTGACGATTAACGATCCAAAGTGTACGTCGAAAACGTTCCCTGACTACTTCGACAAACTTAAGGCTTTAAGTTGCTAAATATTCTGACCTAAAACAGGAAAGCCAGAGTGAATAACACTCTGGCTTTTTTGTTTCCCAATACTATTTAACCAGCGTAAATTCCTTAGAAAGGTGATGCGCTAAGTATTTGAACATATTGAATACTGCAGTCGTATTTGAAGTTGGTAAACCTTTGTCATCAAGGAAGTATTCACCTTTAAAAACTAAAACACCTTCTTTTTCTTCTACGCTTGTTGCTCGCATCCCCTCGATGTAATCATCGTGCTCTTGGATGATTTGGTTAGCGATCAAAAGAAGGTCGAACTCTTCGATAAACGTTCTATCAGACATATTCTTTCTACCATCCTATTCAGTTAAGAACGCTGAGTATACCTACAACTAAAATGGGTTTGCATGATTAATTCAGTCAATCGTTCAGTAAGACTAAACAGATCAATTTTTAGAGTATAAGCATGATGCGGAGGAAGATGGCAGAGCATTGAACCAAACTATTTTGTGATGGGTAACAAAATTTATTGCATTGGATTAGCGGATGCTAAGTTTGCCTGTTTAGATATGCCGCTCAATACCTTTCAGAACCCTGTCTCTTTGAAGTATAAAGACGATGAATTGTCAACCAATCGGATCTGAATTTCAAAAAAGCAGTTGATCTTCTTTTCATCTCGCACAATAGTAAAAAAAGAAGCAATGAAATAGAACATTATGCGGGTGGCCTTTAAACAAGGTTTCTACCCGCATTATTATGAAGGACGTTAGAGTCAGTTATGGGTAAATCACTCGTTATAGTGGAGTCACCAGCCAAGGCAAAGACGATAAATAAGTACCTTGGTAAAGACTTTATTGTTAAGTCTAGTGTTGGTCATGTGCGTGATCTGCCTACGGCCGGTCAAAGCACTGGTGAGAAAAAAGCCGCAGCCATCTCAACTAAAGGGATGAGTCCGGAAGAGAAAGCGCGCGTTAAAAAAGAGAAAGACCGCAAAGCGTTGATCAAAAAGATGGGGATTAACCCATATCATGACTGGGAAGCGAATTACCAAATCCTTCCAGGCAAAGAAAAAGTTGTCAACGAACTACAAAAACTCGCCAAAGACGCAGATTGCGTTTATCTCGCAACCGATTTGGACCGCGAAGGAGAAGCAATCGCATGGCACCTTCGTGAGATCATCGGTGGCGATGAAGAGCGATACAAACGTGTAGTTTTTAACGAAATTACGAAAAACGCGATCCAACAAGCTTTCCAGACACCTGGCGAGCTGAACATGGATGGTGTAAATGCCCAACAAGCACGTCGCTTCATGGACCGTGTCGTTGGTTTTATGGTTTCACCTTTACTTTGGAAAAAAGTGGCTCGTGGTTTATCTGCTGGTCGCGTGCAGTCTGTTGCGGTGAAACTGTTAGTTGAGCGCGAGCGTGAGATTAACGCGTTTGTACCAGAAGAATTCTGGGACATTCATGCGAATACGAAAACGAAAGACAAAGCGGACTTTAAACTGCTTGTTGCTCAGAAAGACGGTTCTGCGTTTAAGCCAGTTAATGAGGCAGAAACCAAAGCAGCGATGTCTGTACTTGAGAATGCAAGTTACGAAGTATGTAAGCGTGAAGACCGCCCTACAAAGAGCAAGCCCTCAGCACCTTACATCACCTCTACGCTTCAACAGGCAGCAAGTACACGTCTGGGCTACGGCGTGAAAAAGACCATGATGCTAGCTCAGCGCCTCTATGAGGCCGGTTACATCACTTATATGCGTACTGACTCGACTAACCTAAGTGCCGAGGCTGTGGACGCTGTACGTGACTTTATTGGTTCTGAGTTTGGTGATAAGTACCTACCAGCGAAACCATTGACGTACGGTAGCAAAGAAGGAGCACAGGAAGCGCACGAAGCGATCCGCCCTTCAAATGTGGGTGTTAAGGCGGAAGACCTGCAAGGTGTCGATGCTGATGCGCACAAACTTTATGCTTTGATTTGGAATCAGTTTGTAGCGTGTCAAATGACGCCAGCAGAATACGATTCAACAACCATTAGCGTAAAAGCGGCAGAATACACGCTTAAAGCGAAAGGCCGTATCCTTAAATTTGACGGCTGGACTCGTGTACAGCGTCCAATGGGCAAAAACGAGGATACAATCCTTCCAGCGGTACAACTTGGCGATAAGCTAAGCTTAGAGTCACTTGACCCTAAACAGCACTTTACAAAGCCACCTGCGCGCTACACTGAAGCAGCACTGGTTAAAGAGCTGGAGAAACGAGGCATTGGTCGTCCGTCGACTTACGCATCGATCATTTCTACGATTCAAGATCGTGGCTACGTGAAAGTTGATCAGCGCCGTTTCTACGCTGAAAAAATGGGTGAAATTGTTACTGACCGCCTTGATGACAGCTTTAACGATTTGATGAACTACGACTTTACTGCGCGTATGGAACAGAAATTGGACCAAATCGCTGAAGGTGAAGTGAACTGGAAAGCTGTGTTAGACAACTTCTTTGCTGATTTTACTGGCGATCTTGAAAAAGCGGAGCTGGATGAGTCAGAAGGCGGTATGAAGTTAAACCACATCGTCATGACGGATATCGAGTGTCCGACGTGTAGCCGTCCAATGGGCATCCGTACTGCTTCAACAGGTGTGTTCTTAGGCTGTTCAGGTTACGCGTTACCACCAAAAGAGCGTTGTAAGACAACCATCAACTTGGGTGACGAAGAAGGTATTATTAACGTTCTAGAAGAAGACGTTGAAACCGCAGCTCTTCGTGCTAAAAAGCGTTGTCCGATCTGTGAAACAGCGATGGACGCATACCTGATTGATGACAAGCGTAAGATGCATGTTTGTGGTAATAACCCGAACTGTGAAGGCTACCTTGTTGAATACGGCGAGTTCAAAGTAAAAGGCTACGATGGTCCAGTTGTTGAATGTGACAAATGTGGCTCTGATATGGTGCTTAAGAACGGTCGCTTTGGTAAATACATGGATTGTACGAGCGAAACGTGTAAGAACACTCGTAAGATCTTGAAGAATGGCGAAGTCGCGCCCCCGAAAGAAGATCCTGTTCATTTCCCCGAGTTGCCATGTGAAAACTCAGATGCGTATTTCGTACTTCGTGATGGTGCTTCGGGTCTATTTATGGCGGCAAGCAATTTCCCGAAATCGCGCGAGACACGTGCTCCTTTGGTTGCTGAACTGGCACGTTTTGAAGAGCGTTTACCTGAGAAGTTCAAATACCTAGCAACTGCGCCGCAAGAAGATCCTGATGGTCGTCCTGCTGTTGTACGCTTTAGTCGCAAAACAAAAGAGAACTACGTTCGTTCGGAAGAGAATGGCAAACCAAGTGGTTGGACAGCGCTCTTTGTTGACGGTAAGTGGGAAGTCACTGATAAGCGTAAAAAAGCGAAAGCATAAAAACGTACGATCTAAGTAATGTAAAAAGGCAGCGATATCGCTGCCTTTTTTGCGTTTTGTTTTTGCGTAAAGGCCACTGTGTTGTTCGTATAGATCTTTGCTGCTTTGACTGAGTTTTGCTGACGCGAGAAGATCCCAGCATCAATATTTCGTAGTCGCTGATGTATTTTTTATGTAAAAAATATTCGTTGTAACTTTCATTTTGCATTCACATATTTGTTATACATTGGGCTAAAAAATCGGCGGTGTAGTGAATCCGTTCGTAAATTGTTTTCACAATGTAATCGTTTGCTTTTCCATGTGTGATCTAGATATCGTCTTGAGTACGCAAGAGCTGTATGGTACACAGAATGGCGTATTAAAAATTGTAATTTAGAACCCGCTTAGATAATTTATTACAAAAATTAGTGCAACTGTGTGCATTGTTTGCGTCAAAAAATAAGGAAAGAGTGGACGTTGCATACTGGAAGTGCCGTAGCTTTTTTATCCGTGTTGTAAGAGTTCACAGAAACTCAGAGACGGTTGCTAAATGTATTCGCTTGACTCCCCGAGTATGACTCATTCAAGCGAGTACCAAATCCAAGCTATAACGATATGGAGAACAACAAATGGCTGGTGTTTTGGGAATGATTCTTGCTGGCGGTGAAGGCTCTCGTTTGAGACCTTTAACGGAATCTCGCAGTAAACCTTCGGTACCGTTTGGTGGTAGTTATCGATTGATCGATTTTGCTCTAAACAATTTTGTTAATGCGGATCTGATGCGCATTTACGTCCTAACCCAATTTAAATCTCAATCTTTATTCCATCACTTAAAAAAGGGGTGGAACATCAACGGCATTACAGACCGCTTTATCGATCCTATTCCCGCTCAAATGCGTACTGGTAAACGTTGGTACGAAGGGACGGCGGACGCGATCTATCAAAACCTGCGTTTTATGGAATTAGAGGAACCAGAGCAAGTTTGTATTTTTGGCTCTGACCATATCTATAAGATGGATATCAAACAAATGCTGAACTTTCACTCAGAAAAGCAGGCTTCTCTGACGGTATCTGCATTGCGCATGCCACTAAAAGAGGCGTCGCAATTTGGGGTTATCGAAGTGGATAGTGAAGGTCGTATGATTGGCTTTGAAGAAAAACCAGCAAATCCGAAGTCGATTCCTGGTGACCCTGATTACGCTTTAGTTTCAATGGGTAACTATGTTTTTGAAGCTCAGGTACTGTTCTCAGAGTTGGTCGAAGATGCGGATAATGAAGCTTCATCACATGATTTTGGAAAGGACATCATTCCAAAGATGTTCCCTAGAGGTGATGTGTTCGTGTATGACTTCAGTACCAACAAAATCAGTGGCGAAAAAGAAGAGGTGTACTGGCGTGATGTCGGAACTATTGATGCGTACTGGCAAGCGCATATGGATCTGCTAGAAAAAGATGCTCCATTTTCGCTGTACAACCGTAAATGGCCATTGCACACCTACTACCCACCATTGCCACCTGCGACATTTACCGACTCTGATAATGGTCGTGTGCAGATAATCGATAGTTTAGTGTGTAATGGCAGCTATGTTAGAGGCTCAAGAATCGAAAAGTCGGTGCTTGGTTTTCGCAGTAATATTGCTTCTGCTTGCGATATCAGCGAATGTATACTTCTTGGTGACGTAAAAATTGGCGAAGGCTGTGTTTTACGTCGTGTGATTGTCGACAAGGATGCCGATATTGCTCCTGGTACTCAGATTGGTGTGAATCTTCAAGAAGATAAAAAACACTTCCACGTGTCTGAGGAGGGCATTGTTGTTATTCCGAAAGGAGCTCGAGTTGGCTACTAACAACTTATCTATTCTGTTTGTAGCTTCTGAGGTTGAAGGCCTCATTAAAAGTGGTGGCTTGGCAGATGTTGCCAAGGCACTACCGGAAGCCCTTCAAAACCTACAGCAAGACGTAAGAATTACCATCCCTGCGTACAGCAGTATTGATAAACTCGCAGACGCAGAAGTTGTATTAGAAACAGAATTAACATCATGGCCGCATACGGAGTATCGAGTTTTGCGGCTCATGTTAGGTCAAAATCCTGTTTACCTGATTGATTGTCCGCCGTATTTCAATCGACCATCAATGTATGCGGAGAACAACCAAGCGTATACTGATAACGGCGAGCGCTTTGCGTTTTTTAGTGCAGCATGTCTCGATATGTTACCCAAGCTCGCCTTTCAACCTAATATCATACACGCGAACGATTGGCACACAGGTCTTGTTCCATTTTTGCTCAAGCACAGGTATGGCAATGATCCGTTTTTTGCTCATACTAAAAGCGTCATTTCAATTCACAATGCGGTCTTTAAAGGCGTATTTAGTTATGAAGACGTGCAGTGTTTGCCAGAGTTTCATTGTAGAAACGTTCCCGATGCTGCGGTGAGTGCAACGCATATTACGATGCTTAAAGCTGGTGTAATGAATGCAGATAAGATAAACGCGGTTAGCCCTACGTACGCAGAGGAACTAAAAACAGAGCTTGGCAGTCACGGCATGGCTTGGGAGTTTCAGCAACGTGCGCAGGACTTAGTCGGCATCTTGAATGGTTGTGATTACAGCGCTTGGAATCCGGAAACTGATACCTACTTGCCGGTTAATTACTGCGCCGACCAGCAAAGTATGTCGCAAGGGAAGAAAGCTTGTAAAAAAGCATTACAACAACGACTAAATTTGCCCGAAAAAAATGTAGCTATGTTCGGTATGGTTTGTCGGTTGACCCAGCAGAAAGGCGTTCATTACTTGTTGCCTGCTTTGGCCGATTTTTTGAAGCACGATGTTCAGCTAGTTGTCGTTGGGACCGGAGACCCTGTTCTTGCCGCTCAGTTACGAGAGGTTGCCGCGCAGTTTTCTAGCAAATTTGCCTTTGTAGAAGCGTATGACAATGAACTTGCGCATATCGTTGAAGCTGGTTCTGATTTCTTCTTGATGCCTTCTGAGTTTGAACCATGTGGCTTAAACCAAATCTATAGTATGGCTTATGGGACATTACCGATAGTACGCGGTGTTGGTGGCTTAAAGGACAGCGTTAGCGATTATGATGTAAACCCATCTGAAGCAACGGGGTTTGTTTTTTTCGAACCGACACCGCAGGCATTGTTGTTAACGATGCTAAGGGCACTGTTGCTCTACGCTCAAAACGAGCCTGAAGTGAATAAAGTACAGTTGCACGCGATGCAACAAGACTTTTGTTGGCAAAAGGCCGCAGAATCTTATTTGCAGCTTTACCACTCAGCGTTAGTTTGACTTAAAATTGTAACGAAAGGCACCGAATGAGGTGCCTTTATTATCTTGAGTAAGGGGAGTGTGGTAGGATGGCTTTTTACTCAATAGCACGATCTTTTTGATACTCAATATGACCCAGCCGCTACTTTTTCATAAAACCTATTTGCACCCTACTAGTCATGAGTGGGTTGTATTTGTGCACGGTGCTGGTGGTAGCTCTTCTATCTGGTTCAAGCAAATTAAAGCTTACAAGCAACACTTTAACTTATTGCTGATCGATTTAAGAGGTCATGGAAAGTCAAATCAGTTACTTAAAGAGCTCATTGCTAGCCGTTATACCTTTACGGAAGTTACCCAAGATATTTTGAAAGTATTGGACCATTTAAAGATCCAATCCGCTCATTTTGTCGGTATGTCGCTTGGTACTATTATTGTTCGAAACCTTGCTGAATTGTCATCAGAGCGCGTACGTTCGATGGTGCTCGGCGGTGCTGTCACAAGGCTTAACACTCGTTCTCAGATATTGGTGAAATTAGGTAATTTTTGTAAGCATATCCTACCGTACATGTGGCTCTACAAACTGTTCGCTTATATTGTTATGCCTCAAAGAAGCCAACGAGAATCTCGCCACCTTTTTATTCGCGAAGCCAAGAAGCTTTGCCAAAAAGAATTTAAACGTTGGTTTATTCTTGCTGCTGATGTAAATCCGTTAATGAAATATTTTAAAGATCGAGAGTTACCCATTCCGACTCTCTACTTAATGGGCGACAGGGATTACATGTTTATTAAACCTGTCAAAGAAATGGTTGCAGCACATAAGCTCAGCATTCTACGAGAAATCCCGAATTGTGGTCATGTATGCAATGTAGAGCGTCCAGAAGACTTCAATCAACACTCCATCGAGTTTATTAAACAGCAAGCTGTATGTGCTTAAAACTGAGTGCATCCACTGAATAGGAGAGCCGCTATAACTCTCCTAGTTGATATCCACATTGCCAACATGCACCAAATTGCCCTTCGTTTATTTCATGACATTTTGGGCATTGCCAATCTTGATACTCATGCCTATCGGATTGTTTTCGATATGCTTTTACTATTTCTTCAGCTTTCATCTTTTGTGCAGTGTCAAAAAGCCACACATAAGGATCGGTATCATCACCAAACGGCAGTTCTCCTTTTAAGCCGAAAATACCTTCTCCACGAACTTCACAGTAAATTTGTTCCACTTTAAGCAGCTCACATACAATGTGTGCTTCTGCTGGGTTTTTAGCGATAAATATTTTCATCAAAATACCCACTTCACCAATTACGAATTTTGCTGACTTGGTGTCGGCCTTACTTTATTCATAACCCATTTAGTGATGATTGGAAATAGTCCCAATAGCGCAAAAGACGCTAATACTGCGGGTGAAACAATGCCCGATAGGCTTTCAATTGTTGCTAATTGAGTACCTGCATTCAGATATACAGCTGTGCCTGGCAGCATACCTATTTGGCTAGTGAGATAAAATCTACCTACAGACATCGGCGTTAAGCCCATCAGTAAGTTGATTAGAAAGAAGGGGAATACAGGGATTAGACGCAAGGAAAATAGATAAAAAGCTCCGTCTTTTTCGACACCTTGATTAATTGCGTTGAGTTTATTTCCGAATTTGTTTTGTACCCAGTCACGCAATAAGTATCGGCTGCTCAAGAAGGCCAGTGTTGCCCCCATAGTGCTAGCGAAAGAAACCAGTAGCAAGCTTGTCCAAAAACCAAATAAGGCTGCACCAAGTAAGGTGACTACTGCCGCTCCTGGGATAGAAAAAGCGGTAATTGCAATGTAGGTAAAAAAGTAAATCGCAGCCGAGAATACAAAATTCTGATCGATGTATGTAGTTAGTGCTTCTTGTTGGGCTTTTGCATTCTCTAAGGTTAAATACTGGCCAAAGTTAATACCTAAAAAGACGATAGCCGCTAGTAGGATGAGACCTAAAATCAGTTTCTTATTCATAATTTTGATTCCAATTTGGGATATATGTAATAAGACAGTAGGAAAACCGAAAAAATTTCACAAAAAAACCGCAGATTAGACTGCGGTTTTACAAGATAGTTTTTAGGCCGACTTTTATTGGAGGCCGTTCATCAACTCATCTCGGCGAGCTTGAGGTACCACACTCCAATGAGTGCCGTTGATAGCACCTTCTAGTGCCCATAGCAACTCAATGTTGACGGTTGCAGAGTGCGTATCTCTTATCGCTTTATAGGCGTTAAGCGCACCTTCCTCTTCAAGCTTCTCTACGGATTCGATGCCGGCTTTTTTTAGCATGCGCTCGGTAGCCAGTCGTAAGTTAGGCAAATCTTTCAAACGGTTAGGCTTTGTACTTGCTTGCTGTTCTTTCTCAAGCTTTGCCTTTTTCAATGATTGATTCGCTACTTCGATTAAGCGTTCGCTTGATTCCCATAAATCGCTGGAAATAGCGTAGTACTTTGTAACGACTGGGAAGCCACGTTTTTTATAAACGTAAGGCTTTAGCCCTTGTTGCTCGAAGTCAGATGAAGTTTTTTGGTCTGCTCTGATATGAAGCTGATTGTTTACCACTAGTGCAAACATTGTTTCATCAGCGAATAGTCCGAAGCCACCAAACATTGAGCGCGACTTGATATTACCAAGTGCCTCAAATAGCTTCATAGAGTCTTTGAGTATCGGTTTATCCATGTTTTGTTATCTCGGTGTAATTAATATTACGCCACCAAAAGTCAGGTCCGAGAGAGTAGCAAACATGCGTAAAAACAATGTCATTACAGAGTAAAGTCATTGCTTACACACTTGCCATCGGTAACCCCGCTACCTTCCATATCGTAATATGGTTCAGGCCGGAGGCTTTGCGTCCCACTCTTTCGAATGGTTTGCCCTGTGCGTGACACAATGAGCATACTTCTTATATTGAATTAACATCACGGTTTAGCGTTAAAAGTGTGATTTTAGTTCAATAAAAATGATAGATTGAATGCTCTATTTTGCATATGGAAAGGTGCAAATTGGCCTTTGAAAAGGAGTTCTTAATATATATTACATTTATATAAAACAGGGAGTTAACGTTAGTCAATTGTTATTAGAGCGGGGTGAAGTATTAGAGATTGCTTAATTTTTCCAAAAAAATAAGCGCCCCTGTAGAGCGCTTATTTAACACGGTTAAATACAGTGAAATTTAGTTCATTTTTTTCACAGTATTTCGAATTACAAGCTCAGGTTGCATTTCGAAAATTCGTTTTTCGTGTTCTTTATCTTTGATACGCTCAAGTAGAATTTCGAATGCATTTTTACCAACACGACGTTTAGGCTGGTGGATAGTCGTTAGCGGTGGAGAGAAGTATTCTGCAAGCTCGATGTTGTCGTAGCCGATCACTGAAATATCTTCAGGAATTTTGATCCCGTTTTGTTGCAAGCGGCTCATTACGCCTAGAGCCATTGTGTCGTTAAAACAGAATACCGCCGTCGGGCGCTTGTCCATTGCGGTAATTTTATCTGCAACTAATACGGCCGTATCACATTCAAAGTTACCTTCAAGGATCCAGTCTTCATTTACAGCTAGGTTCGCTTCGCTCATTGCGCGACGGAAACCTGCAATGCGCTCTTGGCAAGCAAGCTTTTCAAAATGACCGCTTAGACAAGCGATATCCGTATGACCATTGTCAATCAGATGTTTGGTTGCAATGTAGCCACCTTCTTCTGAGTTATCCATGATCTTGTCTGCTTGTGAGCTCTCTGGGCCCCAATCCATGACCACTTTAGGAATGTCCGCATGACGGTCAAGCATCTCTTTTAGTTCTTCGGTTAAGTCAGAACACATCACTAGGATGCCATCAACGCGCTTTTCAGCCAGCATACGAATGTAATCGCGTTGTTTTTCGTAAATCCCGCCTGTGTTACATAAAATCAGAGTATAGCCTTGGCGGTAACAGTAGCTCTCAACGCCATCAATCACTTCTGAGAAAAATAGGTTAGTTGATTGAGTTACTAACATGCCAATCGTACGAGTTGAGTTGCATTTTAGGCTGCGTGCAACGGCACTTGGCGCGTAATTCAGCTCGTCAACGGCTTTCATTACTTTTTCTTGCGTTGCTTCTGCAACGAAACGCGTTTTATTGATAACGTGCGAAACTGTCGTAGTGGAAACGCCGGCTAAGCGAGCAACGTCTTTTATCGTGGCCATAAATGGTGTCCTGTATCGAGCTACTGAAATATGTCGTATTGGATGTACCTGATGCTCTAATGGTTTCACACCTAGCAATCTAAAATTGGCGCTAAGTGTCTCGGCAGCGGTTGATCCAAGTGCGACAAAAGGGTGCGTAGCAGCATCGGTCGATGAATTTTATCTTTTTTCTATCTGATGAGAAATTGCCATCAACCTGTTAAGAAAACACAAAAACCGCTATATTTCAGCGGTTTACATATAAATCATATTTAATCGTTTGCGCTCACATTTTAGCCCTATGTGGACTGACTAGCAATGTTTTCAGCAAGAGATTTGTGTATTTGAAGTCACATTTTGACTGCTAAATAACCAAGCGTCTTTGCGCTAAGTTAAGGCAAACGAATATTATACCCAAGTTACTTACAATTGGTCACTTTCAGGCATACAGGAAGCCCGATAGGCAGGCTCCCTAAAAATAGGCGGCAATTATTCACCAAGAAGGTAGGCGCTGTCTAGTTTACAAAATGCAACTAATAGTTTCGCGACACTCGAGTAAAATCCAAATTCGTCGAATTTTTTACATTTGTCTGAAAACTGAGGTAACCAAGACATCAATTGTTGCTGGATAAAGTCGTTTTGTTTAACGAAGGCTTCTTCCATGTGTTTTTCTTGTTCAAGCTCGTTTGAGCGGATAATCATGTTCCCGAGAAAGTCGAGCTCAACGGCTAAGTGATCCGCAGGTTCCTTTAGTTTTTCGTCTACTTGAACGCCAAATTCAGCCATCAACTTTTCCATTTCCTCAGCTGGCTTGTCATTCAGTAAACCTGATTCACCAATGTACATGGATGCGTAAGGAAGAGCGCCGTATTTTTCTGTCTTCAAAAACAGTTCACAAAAGTCAGCTGCAAGCTCTAGTTGTGCATCTTCACGATCTTGTAACCGATTCAATGCATCAACTAGGCTATCAACAGCTGGTTTCAGCGACTCATTTTCACCTAAACCTGCGAGAAAACTGCGAATTTCAACACTGTGATAGGCTTCCAATTCTTTCTCTGTTAGTTCTTTTGCGAACAAGCTCGAAAACCACCAGTAAATTTCAGCGCGTTTTTCATTAAAAGCTTTCACTTCTTGCATTTTGGGCTCCTGAATGATGCTTCAAGTCATGCATCACAAAGTCAATTAGGGATATCCCCTAAGTGTAATCAATTAAAATGAATAGCAGTAACTATAATTGTTATGTTTTATGGTCAAAAATGACCGTTTATTAATAGCAATGGGCAAGCTTGTTTTGAATCAATAAAAACGCTAAATCTTGCGTTTTAATGTATCTATGACTAGAAATGTTACTAGTTATGAATAGAATACGTCTTGGATAATAAGAAGACAGAAAAGTGGTGTAAATGAGCTATCACGTATTAGTCGTAGAAGATGATGTTGTAACTCGTAGTAAGCTTGCGGGATATTTCCAAAATGAGGGCTACCAAGTCAGCGAAGCAGAGAGTGGCGCAGAAATGCGTGAAGTTTTGCAAGCGGGCGATGTAGACCTGATCATGCTGGATATTAACCTGCCTGGTGAAGACGGCCTGATGCTTACTCGTGAGTTACGTAGCCAATCGGATATTGGTATCATATTAGTAACAGGACGCACGGATAGCATTGATAAAATCGTAGGCCTAGAAATGGGTGCTGACGATTATGTGACAAAACCTTTTGAATTGAGAGAGCTGTTAGTTCGCGTTAAAAACTTGCTGTGGCGTATTTCAGCAGCGCGCAGTGGCAGCTCGAAAGCGAATGAAACCAGTGAAGAGCACATTGTGCGCTTTGGGGAGTGGACATTCGACATTCAACGTCGCGCACTTAGCCGCAACGGTGAGCCAGTAAAACTAACTAAAGCAGAGTATGAACTTTTGGTGGCATTATCGTCTTACCCTAACCAGGTGTTAAGTCGTGAGCGTATTTTGAACATGATCAGCCATCGAGTGGATGCGCCGAATGACCGCACCATTGATGTTCTTATTCGACGTATGCGCGCAAAAATGGAGTTCGATCCTAAGAACCCACAGATTTTTGTAACGGTACACGGCGAAGGCTATATGTTTGCTGGTGACTAGTTTGAGCATAACTCAATCGTAAAAAGAAAAAGGAGAGCTTCGGCTCTCCTTTTTTGTGGCTTCAAGATAATACTAGTTTGCTTCAACCATTGGTGTTTGCCCGACAGTATCACGCAACCTTTGCCAAATACTGCCCAAGTACTCATGCCAATAAAGCTCTGTTTGTTCTAAGTAACGCGCTTTAGGTGAGTATTTATCCCAAGGTTGACTGATTTCGCTAATAGCTAAGAAGTTGGTCGGGGCTGGGATTGGTTTAATGCCTGCTGCGTTGAACTCATACAATGCACGGCTCATGTGACTCGCAGAAGTGACTAACACAATCTCCTTTTGCTGAACGAATGCAGCAGCTTGACGTGCCTCTTCCCACGTATCCTTTGCATCCTCTAATAAAATGATATCGGATTTTGCTACACCTAAGGCTAGGGCAACGTTCGCCATCATTCGCGCGTGGCTAATTTCAGATCCGCCAGCATAGCCGGATAAGATTAATTTCGCGCCTGGATACATTCTTAAAATACGAATGCCCTCAGTTAAGCGCATTAATGCTGCACGGCTTAACTGCGAGGTGGGTGGAATTTCGTCATCGATAACATGACCATTCCCCAAAACCATCACGTAGTCGATGGTGCCAGAAACTGGCAAAAAGGCTTTATGCTCTCGCTCTAACGGCATAAGAAGCTTGGTTGAAACAGGTTGGAAGGCAACAAGAAAAATGCCAACAAAAGAGAATAGAACAACGAAGCAGCCAGTTTTACGTTTTGTAGTAAAACTAATGAGAGCAAGACCCAACAAGCCTATCAGCAGCAATGCCGGAAGGGGCATAAGCATGGCTGACACTACTTTTTTCAGCTCAAACATACATAAATAGTCCGAAAAAACATCAATTGATAATAAAAATGAGGGTATCCCTCTTTATTCCTGCTTTCCTTGTGCCAGAATAGCGGCACAATCCGTTATGATAACTCAGCAGAAGTGACAGAAGACCGCAATTTCGACGATATCGCCCACAAATTTGCAAAAAATATTTACGGCTCCGATAAAGGGGAGATCCGCCAAATCATTGTGTGGGAAGATTTTCTACAGATTCTAAGTGAATTAGATGCTGACCAGCAACCCCTAGAAGTGTTAGACGCTGGTGGTGGTTTGGCACAAATGTCGCAAAAGCTTGCTAAGCTCGGACATCGAATCGCTTTATGTGATCTATCTTCGGAAATGCTGCAGTTGGCTAAGCAGGATATTGAAAAAAACGGTTTGCTTGAGCAGTATCGCCTGATTCATTCGCCTGTCCAATCCATCGGTGAACATATGGATGGACGGGTCGATCTGGTTATGTTCCACGCTGTGATGGAGTGGCTGGTTGATCCTAAGGCCGCACTTGAAACAGTTCTAGAACAAGTAAAACCGGGAGGCATCGCATCAGTCATGTTCTACAACCACCACGGTTTAGTCTATAAAAACGTGGTTTGTGGCAACATTCCTCATATATTAGACGGCATGCCTCACCGAAAAAGATTTAAACTACAGCCGCAAAAAGGCTTAAAACCTGAAGAAGTCTACCAGTGGATAGAAAATTCAGGTTTTAATATTTGTGGCAAATCTGGTATTCGCTCATTTAGTGATTACATAGGCAATATGGAATACATGGGTGATTACGAGTTTGAAGATGTGTTGGCGCTAGAAAAACAACTTTGTCGACAAGAGCCATACCTCTCATTAGGCCGCTACATTCATGTGTGGGCTAAAAAGAACGATAAACAGGAATAACAATGAGTGAGATGACTCTCAATGCTGCAGAGCAACCAATCGATGAGCTGGTTGGCTGGGTTAAGCAGCACGATTTCTCGTTGAACCTGACCACAGAGCGATTGGCATTTTTGATAGCCATTGCCGTACTGAGTAATGAAAGGTTCGATGAAGAACTGGGTGAAGGTGAACTGCATGATGCATTTGCCATCGTCACTCGACTATTTGATGAGACCGGCGAAGCCTCCGCTTTTCGTGCGAACAATGCGATCAACGAGATGGTTAAGCAGCGTCTTATGAGCCGTTTTGTCAGTGAGATTACTGACGGAGCGAGCATTTACCGCTTGTCGCCATTAGCGATAGGAATAACCGACTACTACGTGCGTCATCGTGAGTTCTCAAAACTGCGTCTATCTATCCAGCTATCCATGGTAGCGGATGAAATGGCGAAAGCGATTGAGGCAGCACAAAAAGGTGGTACACCGGGTCACTGGAAGAAAAACGTATACGGTGTTTTAAAATATTCTGTAGGCGAAATTTTCGATCAAATTGACCTCAACCAACGTGTTATGGATGAGCAGCAACAGTCAGTGAAACAACAGATTGCTGACCTGCTTAACAAAGACTGGCGTGAAGCGATCAACAACTGTGAAGCACTTCTGTCAGAAACATCAAGCACGTTGCGTGAACTTCAAGATACGCTGCAAGCCGCCAGTGATGAACTGCAAACTCAGATCCTCGATATTCAAGAAATTGTTTACGGTGACCCTGAGCTGGAGTTTATCGAAGAAGCCTTGTTTGGTCTGCAAATGAAGCTGGACCGAATCACAAGCTGGGGCCAGCAAGCTATCGACCTTTGGATTGGTTACGACCGACACGTGCACAAGTTTATCCGTACTGCAATCGATATGGATAAGAATCGTGCGTTTAGCTCGCGTCTGCGTCAATCTGTCAAAGATTACTTCGATGCGCCTTGGTATCTGACTTATGCAGATGCGGAGAGGCTTTCCGACCTTCGTGATGAGGCCCTAGTACTGCGTGATGACGAGGTCACGGGTCAAGTTCCGATGGAAGTAGAATACGAAGAGTTTCAACAAGTCAATGATGAGTTGTCTGAACGAATTGGTGACATGCTAAAAGCGCATAAAGATCAAGGCACACCAATCGATTTGAGTGTGGTACTGCGAGATTACCTTGCACAGCACCCTTACACTCATCATTTTGATTTAGCTCGCATTATCGTCGATCAAGCTGTACGTCTAGGGTATTCAGAATCGGATTACCAAGCGATTCAACCAGACTGGAAAGCAATCAACGAATTTGGGGCAAAGGTACAAGCGAATGTCATCGACCGATACTAATGAATACATGTCAGAGAATCTGGCAAAAGCAATTTCTAACCCTCTGTTCCCAGCGCTAGACAGCATGCTTCGAGCAGGGCGTCATATCTCAAGTGAAGATCTAGACAACCACGCGTTGTTGTCGGATTTCGAACTTGAGCTTTCTTCTTTCTACCAACGCTACAACACCGAATTGGTGAAAGCGCCAGAAGGTTTCTTCTACCTTCGTCCTCGTTCAACGTCTCTGATTGGCCGTAGTGTTCTTTCTGAACTGGATATGCTGGTGGGGAAGGTACTGTGTTTCCTTTACCTAAGCCCAGAGCGTCTTGCGCACGAAGGCATCTTTACTAACCAAGAGCTGTACGACGAACTGCTTGCTCTAGCAGACGAAAACAAGCTGATGAAGCTAGTGACGAACCGTGCGACTGGTTCTGACCTTGATAAAGAAAAGCTGTTTGAAAAAGTACGTACGTCACTTCGTCGTTTGCGTCGCCTAGGCATGATCATCAACATCGGTGAAACCGGTAAATTCAGCATCAGTGAAGCGGTATTCCGCTTTGGTGCCGATGTACGTATTGGCGATGACATGCGTGAAGCGCAGCTGCGTCTAATCCGTGATGGTGAAGCAGTAGTGCACACCAAAGAGCCAAGCCAAGGCAGCTTATTGTCTGAAGAAGATCAAGACGACCAAGCCCAAGAAGAAACAACAGAAGAGGGTGAAGCATGAGCATGATTGAACGCGGTAAATACCAATCGCTGACCATGGTCAACTGGAACGGCTTCTTTGCCCGTACGTTTGACATCGATGGTCTGGTCACCACGCTATCAGGTGGTAACGGTGCAGGTAAATCAACCACAATGGCGGCGTTCATCACCGCATTGATTCCTGACCAAACGCTGCTGCACTTCCGTAACACGACAGAAGCGGGCAGCAGCCAATCGTCTCGCGACAAAGGTTTGTACGGTAAGCTACAGCCGGGCGCATGTTATGCGGCGCTAGACGTGGTGAACTCACGTAACCAACGCCTATTGTTTGCAGTAAAACTACAGCAAGTTGCGGGTCGTGATAAGAAAGTAGACATCAAACCGTTTGTGATCCAAGGTCTTCCAAGCCATGTGAAACCAACGGATATCTTGGTTGAAAGCGTATCTGCGACTCAAGCTCGTGTACGTCAAATCAATGAAGTAAAAGAATCAATCGCAGAATTTGAAGGCGTTCAATTCAAAGCGTTCTCTTCTATCGTGGATTACCACTCGCAGATGTTCGAATTCGGTGTGATTCCGAAGAAACTGCGTAACTCTGGTGACCGTTCTAAATTCTACCGCCTGATCGAAGCATCGCTTTACGGTGGTATCTCAAGTGCGATTACCCGTTCGCTACGTGACTACCTTCTGCCACAAAACGGCGGCGTGAAGAAAGCGTTCCAAGATATGGAATCGGCGCTGCGTGAAAACCGCATGACGCTAGAAGCGATCAAAACCACGCAAGCAGACCGTGACTTGTTCAAACATTTGATTACAGAGTCGACCAACTACGTGGCAGCGGACTATATGCGCCATGCTAACGAGCGTCGTAAAAAACTAGAACAGACATTGTCTTTGCGTTCAGAGTTATTTGGTTCTCGCGAGACCTTGATTGAGCAAAACAATCTGCTTAACCGCGTTCAAGAAGAGCTGGAACTGCTGATCGAGTCAGAATCTTCTTTAGAGCAAGACTACCAAGCGGCTTCTGATCACTTGCAACTGGTGCAAAACGCGCTGCGTCAGCAAGAGAAGATCGAACGCTACCAAGAAGATCTTGAAGAGCTGAGCGAGCGTCTTGAAGAACAAATGATGGTAGTCGAAGAAGCGCAAGAACGCGTGATGATGGCTGAAGAGCAAGCTACCGTTGCAGAAGAAGAGGTGGATAGCCTTAAGACGCAACTTGCTGATTACCAGCAAGCTCTTGACGTTCAGCAAACTCGCGCCCTTCAATATCAACAAGCAGTTCAAGCGCTGGAGAAAGCGAAGCAGCTACTTGGCGATGACAGCCTAACGGCGGAATCGGCTCAAGCGCTTGTCTCTGAGCTTAAGAGCAAAGAATCAGAAAGCACCAATGCGTTGCTATCGGTTAAGCACAAACTGGACATGTCTTCTGCAGCGGCAGAGCAGTTTGAAACCGCGCTTAAACTGGTACAAAGCATCGTTGGTCAAGTTGAGCGCAAAGACGCGTCTGAGCATGCGAAAACTGCAATTGCGAAAGCGCGTGAGTCACAACAAATTGCACAAAACGAACAACAATGGCGAGCACAACACCGTGATCTCGAACGCAGCCTTAACCAGCAGCGTCAAGCATGTGAACTGGTTGCTGAATACAAAAAGCAATATCACGTTGAACTAACCGATGAGGTTACGTTTGAACAAGAACGTGAACGTCATGCGACGCAAATCGAATCACTAGAGATAGCTCAAGAAGAAGTTCGTGATCAGCGTGGTGAACAGCGCCGTCTAGAGCAAAACGCGGTGGCAGAAATCAGTAAGCTTGAAGCAATAGCACCAGCTTGGATTGCGGCGAACGATGCGCTAGAGAAACTGAGAGAGCAGAGCGGTGAAGAGCTTGATGATCGCCATGCGGTAATGAACCACATGCAAGTTGTCCTTGAACAAGAAAGGGAGTTGTCTTTAGCTAAAGATAAGCTTGCTGAGCGCCGTAGCCAGCTAGACTCTGAGATTGAGCGTCTTGCTTCTCCTGGTGGTTCAAATGACCCTCGCCTGAAAGGTTTGGCAGATACGCTGGGCGGTGTATTGCTGTCTGAGATCTACGATGACATCACGATTGATGACGCGCCTTACTTCAGTGCGATGTACGGTCCGGCTCGTCACGCTATCGTTGTTTCTGACTTGTCAGGCATCGAAGAGAAACTGGTAGAGCTAGACGACTGTCCAGAAGACTTGTACATCATTGAAGGTGACATCGATGCCTTTGATGACAGCTCGTTCGATGCAGAAGAGTTAGAGGGCGCGGTTTGCGTTCGTATGAACGATCGCCAAATGCGTTACTCTCGCTTGCCTGAGATCCCATTGTTTGGCCGTGCGGCACGTGAGCAGCGTCTAGAGTTGCTGCGTAACGAACGAGAAGAAGTGGTAGAGAAACACGCAAAAGCGGCGTTTGATTCTCAGAAAATGCAGCGCTTGTACCAAGCGTTTAACTTATTTGTGTCTAACCACATTCAGGTTGCTTTTGACGCCGATCCAGAACAAGCACTGGCAACTATTCGTGATAAGCGTAACCAAATTGCTCGCGTGCTGGCGGATCTGGATGCGAAAGAGCAACAACAACGTTCTCAGCTTCAAACCAGCAAGCAAGCGTTGTCTTCTCTGGACAAGCTAGCGTCACACATGGTGCTTGTTGAAGATGAGTCATTGCAAGCGCGTTTTGATGAGCTAGAAGAGAAAATCGCTCAGCTTGCAGAGGCGAAGAACTTCTTAAGCAACCATGCAAAAGCCGTCGCGCAATTAGAGAATATTGCGTCTGCGCTTGATGCTGACCCAGAGCAATTCGATGCACTAGAAGCAGAATACAAAGCGGCAGACGAGCGGCTACAAGATCTTAAGAAGCAAATCTTTGCACTCTCGGATCTCGTTGAACGCCGCCACTACTTCGCTTACTCTGATTCAGTAGACCTACTGAACAAGAGCAGCGAACTGAGTGAACAGCTAAAAGCTAAACTGGTTCAAGCTGAACAAATGCGTACTCGCTCTCGTGAAGAGTTGAAGCAATCGCAAGGTCAAATGAACCAATACAACCAAGTATTGGCATCATTGAAGAGTTCACACCAAGCGAAACTGGAAACGATTCAAGAGTTCAAACAAGAACTTCAAGAGTTTGGTGTTAATGCAGACGAAGGTGCGGAAGAACGTGCAATGCGTCGTCGTGACGAATTGCACGAGCGTCTACACACGTCTCGCAGCCGTAAGAGCGAATACGAGCGCACGATCACCTCTACTGAACTAGAGATGAAAGGCTTGGCAAAACGTCTGAAGAAAGTTCAGAAAGAATACGTTGAGCTGCGTACGTTCGTGGTTGCTGCGAAAGCTGGCTGGTGTTCAGTACTTCGTTTGGCGCGTGAGAACGATGTTGAGCGTCGTCTACACAAGCGTGAACTGGCTTACATGTCAGCGGATGAACTGCGTTCGATGTCGGATAAATCACTGGGTGCGCTGCGTCTAGCGGTTGCGAACAATGACGACCTGCGTGATGCGCTGCGTCTATCAGAAGACAACGCTCGCCCAGAGCGTAAAGTTCTGTTCTACATTGCGGTTTACCAACATCTTCGTGAGCGTATTCGTCAGGATATCATCCGTACTGATGATCCTGTAGAAGCGATCGAAGAGATGGAAGTAGAGCTGGCGCGTCTAACGGAAGAGCTAACGCAACGTGAAAATCGCTTAGCGATCAGCTCTGAGTCAGTAGCGAGCATCATCAAGAAGACGATTCAGCGTGAGCAAAACCGTATTCGTATGCTGAACCAAGGCCTGTCGAACATCTCGTTTGGTCAGGTGAAGGGCGTACGTCTAAACGTGAAGATCCGCGAAAGTCACGAAGTGCTACTGAACGGTCTAGCGACACAGCAAGAGCAGCACAAAGACCTGTTTGAATCGACTCGCTTTACTTTCTCCGAAGCAAT
Source organism: Vibrio sp. 2130-1 (assembly GCF_033339515.1). Lineage (NCBI taxonomy): Bacteria > Pseudomonadati > Pseudomonadota > Gammaproteobacteria > Vibrionales > Vibrionaceae > Vibrio > Vibrio sp. 2130-1. The sequence goes on from NZ_JAWOUT010000002.1 coordinate 107,386, forward strand.
GGCGAAGCTGTTCCAACGTGTGAACCCACATATTGATATGGGTCAACGTTCTCCTCAGGTTCTGGGTGAAGAGCTACTGGATTACCGTAACTACCTAGAGCTAAGTGTAGAAGTGAACCGTGGTACAGATGGTTGGCTACAGGCTGAGTCTGGCGCGCTATCAACAGGTGAAGCGATCGGTACTGGTCAGTCAATCCTATTGATGGTAGTACAAAGCTGGGAAGAAGAGTCTCGTCGTCTACGCAGCAAAGACATTGTGCCTTGTCGTCTGCTCTTCTTGGATGAAGCCGCGCGTCTGGATGCGAAATCGATCGCGACATTGTTCGAATTGTGTGACCGTCTGGATATGCAGCTTCTCATCGCGGCACCTGAAAACATCAGCCCAGAGAAAGGTACGACCTACAAACTGGTGCGTAAGGTGTTTAAAGACCACGAGCACGTACACGTAGTTGGTCTGCGTGGTTTTGGTCAAACGGATAAGCCTAAGACTGAAGCGCAAGAGATGATTGAAGAGTTTGAATCGTAAACCCCGAATCTAATAAAACGCCCGCAATGAACGCGGGCGTTTTTGTATCTATTTACGAGGTAGGCTTCGAACAACATAAGACAAGCCGAGACTGTAGGACGGCAGTCTCGGCTTATTAGCGGAACTTCACGAGGAAGCGACGTTTATTCCTCTGGAATATCGTCCCTGACTTCGATCATTTCAGCAAGCTCTTCGAGTGCTTGGACAGAAAGCTCAGACAAGCGTTGTAGGTGTTGGTCTAAGCTCTCTTGTTCTTCAAGCTCTGGTTCATCATTATTTGTTTCTTTTATTAGCATTTCCCAACCTCTCAAGTTGAGTAAGGGGAGCTCTCATCATACTCAAAAGGCAAAGTAGAAAAGAAACGATCTATGTTGATTTTGTTAGCTCGATCATTGATTCAACTTATATATGAGAAGGATGTGTTTAATAAGGAGAGTAAGTGCAAGGTTTTTGGATGCGGGATCAAAAACGCCAGTAATCATGACAATTACTGGCGAGTAATAACGAACATTATGTCGGAGGGTTAGAACAACGGCTTCACACCGAACTGCTCTGCCGCGTAAGCGACGCGTTCAATCGGTTTTGGATACTCAGCAGGTGTGCCAAGGCTCTCTATGTGTTTCAAACGAGGAAGTAAGCCTGCACCATTAGCGATTTGGATTGCCAGACCAGGGCGAGCGTTAAGCTCTAAAACCATAGGTCCTTCATCTTTATCCAGCACCATATCCGTACCCATGTATCCCAAACCTGTCATTTCCCAGGCACTTGACGCAAGCTCCAGCAAGCGCTCCCAATGCGGTACTTGAAGGGTCGAAAGGTCTTTACCTGTATCAGGGTGATGAGTAACTGGATGATCGAACTGCACCGCTCTGACGGCTTTACCTGTCGCGATGTCAATGCCTACTCCTACCGCACCTTGGTGAAGGTTTGCTTTGCCGTCGGAAGCCGCTGTAGAACAGCGCATCATCGCCATAACTGGATAACCTTTAAATACGATGATCCGAACATCTGGTACGCCTTCATAACTGAAGCCATCAAAACAGTCATCAAACTTGATTAAGTTTTCAACCACAGCAACGTCATTTTTACCACCAAGAGAGAAAAGGCCAGCAAGCGCATTACTAATGTGACGCTCGACCTCATCCCTACCAATTGTAGAGCCGGAGGGTTTGGTATATACCCCGTTTTTGTGAGACGTAACAACCAGAATGCCTTTACCGCCACTACCTTGTGCAGGTTTGATTACAAAACCAGGCCAGTTCTCAACCATTTTGTGGATAGTCTTAACTTCAGCTTGGTTATGAATGACACCGATCAGGGCAGGAACTGTTGCTCCTGCTGCCTGTGCAATAATTTTGGTCTTTAGCTTGTCATCGACAAGTGGGTATTTAGAACGATCATTGTAACGGCCAATATAGCTGTGGTTACGCTTGTTCATCCCCATAATGCCTTTATGGCGAAGCTTAGACGGCGAAGTAAAACTTTCGAACATCGTTTAGTCCTCCGCTAGTGGTTTGAAGCGTCGTAGCTCAGTGAGGCGGTAACCTGTGTAAGTACCTAGTAATAGAATACCGGCCAGAACAATCAACTGTAGACCAATGAAGTTAAAGGTTAAGTGTTGAATGTATGAGTTCGTCATTGCAAGGTAAACTAATACCGCTGTCAGCAATGAACCACCACCTTGCAGAGCAACTTCCTTCGCACCTTCTTCTTCCCATAGGATTGACATACGTTCAATCGTCCAAGACAAGATGATCATAGGGAAGAAGGTAATTGTTAGGCCTTCTGTTAAGCCCATTTTAAACGCAACAACGGTGAACACCGAGATGATCATAATAACGGTAATAATGACCGCAGATATCCTTGCTACCAGCAATAAGTTCAACCTAGACAAATAGCTTCGAATAATCAAGCCTGTACCTACAATTAGCAAGAAACCGACAATACCCGTTAATAGTTGAGTTTGAACAAAAGCAACGGCAATCAACACAGGCATGAAGGTACCGGATGTTTTCAGGCCGATAATCACACGCAAGAACACAACGATCAGAGCACCAATAGGGATGAGCATGATGGTTTTGAACATCGCTTGCTCTTCCAAAGGTAGGCTATGAATTGAAATATTCAGTAATCCATCTGCTTCTATTTTGTTGTTTGTAGCTTGTTGTGGTGTCATTTCTTGCTTAATCATCGAGAAATGCACTTGGCTATTTTTACCACCAACAAGGTCAAGTAAGGATACGTTTGATTCGTCCCACACTAACAAGTTGGGTTTCACTGCTTTTTGTTCGGATTTTGGCGAAAACAGTACCCAATCTTTACCTGACCAAACCTGAACCATTGGTTGAATTGTTTGGCGTCGACGACCATCTTCTAGTTCGATAACACCGACGGTTTTGCTCTGTATACCTGCGGTAAGCAAAATGTTATGCAGTGCATCAGTACGGCTGAAATCGTTCAGTAGTAGCGACGAGTTTTGGCTATCAGGGTCATTAAGCGCTTTGATAAGCTCACGAGTAAACGTCACATTATCGGCTGAGCGACTCATCGCACGTTCGATAAGGGCATTTGCCGCTGCTGCTTGTGGTGCTGAAAGCGTTGGTGGCGTAATGTCTTCCGTTGGCGGTAAAGGAGTGACTTTAGCCTGAGGGTCTACTAAGAACTGGGCTTTGTAGTATATGGTTTGTGGCCCTTGAGCTTGGCGAATTGACCATTCTGCACGACGGCCTGAATCGTCATTGATGTAGGAAACGCCATAACCTGATGAGGAAGCAGATTCACCAATAAGTGTGTAACCACTTTGCGTATGCGGTGCTGCAAGTGACGCTTTTACTTCGTTGCCGTTAGCATTGAACTCAATACGAGCTTCTACATCCCACACCTGGCGAGTTTCGCCTGGCGTCCAAGGCACGCCGTAGTTTTCATGTCTGAAAACACTCAGAGCAATGCCCGCAATCACCAATAAGATGATAGAAAGGTAAAACGGTATTTTTGACGTCATAATCTACCTTATTATTTTTTATCTTCGTCCGTTTGGATATAGGTACGACTTACATCGACAAGTGCTATGTCGCGCATAAATTCTCTACCCAGTAAAATAGGATGGTTCATATGTGAGCGATCTGCCAACGTAAATTGCGCTTTTTCATGAATTTTTCCAACGCGCACCCAAAGTTCTACCACAGCGCGGCGTTCTAACTCTTCACTGGTAACCTGGCGGATTTTGACGTAGCGAATGACAGGAGCTTCGATCCAAGTACTTTTCTCTTCTTCGGATTTACTGGTGTCTGCTAAGTGGAATCGGACCCATTTTTTGCCATTTCTTTCGAACTCTTCAATATCAACGGCATTTAAAGACGACGTCGCGGCACCAGTGTCGATACGTGCATCAAAAGTTTGCTTAATCGACTCTACAGTGACCTTTTCGATAGAGCCAAGGACAATATCGTGAGTTGGGGTTGGTTCCACAGGAGCGGGAGATTGGACAATAATCGGCTCTTTCGGTTTTTTTACTTCTGCCATTGCTTCATCGCGAAATGTAAGAAGTTCAACCTGTAGTTTATCGACTTGTTCTTCAAGGCTGTCGATATAGTCCGATTGGTTGCTGAGCTGCAGCTCTAGGTTGGTAATGCGATTATTGACATTCGCTTCTGAATTTTGAATCGCCGCTAACGTTTCTTGGTGGTACTGTTCGCCTTTGGTTAGTGAGCATCCAGATAGTAAGGCGATGGCAACAATCGGGGTCAATCGTAATAACATTGAAAACCTTGGGATTGGATTAAGTTGTTTATTTTTTAGGAGTTTAGCTTATATCGATAAAGCCTCACAAGTAAGAATGTTTCTCTATTACTTATTGTTTGAGGAATAGTGATGAAAAGCCAAAAATCAAGGACATAAAAGCGCATCCTTATTTAGAGCGTGCTTATATTTTGACGTGACAAATGGATTCAAAAAACAAACTCGCTCATTACGAGGAAAGAGGGTAATGTCTTAACTCGTAAAATGAGTTAAGACAATGTCAGGAATCTCAGCGAATTATGATTTGCGAGCGACAAGAACCGCGCGGCGAGGGGCAGGGTAGCCTTCTACAGTCTTGCTTGGGTCGTTCGGATCTAAGTAGTCAGGTAGAGAGTTATGCGTCATCCAATCTGTGGTACGTTGTTCGTCTACGGACGTGATGTTTTCATCAACGATACGAACATCTTCAAAACCGACCAATTCTAGCCACACTTTTAGGGCTTTTGCTGAAGGGAAGAAATAGACATTACGCATTTGCGCGTAACGAGAAGTCGGGACCAGTACTGCATTCTCATCACCTTCAATCACGAGTGTTTCCAATACGAGTTCACCTCCAGATACTAATTGATCTTTTAGTTGCACTAAATGATCGAGAGGCGAGCGGCGATGGTAAAGCACGCCCATGCTGAATACCGTATCGAACGCTTCTAACTTAGGTAGTTGTTCAATGCCCAATGGCAATAAGTGTGCACGTTGGTCATCGCCCATTAGTTTACGAATTGCTTCGAACTGAATCAGGAACAGGTGAGATGGATCGATACCGACAGTTAAGCGTGCACCTTCGCCTAGCATGCGCCACATGTGGTAGCCGTTACCACAACCTACATCGAGTACGCTGCGATTCTTTAATGGAGAAATATGTGGAAGCACGCGGTCCCATTTCCAATCACTGCGCCACTCAGTATCAATATGGATGCCGTGTACGTGGTATGGGCCTTTGCGCCAAGGATGGAATGTACGAAGTAAGCTTTCTAGCTTTTTAAGTTCCCCTTGAGGCATCGGCTCATTGTTTGAAATCGTGACAGAATCAACAATGTCGATGTTGTCCGGTCTACCCGCTGGGATTTTGTTCAGGGCTTTCAACCAGCGACCAAAGTCACCGTGCTCTGCATTTTGCCAATCCGTTAGCTGTTGTGGAAGCACATTAAGCCAAGGTTGAAGACGAGTGTCTTGGGCAATCAATTGGTAGAAATTTGCAAAGTTAAACATAGTTAGTTAATCGCTGAGTTGATGGGTATAAATTATTAACAAAAGCCGAAATCGGTATGGTTCAGGTTTGGTATGCATGGTCTATTTAATCGCGAACATGGAGCCGAAGTTAAAGCATTGGAACCAAACATCGTAGCTAGAAAAGCCAATTTTAGCGAAACGCTCTTTATGTTCTTTCTTTGAATCTGGGCGCATTACGTTTTCTATCGCGCTGCGCTTTTGGCTGATTTCTAGTTCGCTATAACCATTCGCACGTTTAAAGTCGTGGTGAAGGTCAATTAACAGTTCGTTCGACACTTCATCTTCAAACACGAACTTTTCAGACAGAATCAAAATACCGCCCGGACGCAGACCCGCGTAGATTTTCTCTAGTAGAGCATAGCGGTCTTCTGGAGAAAGGAACTGCAGTGTGAAGTTCAATACCACAACGGATGCGTTTTCAATTTCGATATTGCGAATGTCTGCTTCTACTACATCCACAGGAGTGTCACTGCGGTAAGCGTTGACGTGAAGTTTACAACGCTCAACCATCGCAGGAGAGTTGTCCACTGCGATGATTTGGCAACCTTCTTGTTTGATATGGCGACGCATAGACAATGTTGCAGCACCCAAAGAACAGCCAAGGTCATAGATGTTTGAGTGAGGTTTTACAAAACGCTCTGCCAGCATACCGATTGCAGAAATGATATTGCTGTAACCCGGTACCGATCGTTGAATCATGTCAGGAAATACTTCCGCTACGCGTTCATCGAACGTGAAATCCCCAATTTTATCGATTGGAGCCGAAAAAATAGTATCTGGATTGCTCTTAGGGTTCATAACTAAGTCTCTGCATACAAGCCGCCTGAAAATGTCAGGCACCAAAAAAGGCGCGTATTTTATGGGAATTTCGCGCCTCTGTCATGTGTTGCGTTAGAACATCTGTAACTGCGAGTTGCCATCGTCAGCAGGGAAAGGTGCTAACTCAGGGATCGTGATACGCTTTTGTATGTCTTTATATAGGTTTGCGGCCAACTCTGGAGCAATTATATTGTCTGCGGTATGGATCATGACATATGGCTGTTTACCTTCGGCAATCCATTGTGGCAACTTGCTGAGCCATGGTTTAAAAAACTCGTAATTTTGCTGTTCTTCTGGATGACCAATAAAGCGAATCAAAGGGTGTGAAGCGGTAGCAATGGCGTGGACAGGGACTCGTGGTTTTTTCATTTGCGCATCAATGATCGCCTCATTGTCGGGCTTAGCGGCAAAGACTGGGCGGCTATCCATAATAATACGGTCAATATTATTCTCTACTAACCATTGGTTAAGTGCTCGCTCTTCTTCGCCTTTGGAGAAAAATGCCATATGACGAACCTCAACACCGAGAGGGAAGTTAGGTGGAAAGCTCGCACAGAACTTTTTCAGTCGATCAAGGTGCTCAGGACCAAATGCGGCTGGTAATTGAATTGTCCATTGGCCCACACGGTCATGCAAAGGCTCCATGACCTTCATGAAGTCTCTCAGTTGTTCGCTGCAACCTCTTAGCATTTGCTCATGAGTGATGGCTTTAGGAAGTTTGAAAGTAAAGCGAAAATCATCGTGGGTTGCGGCTCTCCAGTTTTGCACTGTATTGAGCGTCGGTGTGGCATAAAATGTCGTGTTGCCTTCCACGGTATGAAACACTTGCGCATACCTTTCTAAACGTTCAGCGGGCTTTGTCCCGCTGCCGTAAAAACTTTGTTGCCATTGATTGTGTGACCACATTGTCAATCCAAGTCGAAGAGGTAAGTTATCCATTATTCTTTACTGCTTGCTACTCGTGTGAATACTTTACGAGAGTTTTGCTGAAATAGGTAATTTCACGCTATAATCCTCCCCAATTTTTTCGCTTTGGTGCGCTTTTGAACATTTGTTGTACTAAAAAGCACCAGTGAATGATAAAACACACGTAATTGTATGTTGAGTAGTCGATTTTCGTGGACATTCAGCGTATAACTGAATCTTTACTCTGCTTAGCAATGAGGCTGACAGAGCGTAGTTAACAACATTTGAGAGATTGGGAATTTCATTATGCGTACCCATTACTGTGGTCACCTGAACAAGTCCCTTGCAGGACAAACTGTAGAACTTTGCGGCTGGGTTAACCGTCGTCGTGATTTAGGCGGTCTTATTTTTATTGATATGCGAGATCGCGAAGGTATCGTTCAGGTAGTTGTTGATCCAGATATGGCGGATGCGTATGAAGTGGCGAACACACTTCGTAATGAATTCTGTATCAAACTAACGGGTGAAGTGCGCGTTCGCCCAGAGAGCCAAGCAAACAAAGACATGGCAACAGGTGAAGTCGAGATCCTTGCGAAAGGTCTTGAAATCATCAACCGTTCTGATGTTCTGCCTCTAGACTTCAACCAAAAGAACTCTGAAGAGCAGCGCCTGAAGTATCGTTACCTAGATCTACGTCGTCCAGAAATGAGCGACCGCATCAAGCTACGTGCTAAAGCGTCTAGCTTTGTTCGTCGTTTCCTAGATGACAACGGCTTCCTAGACATCGAAACACCAGTACTAACAAAAGCGACACCAGAAGGCGCTCGTGACTACCTAGTACCTAGCCGTGTTCACAAAGGCAGCTTCTACGCGCTTCCTCAGTCTCCACAGCTATTCAAACAGCTTCTAATGATGTCTGGTTTTGACCGTTACTACCAAATCGTTAAGTGTTTCCGTGATGAAGACTTGCGTGCTGACCGTCAACCAGAATTCACTCAGATCGATATCGAAACGTCATTCATGACGGCTGACCAAGTTCGTGCAACGACTGAGAAAATGGTTCGTGAAATGTGGCAAGAGCTACTAAACGTTGACCTAGGTGAATTCCCAGTAATGCCGTTCAGCGAAGCGATTCGTCGTTTCGGTTCGGACAAGCCAGACCTACGTAACCCACTGGAACTAGTAGACGTTGCTGACCTAGTGAAAGACGTTGAGTTCAAAGTATTCTCAGGTCCAGCAAACGACGAAAAAGGCCGCGTTGCCGTTATTCGCGTTCCAGGTGGCGCTTCTCTGACTCGTAAGCAAATTGATGGCTACGGTGAATTCGTTGGCATCTACGGTGCGAAAGGTCTAGCTTGGATGAAGGTTAATGACCGTGCAGCGGGCATGGAAGGTATCCAATCTCCAGTCGCTAAGTTCCTAAATGAAGACGTGATCAACGGCATTCTAGATCGTACTCAAGCGGAATCTGGTGACATTATCTTATTTGGCGCTGATAAAGCGGGTATCGTTGCAGAAGCAATGGGTGCGCTACGTTTGAAACTAGGTAAAGACCTAGAGCTAACGGATGAGTCTGCATGGGCTCCACTATGGGTTGTTGACTTCCCAATGTTCGAAGAAGATGACGAAGGCAACCTACACGCGATGCACCACCCATTCACATCGCCTCTAGGTGTGACTGCAGAAGAGCTAAAAGCAAACCCTGCTGCGGCAAATTCTAACGCTTACGATATGGTTCTAAATGGCTACGAAGTGGGCGGCGGCTCTGTTCGTATCCACAACGCAGATATGCAAGAAGCCGTATTTGATATTCTAGGCATCACACCTGAAGAGCAACAGCTTAAGTTCGGCTTCCTGCTTGATGCGCTGAAATTCGGTACGCCTCCACATGCTGGTCTTGCATTTGGTCTAGACCGTCTAGTAATGCTGCTATGTGGCACAGAGAACATCCGTGATGTTATCGCGTTCCCTAAAACAACAGCAGCGGCGTGTCTACTAACAGACGCACCAAGTATTGCGAACCCAGCAGCGCTAGAAGAGCTAGCAATCGCAGTGACTGCAGCGAAAGAAAAAGACGCAGAATAAGCGCACAACATTTGAAGAAAACTCCCGCAACTGCGGGAGTTTTTGTTTAAATAAACCCAAGAAACTTCCAAAGCAATTTCCCAAGCAACGCTTTTTAGAACATGTCTGCTATTAAGCGTCAAAATACATTAAAAGGTGAATTATGGCTGGTCATAGTAAATGGGCGAATATTCGTCACCGTAAAGCAGCGCAAGATGCGAAGCGCGGCAAAATCTTTACTAAATTAATCCGTGAAATCGTTGTTGCGGCAAAAGAGGGGGGCGGTGAGCCAGAAAACAACCCACGTTTGCGAGCAGCAATTGATAAAGCACTGTCTAACAACATGACACGTGACACTGTCAACCGCGCTGTCAGCCGAGGTGCTGGTGGTGAAGGCGACGACAACATGGAAACCGTGATCTATGAAGGTTATGGTCCAGGTGGTACGGCGGTCATGGTCGAATGTATGACGGATAACCGAAATCGTACGGTATCTGGCGTACGCCATGCATTCTCAAAGTCAGGCGGTAATCTGGGGACGGATGGTAGCGTCAACTATCTTTTCGACAAGAAAGGCGTGATTTCATATGGCCCAGGTTTAGATGAGGATGCGGTAATGGAAGTAGCATTAGAAAGTGGTGCTGATGACATTGAAACGGCAGAAGATGGCTCGATTGATGTCTACACGGCCCCAGGCGATTTTGGACTCGTAAAAGATGCTCTTGATGCCGCAGGGTTTGAGGCAGAGAACGCTGAGGTGTCGCTGATCCCATCTACGAAAGCAGATTTGGACGCGGATACTGCGCCAAAACTACTTCGTTTGATTGACGCTTTGGAAGATCTGGACGACGTTCAAGAGGTTTATCACAATGGTGATATCTCTGACGACGTTGCGGCTACGCTAGATTAAACTCAAGGTGTCGGGAGCGGTATTTGCTCCGAAGTTAGCAAGTAATAATAAACTGAGGCCGAATTAGGCCTCATTTTTAGGAACATTCATGTCAATTATTTTGGGCATTGACCCAGGTTCGCGCATTACCGGCTATGGGGTCATTCGTCAAAATGGACGCCACTTGCAATACCTTGGTAGTGGCTGCATTCGTACTTCAGAAAAAGAACTTCCGGGTCGGCTTAAACAGATTTATGCAGGCGTCACGGAAATCATTACCCAGTTTCAACCGGACGTTTTCGCGATCGAGCAAGTGTTTATGGCCAAAAACGCGGATTCAGCGCTAAAACTTGGCCAAGCTCGTGGCAGTGCAATTGTTGCTGCGGTGAATGCGGAGTTGCCGGTATTTGAATACGCGGCTCGTCTTATTAAGCAAGCTGTCGTAGGCACTGGTGGCGCGGACAAAGCGCAAGTTCAGCATATGGTTCAGCAGATGCTTAAATTGCCCGCCAAGCCTCAAGCGGATGCGGCCGATGCTTTAGGTGTGGCGATTTGTCATGCCAATACTAACAAGACTCTCGTTGCCTTAGCGGGCAAAGCAACCAGTGCCAGAAAAGGGCGCTATCGATAAAATTAACTGGATGTCTATCCAGTTCTTTATTATCCTGTCGCAAATTCATTTCCAAAGAGTATTTATAGTGATTGGACGTCTTCGTGGCATACTGATTGAAAAACAACCACCTGAAGTATTAATTGAAGTTAATGGCATTGGCTATGAAGTCCAGATGCCAATGAGCTGTTTTTACGAACTGCCAAATGTTGGCGAAGAAGCCATTATTTATACTCACTTTGTTGTCCGTGAAGATGCGCAATTGCTATACGGTTTCAACACAGTAAAAGAACGAGCACTTTTCCGTGAAGTGATCAAAGCCAATGGCGTTGGTCCTAAACTCGGTCTTGGTATTCTCTCTGGTATGACAGCAACGCAATTTGTTACTTGTGTGGAACATGAAGACGTTTCTACGCTGGTTAAGCTTCCAGGCGTTGGCAAGAAAACCGCAGAGAGATTGGTTGTTGAAATGAAAGACCGCTTGAAAGGGTGGGGCGCTGGCGATCTATTTACACCATTTACGGATGCTGCTCCTGCGGATTCTAGTGCGACATCCAACAACGCGGAAGAAGAAGCAATCAGTGCGCTTCTAGCTCTAGGTTACAAGCCGACTCAAGCGTCAAAAGTGGTATCTCAGATCGCTAAACCGGACATGAGCAGTGAGCAAATGATCCGTGAAGCTCTAAAATCAATGGTGTAACGCTGGTTGCACAGTGAACATTTGTTCAAGATAACTCATTCTCTAAGGTTAATGCCAATCGCTTAACGATGTTTTTTTGTGTCATTCCAGCGAGCCTGGCGAGACTGGGAATCTAATAGCAGCACGCTGAGCGGTTAATGAAACAATTTGACCATAAATCGCTCGGATAGAAGATCCTGTATCACGCTCCTTCGTCGCTGTACAGGATGACGAGATATAGAAATATGCCACTTGCTGTTAAACGAGCGGCATTATTCTCTCAGGTAACCATTTTTCAAGGTAAAAAGATGATTGAAGCCGATCGTTTAATCGCGCCAGAAAACCCTGCCTTTCGTGATGAAGATGTCATTGATCGTGCTATTCGGCCAAAAAAATTAGCGGATTACCAAGGTCAGGACCATGTCCGTGACCAAATGGAGATCTTCATTAAAGCTGCTCAGTTACGTAGCGAAGCACTTGATCACCTTTTGATTTTTGGTCCCCCAGGTTTGGGTAAAACCACACTTGCGAATATCGTTGCCAATGAAATGGAAGTGAACATTCGCACTACTTCAGGCCCTGTACTTGAGAAAGCAGGCGATTTGGCCGCGCTGTTAACCAACCTTGAAGAAAACGATGTGTTGTTCATCGATGAGATTCACCGCTTGAGCCCGATGGTTGAAGAGGTGCTGTATCCGGCGATGGAAGATTATCAACTGGATATTATGATCGGTGAAGGTCCGGCCGCTCGTTCTATTAAGATCGATTTACCACCATTTACGTTAATTGGTGCGACGACCCGAGCGGGCTCTTTGACGTCACCATTGCGCGATCGCTTTGGTATTACTCAGCGCCTTGAGTTTTATAAGATAAAAGACCTCCAAGATATTGTGCAGCGAAGCGCGGATTGTTTAGGTTTATCAATGGAACCTGAAGGTGCATTGGAAGTGGCAAGACGTGCGCGTGGCACACCACGTATTGCTAACCGTTTGCTACGCCGTGTTCGTGATTATGCGGAAGTGAAAGGCAATGGTCACATTTGTGCCGATGTTGCCGATAAGGCGTTGAATATGCTTGATGTGGACGCCGAAGGCTTCGATTACATGGACCGTAAGCTACTACTCGCGATTATGGAAAAATTTGGTGGTGGTCCGGTCGGGCTCGACAACATGGCAGCGGCGATAGGTGAAGAAAAGGACACTATTGAAGACGTTCTTGAACCTTATCTTATTCAGCAAGGTTATTTACAACGCACTCCGCGTGGAAGAATCGCGACAGATCGTGCGTATTTGCATTTCGGAATTGAAAAATAAGATTCCCTCGCTGGGCCTTTGTTGCCCAGCGCTTCATTAAAGTTGACCAAACTCACATTTTTTGAATTTTTTCTCATACTGGTTTAGTAAGTAAAAAGCATTGATTGTTAACTCGATGTTTGCTTGCAACTGGTTAATTTCTCTCCTGATTACTCTCTCTTAACATCCGTATCCAATACTGGTTGATCTAGATCAATGTGATGGATTTTTGTGCAAATTCCGCGCATAAACATTGATGTATATCAAAGCGCGTTACGGCTATAAACCTTTTGAAACAATCTGTTTTTACAAGTAATATTAGCCCCAGCTATATTAGCTGATGCTTAACAATTAACTAACCAATGAAGCACATTTTTGCAACAATGAGTTGTGATAATTCAACATTTTTCAAGTGTAAATAACACCTGAATATGGATTGCAATATGTAGAGAGTGTCATTCAGCCGACACATAGGAGTTACCATGATTGACGTAGTTGATCTATCGCGGTTGCAGTTTGCACTGACAGCGATGTATCACTTCCTATTCGTACCATTGACCCTTGGTATGGCCTTCCTTCTGGCCATTATGGAATCGATGTACGTAATGACGAACAAGCAAATCTATAAGGACATGACCAAGTTCTGGGGTAAGCTATTCGGTATTAACTTTGCACTTGGTGTGGCGACAGGCCTTACCATGGAGTTCCAGTTTGGTACGAACTGGTCTTACTACTCCCACTATGTAGGTGATATCTTCGGTGCACCGCTAGCGATCGAAGCACTTGTCGCATTCTTCCTGGAGTCAACTTTTGTTGGTCTATTCTTCTTCGGGTGGGATCGTCTATCTAAACGCCAACACTTAGCGGTTACCTGGCTTGTGGCACTAGGCTCTAACTTCTCTGCTCTTTGGATTCTTATCGCAAACGGCTGGATGCAAAACCCAGTAGGCGCAGATTTCAACTTCGAAACCATGCGAATGGAAATGGTGAGCTTCTCTGAGGTTGTACTAAACCCAGTTGCTCAGGTTAAGTTCGTGCATACGGTTGCTTCTGGTTACACTTGTGGCGCAATGTTTATTCTAGGCATCAGTTCATACTACCTATTAAAAGGTCGTGACATTGCGTTTGCTCGTCGTTCGTTTGCTATTGCTGCTTCTTTCGGTATTGCAGCTATCTTATCTACCATCGTTCTTGGTGACGAATCTGGCTACGAGCTTGGTGAAGTTCAAAAAGTGAAACTCGCTGCAATTGAAGCAGAGTGGCACACTGAACCTGCACCTGCCGCATTTACGTTATTTGGTGTTCCTAACCAGGAAACGATGCATACCGATTACGCAATTAAGATCCCTTACGTAATGGGTATTATCGCGACACGTTCTTTTGATGAGCAAGTAACAGGTCTTCGTGATTTACGTGATGAACACGTCGATCGTATTCGTGACGGCATGTACGCTTATGAACTTCTAGAGAAGCTTCGTGCGGGCGATAAGTCAGAAGAAAACATGACTGCGTTTGATGAAGTGAAAGGTGACCTAGGTTACGGTCTACTTCTAAAACGCTACACAGACAATGTTGTTGATGCAACAGAAGAGCAAATCCAAGCTGCTGCGGACGACTCAATCCCAACAGTATGGCCGCTATTCTGGTCATTCCGTATCATGGTTGCTTGTGGCTTCATCATGTTGTTTGTCTTTGGTGCGGCGTTTATCCAAACGTGTCGTCAGAAGATTGAGCAGAAACAATGGATTCTAAAAGCTGCACTATTTAGCATTCCACTACCTTGGATTGCAATTGAAGCGGGTTGGTTCGTCGCTGAGTACGGCCGTCAACCTTGGGCTGTAGGTGAAATTTTACCAGTGCATGTTGCAGCTTCTGCACTAACTGCAGGTGAAATCTGGACTTCACTCTTCGCAATTCTGGCGCTATACACGGTATTCCTGATTGCAGAAGTTTACCTAATGTTGAAATTCGCTCGTAAAGGCCCAAGTAGCCTGAAAACGGGTCGCTACCACTTCGAGCAAAATGCTGACTCTGTTGAAGACAAAGTTAGTCGCCAAGTAGAAGCGTAAGGTAAGGAGATAACAAGATGTTTGATTACGAAATCTTGCGACTCATCTGGTGGGTACTAATCGGTGTTCTACTAGTTGGTTTTGCAGTAACAGACGGCTTCGATATGGGTGTAGGCGCGCTTGTACCTATCATCGGTAAAAACGACACGCAACGCCGTGTCATGATTAACTCAATTGCTCCTCACTGGGATGGTAACCAAGTTTGGCTTATCACTGCTGGTGGTGCACTGTTCGCAGCTTGGCCTTTGGTTTACGCAACGTCATTTTCAGGCTTCTACTTAGCGATGATTTTGACACTAGCAGCGCTATGGCTTCGTCCTCTGGGCCTAGACTACCGCTCTAAAATCGAAGATCCAAAATGGCGCAATACCTGGGATATCTGTATCTCAATCAGTGGTTTTGTTCCGCCAATCATCTTTGGTGTAGCGTTTGGCAACCTTCTACAAGGTGTACCATTCCAATTGAGTGAGTTCTTGATGCCAACATACCATGGCTCATTCTTTGGTCTACTAAACCCATTTGCACTGTTGTGTGGTCTAGTAAGCTTGTTCATGATTTTGATGCAAGGTTCTACTTGGCTACAAATGAAAACAACGGGCGAAGTGCATGTGCGTGCGCGCAACGTTGCTCAGTTAGCTGGTTTACTGACGGTTGCTGCGTTTGTAGCGGCTGGTTTCTGGATCCAAAATATCGATGGCTACGTCATTGTTGGCGGTATCGACACTAACGCTGCTTCTAACCCTCTAAACAAAGAGGTTATCCGTGAAGCTGGTGCGTGGATGAAGAACTTTGAAAACTACCCACTACTATGGGCTGCTCCTGTATTAGGTGTTGCAATGCCGCTTCTCGCTGTATTGGCATCTCGTCTTGAAAAATGTGCGATTTCGTTCATTACTTCAAGCTTGGGTGTTGCTGGTGTTATCTTTACTGCAGGTTTTGCGATGTTCCCATTCATCATGCCTTCAGACTTAATGCCAAGCCACAGCTTAACAATGTGGGATGCAACGTCATCTGAGCTGACTCTGAACCTAATGACAGGCGTTGCGTTTGTTATGGTGCCAATCATCCTTGGTTACACATCTTGGACTTACTACAAGATGTTTGGTCGCCTTGATGACCAGTACATTGAAGACAACAAAAACTCACTTTACTAAGGGGCATTTACTATGTGGTATTTCGCATGGATTCTAGGTGTACTACTTGCTTGTGCATTCGGTATCATCAACGCTCTTTGGCTAGAGCACTCAGAAATGATGGATAAAGACAGTGAGTAACCTCGCTGATAAGGTAGCGAAACTTCACGCACCAATGGATAAGACTCTGCTACGAGTCTTATCTCTCATCCTTGGCTTTATGCACGTAGGATTGGTGATGTGGGACCCTGAAGCTTACCATCAAGCAATTGGTGGTTTTAACTCAATCGTCGCACCAGCACTGATTTGGTCTGTATGTTCAAGCATGGTGTATGGGGTGGGCTTCAAGCCAAGAAACTGGTACTGGCAAGTTTTGTTTAGTCCTTATTTCTCGTTAGCTATCTTAATTTATCTAACGGCACTTTATTTCATTTAGGCTGAAATATGCTGTAATAAAGTCGGTTACTAAATCATCGAATAAAAGCTAGGTATCTCGCCTAGCTTTTATTTTTTCTACAAATTTCAAAAATATTTCCTTAGCTCGGTACCAATTGCTGTCGCTTCAGTTATAGTAATTACTTTAAAGAATTGAATATATTGGTACTCCCTTGCAAGGCACATCAAATCTCTTTCACTGGCCGATCACCGTGTACTATGAAGACACTGATGCGGGCGGTGTTGTATATCATTCTAATTATCTAAAATTCTTTGAGCGCGCACGGACAGAGATGTTACGTGCTAAAGGCATTTCTCAACATGTGTTACTGGAACAAAATATCGGCTTTGTTGTCCGACACATGGATATCGATTTTAACCAAGGGGCTAGGCTGGACGAGCATCTGACAGTCGTAACCCGAGTGTCAGAAATAAAACGTGCTTCTCTGCAATTCTGTCAAGAGTTGGTCAATGATCAAGGCAAGATATTGTGCAAGGCCTCGGTTAAGGTAGCATGTATCGATAATAAGAAAATGAAACCAATAGCTATTCCAACCTTTATAAATTCGGAGCTAACAAATAGTGACTGCTGATATTTCCATTTTAGATCTCTTTCTTCAGGCCAGTCTGTTGGTAAAGCTTGTGATGCTGACGTTGCTTGGCATGTCAATTGTGTCATGGGCAATGATCATCAAGCGCAGCAAAGTGCTTTCTCAAGCATCAAAAAATGCAGAGCAGTTTGAAGACAAATTTTGGTCGGGTACTGATCTTTCTCAGCTTTACCAAAAAGTAAAAGCGCGTAAAGACGAAATTGAAGGCACAGAAGAAATCTTCTACGCAGGTTTTACAGAGTTTGCTCGCCTACGTAAGAGCAACGCAAATTCACCAGCTTACATCATGGAAGGCACTGGCCGCGCAATGCGCGTTGCTGTTTCTCGTGAAGTAGATGAGCTAGAAACAAGCTTACCGTTTTTGGCAACAGTCGGTTCTATAAGCCCTTATATCGGCCTATTTGGTACCGTTTGGGGCATCATGCACGCCTTTATTGCGCTGGGTGAAGTAAAGCAAGCTACGTTGTCTATGGTTGCACCGGGTATCGCCGAGGCACTTATCGCGACAGCGATGGGGCTATTTGCGGCTATTCCGGCAGTAATGGCGTACAACCGCCTAAGCAATAAAGTGAGTAAACTAGAGCACACTTACGCAACATTTTCTGAAGAATTCCACAGCATCCTTCATCGTCAAGCGATGGCTGGCCGAGACAGCGCGGATAAGGAATAAAGCATGGCGGGTTATCAACCTAAAAAGCGAAAAATGACAGCGGAGATCAACGTTGTTCCGTATATCGACGTAATGCTCGTACTGTTGATCATTTTTATGGCGACCGCTCCATTTGTGACTCAAGGCGTCGACGTTGATCTTCCGAAAACATCGACCGCAGAATCTATGCAAGACCTTGCTGGCGAGACTGACAGTAGCTTTATTATCATCGAAATTGATAGCGAGGGTAATTTAGGCCTAAGCGTAAATGATGAAGAAGTTCAGCGAGGTTTGTCGTTGCAAGATGTTATTGTGCGAGTGAAAGCGGAGCGAGAGGTTAAGCCGGATTCACCAGTTGCGGTAGGTGGCGACGCGGCAACACCATATGCCGATGTTGTTCTATTGCTAGATGAACTAAGTCGAGCTGGTATCCCTAAGGTAGGTCTAATGACCGATATCAGGGAATAGACATCAATTATCTATGAAAGATCACAAGAAGAAACCCAACCAATACGCCAAACCGATAGCAATATCGGTTGGTTTGCATGCAATTCTAGTTGCAGCCCTGCTTTGGGGGACTGACTTCAACATGTCTAAACCAGAGCCTACAGGGCAAATGGTTCAAGCTGTTGTCATCGATCCAAAACTTGTGCAGCAACAAGCGAAAGAAATTCGCCAGCAACGCGAAAAGGCAGCGAAAAAAGAACAAGAGCGTCTTGATAAACTGAGACGCGAAGCAGAGCAGCTAGAAAAAAACCGCAAAGCTGAAGAAGAGCAAATTCGCAAGTTGAAAGAGCAGCAAGCGAAAGATGCTCAAGCGGCACGAGAAGCAGAAGCTGCACGTAAGAAAAAAGAGCAAGAGCGCAAGCAGGAAGAAGAACGTGTTCGCAAAGAAAAAGAGCGAGCTGCTAAGCTAGAAAAAGAGCGCAAGGCAAAAGAAGAAGCCGTGCGTAAAGCTGAGCAGGAGCGTTTAGCAAAAGAAGCGGCTATAGCAAAAGCTGAGCAAGAACGTTTAGCTCGTGAAAAAGCAGCAAAAGAAGCGGAAGAAAAAGCACGTCGTGAGCGTGAAGCTGCTGAAAAAGCTGAACAAGAGCGCATTGCAAAAGAGAAAGCGGCAAAAGAGGCAGCGGAGCGAGAGCGTAAAGCGAGAGAAGCAGCTGAGCGTGCCGAGCGTGAGCGTAAAGCTCAAGAAGCCGCGTTAGATGATATTTTTGCGGGTCTCGAGAGTGAGTCAGAACAGAATCAGCAAGCGAAAAATCAACATGTGCAATCTGAAGTTGACCGCTATGGTGCAATTTACAAACAATTGATAGAGAGTCGTATCATTAAGGACGATTATCTTGTGGGAAAGTCGTGTAGGCTTAATGTGAAGCTAGTTCCAACTGGGACTGATGGTATTGTGAGTAATGTTACTGTGTTAAACGGTGACTCTCGTCTTTGTAGTGCAGCCAAAAGTGCAGTAGCCCAAGTTGGCAACTTTCCGATGCCTAAAGATAGAGATGTTATTGATAAAGTTAGAGATATCAACTTAACCGTTGAATACTAGAATAAGGAATAAGACGTGATTAGACGCCTTTTACTAGGAATGTTTGTACTGTTTAGCAGTATGACAAATGTGGCGAATGCCGCATTAGAGTTGGTCATTACCGATGGTATTGATTCAGCACGACCAATTGCTGTTGTTCCGTTTAAGTGGGAGGGCACACAAGCGCTTCCAACGGATGTTTCTGCTGTTATCGCCTCGGATTTACAACGTAGTGGTAAATTCAGCCCAGTTCCAACGAGCAAAATGCCACAAACACCGTTCAGTGAATCAGAAGTTAATTTTGATGCTTGGACCAATTTAGGTGTGGATGCGCTATTGACTGGTTCAATCAAGCAAAACGACCAAGGTGACTACGTTATCAACTATCAACTTGTTGATATTGTGCGTGGTCAGTTAACAGGTGGGAAGAGTAAGGCGCTTGGTAGTGACGGTGAATTAGTTCTGTCAAAAGATCATGTGCTGTTCAATAAAGTAGCCACTGTTCAAGGGCCTCGTATGCGTGAGTACGCTCACCGTATCTCTGATTTGGTGTATGAACAGTTAACTGGCGACCGTGGCGCTTTCATGACTCGTATCGCATATGTGGTAGTGAACGATAAAGACCGTTTCCCTTACCAACTTCGAGTCGCTGATTACGATGGCTACAATGAGCGTCTGGTTTTACGTTCTAAGCAACCATTAATGTCACCAGCGTGGTCACCAGATGGTAAAAAGCTTGCGTATGTTAGCTTCCAAAATGGCCAAGCAGAAATCTTCATCATGAACATCTACACCGGTGAACGTGAGAAAATTACTTCATACCCACGTCACAATGGTGCGCCAAGATTTTCGCCAGATGGCAATAAGTTAGCGATTGTTCTTTCTAAAACAGGCTCGCTTCATGTTTATACGTTTGACCTTAACACTCGTAAGCTGACGCAAATTACGCGTGGCAGATCAAATAATACGGAACCGTTCTGGCATCCGGATGGAAAATCGTTGATTTTCACATCGGATAGGGGTGGTAAACCACAGATTTATCAAGTAAATTTGGGCAGCGGTTCTATTGACCGTTTGACTTGGCAAGGCAGCCAAAATTTGGGTGGTCAGATTACTCCTGATGGGCGATTCCTAGTTATGGTGAACCGCAGCAACGCAGGATTTAATTTGGCGAAACAAGATTTGGAAACTGGTGCTCTTCAAGTCTTAACTAAGACCTTGCTTGATGAGTCTCCTAGTATTGCCCCAAACGGTGGCATGGTTGTGTATAGCTCGATTTACAACAAGAAAAACGTACTATCGATGGTGTCAATTGATGGTCGATTCAAAGCTAGATTACCGGCAACAAATGGGCGTGTTCGAGCGCCTGCATGGTCACCGTTTTTGTAGTAATAAGTTTGATTAATAAAGGAAAATAAGATGCAACTGAACAAGGTTCTAAAAGGGCTACTAATCGCGCTTCCTGTAATGGCTGTTACAGCGTGTAGTTCAAGCGACGACGCTGCTTCTAACACTGGTGCAGCAACAAACAACAATGGCGCAGTGGAAACAACAGTAGCTACGCCAATTGATCAAAGCGGTCAGTTGACAGAGCAAGAGCTAAAAGAGCAAGCGCTACGTGAAACTCAAACAATCTACTTTGCTTTTGACAACTCAACAATTGCAGCAGATTACGAAGAGATGCTAGCGGCTCACGCTTCTTACCTAAGCAAGAACCCAGCACTTAACGTAACTATCGAAGGTCACGCTGATGAGCGTGGTACTCCTGAGTACAACATTGCTCTAGGTGAGCGTCGTGCGCAAGCAGTAGCGAACTACCTACAAGCACTAGGTGTTCAAGCTGACCAAATCTCAATCGTTAGCTACGGTGAAGAGAAGCCACTTCTTCTAGGTCAATCAGATGAAGTTTACGCTAAGAACCGTCGCGCGGTTCTAGTATACTAATTCGAGGTAATCCTCATGTTCAGTAACACTAAGCGCGCTGTTGCGCTTACGTTACTGGCAAGTGCAGCGAACTTTGCGTTCGCTGCACCAGCTCCAGTATCCGATCTCAACAGCACATCATCCGTCTCTAAGAGCCGTTCATCTGAAACGGAAGTAGAGCGTCTAGAACGTTTGCTACAAAATCGCAATCGCGTTCAGCTCCAAATGCAACAGCAAATTGACCAAATGTCACAAGAGATCAGTGAATTGCGTGGTCAATTAGAGCGAAATAGCTACGAAATGAAACAAATGTTGCAACGTCAACGTGAGTTGTTTGTCGAGCTGGATCGTGTTCGTGGAGAGATAAAATCCGCACCTGCACAAGAAGCACAACCTGTGAAAACAGGTGGTCAGTACACTCCAAATGTTGATGAGCAAACGGCATATCAGAATGCAGTTGACCTCATTCTCAAAAAGCGTGATTACACTGGCGCAATTGCAGCGTTCCAGCAGTTCCAGAAAGATTATCCTGATTCTACATATTCAGCGAATTCTCACTACTGGTTAGGTCAGTTGTACTTCGCTAAAAAGCAGGATGAGGATGCAGTGAAAAGTTTTGCCGCTGTGGTGTCTTATAAAGACTCCAATAAGCGAGCCGATGCGTTGCTTAAGTTAGGCGAAATCGCTGAGCGTAATAACAATGCAGCTCAAGCGAAAAAGTACTACCAACAAGTGGTTGATGAATACCCAGGTAGTGCATCTGCAAAACTTGCCAGCTCTAAGCTGTAAGACGTTATGTTTTGAAAAGGAAGCTTCGGCTTCCTTTTTCTTTTCCATTTTCTGTTGGTGCAGAACGGCTAAGTCGATAGCAATGATGCAGAGCCTCTGACCTTATGTTGCACCGAATTTCGCTACTCGGAAATGCTACCTGTAACAAAGATATACGGCTAGACCGCTAGAAATCCCCGCGACAAGTTGGTTTTTGAAAATTAACGAGGTTACAATACTCGGATTAAAGGAAGTTGCGTAGAGCAAGAGCAATGAGCCATATATTAGATAAAATCGACACTGTTTACCCATTCCCACCGAAACCAGTTCCATTAAGCGAAGAAGAAAAAGCATCTTACATTGAGCGTATTAAAAAGTTACTCAAAGAAAAAGATGCGGTACTTATCGCGCACTACTATACCGACCCTGAGATTCAAGCCCTAGCTGAAGACACTGGCGGGTTTGTTGGTGACTCGTTGGAAATGGCGAAGTTTGGTAATCGTCACCCTGCAAGTACATTGATTATTGGTGGTGTTCGCTTTATGGGCGAGTCGGCCAAAATTCTGACACCAGAAAAGCGCATTCTAATGCCAACGTTGGAAGCGGAATGTTCGCTTGACCTTGGCTGTCCTGCGGATAAGTTCAGCGAGTTTTGTGATGCTCACCCTGATCATACGGTTGTAGTTTACGCAAATACTTCAGCAGCGGTTAAAGCCCGTGCCGACTGGGTCGTTACATCGAGCATTGCGCTTGAAATCGTGGAACACTTAGACGCTGAAGATAAGCCAATTATTTGGGGACCAGACCGTCACCTAGGATCGTACATCGCTAACAAAACTGGCGCAGATATGCTGCTTTGGCAGGGTGAGTGTGTGGTTCATGATGAGTTCTCTGCTGATGCGCTACGAAAAATGAAGAGCGTGTATCCAGATGCGGCTATTTTGGTTCACCCTGAGTCACCAGCAAGCGTCGTAGAACTTGCCGATGCCGTTGGATCAACGAGTCAGCTGATCAAAGCAGCGAAAGAGCTTCCTCACAAACAAATGATCGTTGCGACAGACAAAGGCATTTTCTTTAAAATGCAGCAACTTGTGCCAGAGAAAGAACTTATCGAAGCGCCAACCGCAGGTGCAGGCGCAACATGTCGCAGCTGTGCACACTGTCCTTGGATGGCAATGAACGGTTTGAAAGCAATTGAGAAAGCGCTTAGTGAAGGTGGTGAAGAGCACGAGATTTTTGTTGACGAAGAACTGCGTGTTAAATCCCTTATACCGCTTAACCGCATGCTAGATTTTGCTGAGCAGCTAAATATGCAAGTGAAAGGTAATGCTTAAAAAGTAGGCGTAACTGAAAGTAAATCTCAAAAACCAGCCGAATATGGCTGGTTTTTTTGTGTCTTACTATCAATGAGTTACTATTGATGCAATCAATGAATATCGAGGTCATAAATTTATGGCGGTGTGGTTAGTAGTTAAAAAGTGGCTTAGTTCACACCTTTTTAAATTGAGCAACCGAAGCCTTCTCATCTTTAGTGGCTTATATGTGAGCCTTTCATGGTGGCTGCTGGTTCTCGCTGGTGAAACAGCATTAACAGACAGTTTCGCTAACTTTATCTATTACCTCATGGTTACGGCGAGTACGGTGGGTTATGGCGACCATTCTCCAGTAACAGATTTGGGTAAATGGGTTGTCGTACTATTTGTAATCCCCGGCGGTTTGAGCTTATTCGCCGCATTATTGGGGCGTGTCGCTGGAGCAGCGATGGACTATTGGCGAGCGGGTATTTTAGGAAAACGGAGAGTAAGAGTGGAAAACCATATTGTATTGTTGGGCTGGAATGGATCGAGAACGATGCACCTTATTCGCATGTTACAACATGAAGAAGAGGGAAAGCGTCCGATTGTTTTATGCAGCCGTTCAGAAATAGAGAACCCGTTACCTGGCGAAATCAGTTTTATCAAAGTGACCAGTTATACCGATTCGCAAGAAATGAAAAACGCCAATATTGCCGAAGCCGCTTGCATTATTGTGGATAATCTCTCGGACGACATTACCTTGTCAGCCGCTCTATACTGCGCATCTGTAAACCCTTCCGCTCATTTGGTCGCTTACTTTAAAGATGAAGCGCTAGGCCGACTTCTAAGTCAGCATTGCCCGAAAGCGGAATGCATACCTGCTGTTGGCGCAGAAATGTTGGCAAAAGCGGCGGTTGACCCGGGCTCAAGTGCGCTTCATCAGGAGCTTTTGGCTTCAACACGAGGTATGACGCAATACTCAGTTATTTATCCCGAGGGTCAGTCTGCCACCACTATTGAGAATCTCTTCGTTTTTCTCAAAAGACGCCATCATGCCACGCTGATTGCTTTTGATATTGGCGATGGTATTCAACTCAACCCAGATTTAGATGCTGAAGTACCCGCGAGTACCAAGCTGTTTTACATTGCAGATGAACGTATTGAAGATTTTGCCTGGAAAGAAATGAACAAGGAACAATAATGCACATGATTGCCGTCCTGTTAGCAGGCTTCCCAAACTTTTTACTCTATTTCTCTGTTTCTATTATTTTTGTATTGGCGTTTAAGTTCATCTACGTCAAGTTGACGCCATACGATGAGTGGCATCTGATCAAAGAAAAACAAAATACAGCAGCAGCGATTGCGCTAAGTGGGGCCTTCCTTGGTTATTGTCTCGCGATTTCGGGGGCGGCAAAAAACTCGGTCAATATCGTCGATTTTATGGTGTGGGGCGTTGTTGCAATGCTTGCTCAAATTATCGCATTTGCAATTGTACGCTTTATTTTACTTCCGAAAGTGGCAGAGCGTATCGAAAAAGATGAACTGCCAGCCGGTATTGTATTAGCCGCAGTTTCTGTTTCGGTCGGCGTATTGAATGCCGCTTGCATGACTTACTAGGAGGAACGATGAAGCGGAGTTCTAACGTTAAACGTTCTTCCATGGACAAAAGCTTAAAGCTTGGGAAAATTCTTCCCTTTGCTGCCTTTGGTGGTATTTTCTTCTTTGCTACGTACGAGTCAAAAACAGAAGGGTACATTTTTTCTGATGCTGATGAGTGTAAATCTAACTCGCCTGAGTTTAGTGAACAGTGTGACATTGCATACCAAGAAGCTTTAGCTCGTGCCGAACAAAATGCCCCTCGCTACCGCAGCGAGTTCGAATGCGAGAATGATTTCTACGAGGATGATTGTTACTACAGTTCCAGTTCCCGAGCTTATGTACCTAACTTTGGCGGTTTTTTTTACAGTCGCTCATTAAGCGGGTTGAAAGGTTATAACAAGAGCTATTACTCAGAGCCGATGTACCGTTATAAATCCAAATTCTATAATGGAGCAGGACAATTCTTTGGCTCCTACCGAAATCAGCCGACCAAAGTTGCGACGAATAGCCTTAATAAACGTGGTGGCGGCACCATTGGCAGGGCGATGTCTCGAGGCGGGTTTGGTAAAGCGGTGTCGGTCAGTCGAGGCGGTTAAAAAGCACTATGTTTCGACGAGAAATACAAGAGCGCGAAAACTGGCGTGAATTAGCACGCCAGTTTGGTTTTGGTTTCCATACCATGTATGACCAACCGTATTGGGATGAGAGTGCTTACTATCAATTCACGCTGGAGCAAATTGAGCGCGATATAGAAGCGCCCACTGAAGAGCTGCATCAGATGTGCCTGGCTATTGTGGATGAAGTCGTTCGGAGTGAGCGGTTGCTGACGCAATGTGCGATCCCTGAATCTATGTGGGAGCAGGTCGCTTCTTCATGGAGACGAAGCGAACCTTCGCTTTATTCGCGGCTGGATTTCGCGTACAACGGGACCTCGCCAGCAAAATTACTGGAAAACAATGCGGATACGCCAACCAGCTTGTTTGAAACTGGCTTTTGGCAGTGGGTGTGGCTAGAAGATGTTGTAAATAAAGGTCGAGTTCACCAGAGCGCGGATCAATTCAATATTCTTCAAGACTTTTTGATCGAGCGCTTTGCCGAAATAGCAAAATACCAACCAGGACAAACACTTCACTTTAGCTGCTGCAAGTACACTGAAGAAGATAAAGGGACTGTCCAGTATTTAGAGGATTGCGCGCGAGAGGCAGGGTTAGCAACGGCATTCGTGCATGTCGAAGATATTGGAGTGACGGAAGATGGTCTGTTTGTGGATGCTGACGACAGAGCGATTCGTTGGATGTTTAAGCTTTACCCTTGGGAGTTTATGTTTGAAGAGGAATATGCGAAGTACTTAGCGACTGCGAACGTAAACTGGTTAGAACCGATGTGGAAGTCGATTCTATCCAATAAAGCACTTTTACCGTTATTGTGGGAGCGCTTTCCTAACCACCCGAACCTTTTGCCCGCTTATTTTGCTAACGATTCAAAAGCGAACACTATGAGAGATTATGTCATCAAGCCACTATTTTCTCGAGAGGGCGCGAACATCGAGATCGTCATCGATGGAAAACGTTTTGTTAAAACGTCAGGGCCTTATGAATCTAAATTTAATATCGTCCAGCAATACCATCCACTACCTAAGTTTGGGCAAAACCATACGTTAATTGGCAGTTGGTTGGTCAATGATAGAGCTGCCGGTATTTCGATTAGGGAAGACAGTAGCTTAGTGACTCAAGATATGGCGCGGTATATTCCACATGTAATTTTAACATGATCAAAAAAGCTCTCCATTTGGAGAGCTTTTTGTCTATTCAGCCGTTCAATCTTGATGGTCGACAGCGTTGCGTCTATTGTTCTTCAGCTAATGCAACACCGCGCTGGGTAAGACCACATAACATCACTGGCATTGCATTGAAGATTTCCTCAAACTGCTCTAAGCCTTCCATACCTTGTTCGGCCAATGTTTCAATGGTCGTTTCTGGGTCGTAAAGCATAGTAAGAGAAAGTAAAACACCACCGAGTAGGGCATTATCTTCGCTATCCTCAGGCATCAACGTTTCCCAGTCATCACGCGCAAGTTGCCAGCCTTGTAATACACCTTCACAGAAATCGCGAGCCTGACTTGTTACAATGTCTTGCTCATCTAGCGCGCACCCTGCAGGCCACTGCCAAGTGCCTTCTAGGAGAGCGGGACGAGTTTGGTTCCACATTTGTACAATCTCGTCAATGTATTGCTCTAGTTGCTCACCGTCAGTAAATGGCGCTGTTTCTTCTCCACCCCATAAGAATGGCAACCACTCTTGAGGCATTAATACGTTTGGCGCTGCAGCCATCGCTGTTACAAAGCCTTGAGTTTTTGCTAGGTTTAGTAGTTTACCGTCAAGTTCTGGGAGAGAAAGGATGTCTTGTAGTTTCAAAATAGAATACCATTTGTTAATGGGCTGGTTGATTGCGCTCATCTTACCAATCAATTAGTGATAAATCGATATTAGGGAATGATTCACACATCTATGGAAATTCGCTCATCACTTAGAAAAAAAAGCATTCTCGCCCTAACACTTTACCTGTGCTTCTTTATCGCCACTATCGGTTCTGTCGCCTATTTGGTTGTTGAGCCACCGGTTAGACAAAAGCTAGAGCAAAACCTAGAGTTACGTACCCAACTCCTGGCTCTTGAGATAAAAGAGCCCCTCCTCAGTTCTACAGGTGTATTGAGCAGCTTAGTAGGGCTAGCCCAAGGGACTGAAAATATTCAATCTCTCAACACAATAATTCCACATATTCTTCAATTGAGTGACAAGATGCTTGTTAGTGGTGGCGTATGGCCTAAACCCGAGCTCAAAGCAGAACAATGGAGATATAGAAGTCTATTCTTCAATAAAAACAGTGATAGTGGTATTGACCAAATTCACTCCTACAATAACCCCGAATCTGGCGGTTATGATAATGAACCCTGGTATGTCGCTGCCGCCGATGCTCCGGTAGGTTCTGTTAGTTGGTCTACGGTTTACATCGATACCTTTACTCAGGTCCAGATGATTACCGCGTCTTCTCCGTACTACCAAAACGGTCGATTCGCTGGAGTTGTAACGGTAGACCTATCACTTGATGCACTTTTTCAGTTTATTCGAGAGCACACGAACCAGCATTCTTTGGGGGTAGTGGTTCGCGATGCTGACTCAAACGTGATTATTGAACACAACTTTCAACTGACGGACGAAATTTATGTCAGCGAGCTTGATTTCGGAGAGTTCGATTGGCGCATGGAAGTTGTCAACGCAAAAGCTAAAGTCGCTGATCAAGTGTTTGAACAAGTGATGAGCGTTGAGGGGAGGATCATTCCATTTTTGCTCTTGTGTGTCTTGGTCGGTTACTACTTACTGAATCGCTATATTGTTGAACCAATTGTTCGCATTGCCGCTAAGATTGATGACTCGAAAACTGGTGGGATCATAGATATTGACTATGATAGCGATGACGAAATCGGACAGCTTATCGAGAAGTTCAATGAAAAGACGATCTATTTAGAGCAGGAGAGAATAAAAGCTCAGGCTTCGACAAACGCTAAAACGGCATTCTTAGCCACATTGTCCCACGAGATTCGCACACCAATGAACGGTGTACTAGGAACTGCCCAGATACTGTTAAAAACACCACTTACCGATGAGCAGCGTAAGCACCTGAGAACACTTTATGATTCAGGTGATCACATGATGACATTACTCAATGAGATTTTAGATTACTCAAAAATTGAACAAGGGCATGTTGAGTTTGAAAATAAGCCTTTCCCAATTGAGTCGATTATCGGCAGTATCAAGAGTGTTTATCAAACTCTATGTGCAGAAAAAGGTCTTCGCTTTAGAGTAGTCTCGCATTTACCAACGGGTCGTTGGTACAACAATGACAAAGCCCGTTTGCGTCAAGTACTGTTCAATCTACTCAATAACGCTGTTAAGTTCACCGATCGTGGCATCGTAGAGGTAGAGCTAGCCGAGAAATCGAGTAAGGCAGGCACCAAGCTGATACTAAAGGTAAAAGATACAGGAATTGGTATTTCAAAAGAGGCACAAAAACGCATTTTTCGTCCTTTTGAGCAAGCGGAGTCATCAACGACTAGGCGGTTTGGTGGTACAGGGCTTGGTTTAGCAATAGTCAAAGAAATCGCGGAACATATGGGTGGGCAAGTGGTTGTAGAGAGTCAGGAGGACGCTGGAACGACTTTTACTGTCGAAATTGCCCTTACACCTTGCAAGCCAGGTAAAGTAGAGTCAATCAATACACATAAATTGAACTGTAAAGGGTTGAAAGCACTCATTGTTGAAGACAACCGAACAAATGCGATCATTATGGAAACTTTCCTCCGAGCCAAGGGCTTTGAGTGCACAAGTGTCGAAAATGGTCAGCTTGCAGTCGATGAGGTTGCGATCAAACCATTTGATTTGATACTGATGGATAATCATATGCCTGTTCTAGATGGCGTTGGGGCCATATCAGCCATTCGAGCAATGAGTTCACCTGCTAAGTCGGTACTGATTTTTGGCTGTACAGCGGATGTGTTCAAAGAAACACAAGAACGTATGATTAATGTAGGAGCAGACCACATAATAGCGAAACCAATAGTGGAGTCTGAATTAAATGATGCACTGTATCTTCATGCGACACAGTTATATCAGTACCAATCGGACTTTGATGGAAATGCAGCAGATAGCTTTAATGCTGAAAAGTGGTTACTCAACTTCTATGTCGCTCTAGATAATGGACATCTTAATGAAGCACTTGAGGCTATTTCAGCGATCATTGCGGAGGCTCCCCTTGAACTCAGTGACGACGTTTCTTCAGTCGCTGAACGGATAAGAAGTAACTTAAAGCGTCAGCAATCCCCAGACCAAGATGATATCGATACATTAACGATTTTGCTGGCCTCACCATAACTGAATCAATATGGCGCAACTGTGAATTGTTCTTACTATTCATACGTCATCCAGCTTCGTCACAAACTCTTCTAACCCGCAATGAACAGGCTTGCAGTTTTACTTTTACGAGTAAAACAGCAAGACCTTCTACTGTGATTATATCGGTAATACTCTGAATTTTCGCAGCTTGGTAGCATAAGCTATAGGAGTGACTGTTTACAGTCCGAGTTTTGTTCTAACTTTACGTCAAAATAATTATCGTAACCCCTTTTTATGTAAGTGAAATCCGTGTTTTTGTACCATTTTTACGTGATTTTAGGCGTTTTTACTCGCCGTTGGTGAAAAAAACTACTTTTACTTTAAAAGTTGGTTATAAATTTACAACTTAATTTTAAATACAGAACCATAAGCTAGTTTGTGCGTGTTCTAATTGCATCATTAACTGGCTTGATGTCTTTTTAGTGGTTAATAGTTTTATTATTTTTATTAATTGCAGTGTTTGATTTTAAGGGTTTTGTAAATGAAGTCTCGTGGACCATTTTGTATTCGTCACGCCGCAGCGGATACCTTTGCTATGGTTGTTTTTTGCTTTATCACAGGGATGATTGTCGAGATTTTGATTTCAGGGATGACATTTGAGCAATCTCTAGCATCGCGTACGCTATCGATTCCAGTGAATATCGCTATTGCTTGGCCGTATGGGGTTTTTCGTGATTGGGTGCTGCATCAAGGTAGTAAGGTGTCACCGTCTTCCTTTATGAAGAACATCTCTGATCTGGTCGCTTATGTACTATTTCAATCTCCAGTTTATGCGGGTATTTTATTCGCAGTTGGCGCGTCTACAGATCAAATTGTGACCGCAGTGGCAAGTAACGCTGTTATTTCTTGTGGCATGGGTGTGTTGTATGGGTACTTCTTGGACATGTGCCGCCGTTGGTTCCGTGTTCCCGGTTATTCTCAAAGCATGTAAATGCCCCAGTTTTGCTCAATTTAGTTACTTAGTGAGCAATCGATTCGAAAAGGGCGCTTTTTTTTATGTTTAGCCTTGACCATCAGGCACATAATCATTAAATTAGCGCCTCGTTAGCCAATGATGCTAACCAAAATTTGATTCGGTGAGTTGTCCGAGTGGCTGAAGGAGCACGCCTGGAAAGTGTGTATACGGCAACGTATCGAGAGTTCGAATCTCTCACTCACCGCCACATTCTATAAGCCCTTGTAGTGTAAGAACTTCTTATAATACAGGGGTTTGGTGTTTTAATGTAAGCTGCCTACTGGTACAAAGAGTAGGTACAATGTCGAACATCATGGCAAGTCCTTATAAGCATCCTCAGACTGGTGTTTACTACTTTAGAATGGCTGTCCCAAAAAAGCTGGTTCCTATAATCGGTAAGACAGTCTTCAAGAAATCTCTTCAAACGAAAAACCTTTCTGAAGCAAAGCAGCGATTTCCTCAGCATCTTGATGATGCGCTCAAGCAAATCGACTTCGCTAATTTAAAGCTATCTAATTCATCTGATATTGAGCTTAATGTCCGTGATTGCGCGATCATTGCCGAGCGTTGGTATCTGCGTGTCAAAGATGAGGTTGATGGTAATGGTAACTATGATTGCTATCTTCGATATGAATGGTATGGCGTTGAGGGCGATAAGCGTCTCCACGTATTCGGCTTATCTGACACATTTGAGTTTAGTGGTCTAGATGCGTCAAAAGCTACTGAAGAGGAATATCAAGAGCTTTTGGAA
Organism: Vibrio sp. 2130-1; assembly: GCF_033339515.1. Lineage (NCBI taxonomy): Bacteria > Pseudomonadati > Pseudomonadota > Gammaproteobacteria > Vibrionales > Vibrionaceae > Vibrio > Vibrio sp. 2130-1. The sequence continues at coordinate 138,861 of NZ_JAWOUT010000002.1, forward strand.
GGCTTGAAAGATTTCATTGAAGAACAGCTAAACATAGAAGGTTTAGTTGTATGTGAGACAAGCGCTTCATATAGACGTTTGGTTTACGCTTTTTACGATTACGCCCGTCGAGTTGAGTCTCTCTGTTTGGCTCGTCACAAGCGAGACTTTGGGTATGAGCCAGTGACCACTCCAATCGCTAGTGAGTCCCTTTCAGTGTCTAAGCCTGATAAGATACCGTCTAGGGCTTTGAAACCATCTCAGAACTCCATTTCGAGCCTATTGAAGCGTTACCTTGAGTCTGCATCTATTAATGGCAAAGCTTCTCAATCCTTGGCAGAGGTTGAGTCTCAGATAGAGCGTCTTATAGAGATAATAGGGGATCTAGATGTTGCTGATGTAACGAGAGGTCATATCTCAAAATACAAAGATACCCTGTTACAATTGCCTAAGTCTAAAGCTAAAGAGATTAGAAACAAATCAGTACCTGAGCAGCTTGAGCTTGTTAAAACAAAAGGGCTTGAGACAATATCTCCTTCAACCGTTAAGACTATTCTCAGAAAGACTTCTCCTGTATTTGGCTATGCTGTTGAGCTTGGTCTGATAGACGTCAACCCGTACAAAGGCGTAACACTTCCTAAAGTACAGAATAAGTCTGCGGTAGCGGAAGCTAAAGGTTTTACTCCTAGTGAGATCAATCAGTTATTTAAGCTAGATATATTCACTGATGTCACTGCTAGTAAGCCTTATGGCATGGCTTGTTATTGGGTGCCTCTTCTATGCAGGTATACGGGTTCTCGGATTGAAGAAATGGTTCAACTCAGAAGTTCAGATATACAACGATCAGACGAAGATATTCACTTTATTTATGTTCGTGAGGGTGAAGAGCAGAACGTAAAAAACGTTAAGTCTGTTCGACAAGTACCGATTCATGAGCACCTCATTGATTTAGGCTTTTTGGATTATGTGGCGTCCTGTGGAGAGTTTCTATTCCCTGAGCACAAGCCAAACAAACACGGTAAAAGGTCTGGTGCTATTGGTAAGTGGTGGAGTAAACAGGTCAAGACGGTAGGCATAACCAAGCAGCCATCACACTCGTTTAGGCACTCTTTGAGAACAGTTTTGCGTGGTCTAGGAGTGGTTGATTCTGTTAGTGATGCTATCACTGGTCACGCTCCGGCTAATATCGGTGCAGCATACGGTACGGTTGATATGAAGGCTAAGAAGAAAGCAATAGACTGTTTGCCTAGGTTGGCTGTCCCACGTCTTTGGTAGCTTTTAGTTAATGTATTTACACTGTTGTGTACACCTAAAGTCTCCCCACTGTTCACACGTGTACACTTTGGTCTTAAATAGCCCGTAGGCCTTGTGGTATAAGGCTTACGAGCTCGCAATGTTATTTCTAAAAGTCGTAGTTTTCGGTTACGTTAGGGGCTTTATTTCCACTATTTTTATCTTGAATACTCCCTTCGATAGTCCCAGCTTGTTCCAGCCACTTACTCCGTTGAGATATCGAGATACCTAATTGAGATCTCCTAGTGACCTTTCTTAAACCTTCCCTGAAGATATCCTCTCCAAAGAACTCAATGAGGCGGCTGATGCTATTTGAGACGTCTTTAATTTGCTTTTGCTCCCACTGCTCATCATCTTTGTCAGATATATTATCTTTGCCCTTAAAAGCATCTGAGAGGCGTCTAATCTTCGGAAACCCCTTAGAGTCCCAGCAGCTTTGGGGTAGGTAATAACGTGACTCCAAGCCAAACTGGAGGCCTTCAACAAAGCTCTCTAAGTCGTTCATCTCGATGTCAGTCCCTAATGCTTCTTTACAAGCTTTTAAGCCGTTAGCAATGTGTGCAGCCTGACCACGACTACATCCAACAAGCTCACATACTTGAGAGACGCTTAGGTCAAACTCTCGGTTAACAATTAGCTTGCGAAACTGAGCTTGCATTACTTCATCTTTAGTAACTCCAACCCCATGCGCTTGATTGACATCTTGGGCTGCTGAGAATGCCTCAGCGTAAGTACGGTTTTCTATGATCAACGAGTTAATCATCAATTCAGCATCGGGGTTTTCTTCAAGGTACTTCAAACAAGCTCCAGTGCGGTGGAAACCATCCACTACGTAATACTTATCATCAACCACAAAAACAGTGATAGGCTGCCTTATAGGCTGTCCATTACGAAGATCTTCAAGAATCTCCTTGCTTTGACTCTCTTGCTTAATCTCTTGCGCTGAACGTACTCGTTTGTCTTTTATGAGTTCAACGTCACGGGCTTGCATCGCGGGATCGAGTATGAGAGTTCGAGGGTCTAAATACGCAAATCTGCTATCTGCCATGAATTGATTCATAGTGTGTTATGTACCTGTAGGTCTATGACTGATTATTAATGTTTCTCTTTTTGGTTTGATTGGAACCCTAGGAGGGGGGGAGGGTTCGGGGTAATGCGAATCCATCACGATTGCACTGCCCAGCTATTTTTACACAATATGTGCGCTTGGTTTTTTGATTTTTACTTACTTGAGGTTTGTTGATAGAGCTCTTTGTACTGTTGAAAGAGAGACTCCTACTTGAGCTGCTATTTTCCTTAAAGACATTCCTTGTGAACGTAGCTCAGCGATACGCTGGTGGTTAGTTGTGTTAGTTGGTCTACCTTTATATTTCCCTGCTGCTTTAGCTTTCTCAATGCCTTCCTGACGTCTTTCCTGAATCATTGCTAACTCGAATTGAGCTACAGCTCCTAGCATGTTCAGCATGAGCTCAGACATATGATCGCTTCCACCAGCATTAAAGCTTAGGTTTTCCTTGTGGAATCTCACGCTAACACCTTGGTTAGTCCAGTCGTTTATTAGCTGCTTTAAATCAACCAAATTACGCGCTAGGCGGTCGATGCTATGAACGTGGATTGTATCTCCTTCTCGAACGTAGTCTTTAAGAGCTTCTAATGCTGGTCGTTTAGTTGAGCCACCACTGCATTTATCTGTAAAGCTCTTATCAAAGGTGATACCAGAATCTGTAAGTTGACGGTCTGTATTTTGGTTTGTGGTCGAAACACGTAGATAAGCTATGTGTGCCATTAGGTGTACCCGTTTAACTCTAAGATGTTAGAAATTTTATTGTGGTCACAATTCAAATTCAACCCTATTGGGTACTGTTTGATCAAGGTTTGACCGTAGTCGTTTGGGTATACCTAATGGGTATGTTGAGCAATATACACACAAGGCGTCTAGATATTACTCAATCAGTTCAGTGGGTTACTTACATAATTCAAATGATATGTAATAATCCGCCCCCCAAAAAAATTAATAACAACAGAGGCTGGAAATGAAAAAAGTACTATTGTCTATTGCTATCGCCGGTTCACTGCTGTCTACGGGTTGTGCTCAGCGTGTTGCGGATTTCACACTGGCATCGACCAAAAATGTCGACCTAAATGGCGGTGAATTTGTCAAAGGCCCTCGTGTAACTGGTGAGGATGCAAAGCCTATTATCATTGTTCCTTTAGGTGTTCCTAGCGTTAAAGAGGCTGCTGATAAAGCGATTGAAAATGATACATGTGCAGTAGGTCTAACAGACGTTACCGCTGATTCAGAGTTCTTTTCATTCCTTGTGGGTTTCATCTCATACAAGGTTGAGGGAGACTTAGTGATCGACAAGTCTAAATCTGGTTGTGAGAACTGGAGTAGTTAATTAGCTGCGATATCATGGGGAGTGTGTTGAGTACTCCCCAATATTTTTGTAAATGAACCTTAGCTTAACCAATCCCTCGTGGTGATTCTCTCCGCGTCCCATATTGATTCAACCACTTCACAACCATAGAGCAGAGTGTGCTCTTATAGTTCTTAATACCGCTTCGCCAAACTCCTGTAAGGATGAAGTCTTCTATCAGAATAGCCTTTCCGGTACGCATTATTATTCCACTTCTTATCTGAGCAATTTACTGTCCTGTTTATTTCTCTGTAGTTTTGTAACTCTATGAAAAAAAATTCTAAATTGTAAATTCAATAACCAGCGTTACGTATGTCTGAGTATCATTGTAGTGGTTGGTAGCTGCCCACTCACATCATGTTTACTGTAGGAGTCGATTTACCAAGTGTATTCCTGTTTGGAATCACGATTGAGAGTGTCTAGGAAAAGGTACAAAAAACTGGTACAAACAATGGAAGTTGTATATATTTAAGTGGTTGATTTTAAATGTTTTAAACTTGGTAGCTAGCAATCGAGAGTTCGAATCTCTCACTCACCGCCACATTCTAAAAGGTCTGATTTATCAGGCCTTTTTTCGTATCTACACTAAAGTAATGCGTCATTGAAAGTACACAAGAGTGCTCAAGGTGCAAGCGCCATTCTATCTACAAGCCAACTATTCACATCTCACCTCGATACAACGCCAAAATTGAAGATGCTATACAGAGGCAGCCATAATCTGATTGGTGCGGGTTAGCCTATCCGCTTTAATCTAGAATTTAGCACCCATATCACATGAGGTATGAATACGGCCATAAGAATGAACGTAGCACTACTAGATGCTAAGCAAAACAGCCATGAACACGAATACAACAGCAATCATACCAAAGAGATCTGTGTTTGGATTGAGGTCATCAGGGTTAAATTTTTCAATGCTTTGCGTCGTTTTGCATCTTATCTTCATGTTCTTGTCCTTATTTCATGTACGATTTCAACAGCAACATAACATGCAATTGAGTGTTCACAAGTCATAAAAAGCATAAGTATACTTGCACCTCATTGAGCGCAAAAAATACTCAAAGCGTTTTAAAGTGGCGGTCTACCTTCTGTAACATCAAATATTCTTTCTGTTTTTGTGCCTGTATCGCTATAGTTGAGAAACGGTTATCTCGTTCTAGTTAGGAACAAACTACTGGCTGCCGCTACATTCTCTCAGCGTTCCCACTCAGTCGCCTTGGGTAGATACTTTAGTCGTTGAGTACTGCAAAAAAAACGCCGCATGAGCAGCGGCGCTTTGTTGAGGAATTCCCTTTCCTACTTGTAGCTAAGTTCTGTCGCTTTGCCTTTGAAGATCCGGTATACCACAAAGGTGTAAAGCAATATCACCGGCATAACAATCATCACACCGTAGCCCACGATTATTAACGTCGCAGGCGAGGAGGCGGCTTCTTTTGCGGTCATTAATCCCGGCACAACTTCTGGGAAGAAGCTATACGCAAGCCCGAGAAAGCTCAACGCGAAAATGACAGTGACACCAAAGAAAGGCCAGCGCACACCCAGATCATTCACCATTGGAACCTGACGCAAATAGCGATCAACTAGGAAGATGGTTGCCAATACAATTAACGGAACTGGGGCAAGCAACAAGATTTCTGGGAAGCTGAACCAACGCAAGGCAACTTGTTGATTTACAATCGGGTTTACAACGCTAACCACCAAAATTCCTAAGGCCGCTAACCAACCAGCACGGCGAGACCAACGGGCCGAGCGTATTTGCAAATCACCTTCCGTTTTTAGTACTAACCATGCGCCACCGATGTAAACGTACGCCGCCGCTACACAAAGTGCGCTTAACCAAGCAAAGCCAAATGCTTCGGTTGATTGTTCAAATCCCATGATGTAACGACCCACCATGTAACCCTGAGTTAGTGCGGTGATTAGCGAGCCAATTCGGAAGCACCAATCCCAATGAGGCTTATGATCCGAGTTGGCTTTGGCTCGGAAGTCGAATGCCACGCCACGCATGATCAGTGCGATAAGCATGATGGCGGTCGGCATATAAAGCTCCGTCAAGATCAAGCTATGAGCAGTAGGAAAGGCAATCAGCAGAATACCGACGGCTAACACCAACCACGTTTCATTCGCGTCCCAGAAAGGGCCGATAGATGCTATCATTCGGTCACGTTGCGCTTCATTATCACTTGGCAACAGGATACCGACGCCAAGGTCGTAGCCGTCGAGCACGGCATACATAAAGACCGAGAAGCCAAGCAGCAGAAGGTAAATTTCTGGTAGATAGTCGAGCATGATTAGGCCTCTTGTTGTGTCAGTGGGACTTCATGGGCTGCAACGTCTTTGCGCGCCAAATAGAACAGGGTATGGATGTACGCAACCAGCAATGCAGCGTAAATGGCTAAGTACATAATGAGCGAAGTCATCACGCTACTGCTCGCAACCGTGGTGACGGCTTCTGATGTACGCAATACACCGCTGACCAACCAAGGCTGTCGGCCAATCTCAGTAACATACCACCCCGCCAGTGTGGCTATCCAACCAGAGAACGTCATGGCTAATACCGTGTACAGGTAAGGTTTAGGTAGCGATTTTTTACGTGCTAGCTTCACCGCGCCATACCAACTAACCAGCAGCATAAGGACACCTACACCAACCATCACGCGGAAACCAAAGAACAAGGGCTTCACTGGCGGGTGGTCAGGCGCAAACTCGTTAAGTCCCTGGATTTCCCCGTCTAAGTCATGCGTAAGAATCAAACTCGCCAACTTAGGGATGCCCACTTCAAAATCATTGCTGCGAGTTTCTTCATTTGGCATCGCAAATAGTAGAAGAGGCGCGCCTTGCTCGGTCTCCCACACACCTTCCATCGCTGCAATTTTTGCAGGTTGATGTTCAAGCGTGTTTAACCCGTGAAGGTCACCGACAAAGATTTGTACCGGGATGAACCCAGCCGCCGCGAACAGCGCGACTTTTAGGCCAAGTTTGGCTGAGCGGTGATCTGACTTTTTCATTATTTGATAAGCCGAGATACCTGCAATCAAGAAGCTGGCAGTCAGCGCCGATGCTAATAGCGTGTGTAGAAGACGGTACGTTAAAGAAGGATTGAAAATAACTTCCTTCCAACTGGTTACATGCACAATACCGTCAATTACTTCATAGCCGCTTGGTGTGTGCATCCAGCTGTTAAGCACCAGAATCCAAAATGCGGACATACTTGTCCCTACAGCAACCAGAACGGTGGCGAGAGTATGAACCCACTCCGGTACTCGTCCTCGTCCAAAAAGCATCACGCCAAGGAAGGTGGCTTCCATAAAGAAGGCGGTCATCACTTCGTACCCGAGCAATGGTCCAGCTACGTTTCCGACTCGTTCCATAAAGCCTGGCCAGTTGGTACCAAACTGGAAGCTCATCGTAATGCCGGATACCACGCCTAAGGCGAAAGTAAGAGCGAATATCTTGACCCAGAAGTAATAAACATCGAGCCATACGGGGGCTTGTGTGCGGTTATATCGCCACTTGAAAAACACCAACATCCATGCCAACGCGATGGTGATGGTCGGGAAGAGAATGTGAAAGCTGATATTGGCCGCGAACTGGATCCGCGACAGCATGAGGGTATCTAACATCTTGGTTCCTCAAAAACGTGCCATACTAAAAATCGTGTCTATCTGTAATTTAGTTACGAAAAGTCGGGCAGTTTGGATTCATGTATCGAGAAATACAGGTGATTCTGTTTTCTTCTAACCATGATTTATATCAACTAAGGGAAAGAAAGGAGTGTAGGAAATTGTCTCAAAATGCCACTAATAGTCGCGAGAAGTGAGTAAAAGAAAGCAAATGTAACTGAAGGAGCATGGATTAAGATTAGTTCGAATTATCCTTATGATGGTTTCGATAATCCTGAAATAAAATTACAGAAACAATATTTTTAGTAAGGAAATTTGCCTTGCCTTCACTTTGAACCTCCATACTATTTATACACTAGTCATGTCGAGATCGTCTCAAACACAGCAAACTTACTGGCAGTTAAGGTGGGAAACTTTAGCTAATTGATAAACTTAAAATTGCACTGCTAATGACATGTGCATCATAAGTTCGTTAGCACTCGACCAGAAGTGCGATAGGCTACATTTTTATACTAGCGAACGATTTGGCGCTAGGTAATTCGGTTTTCACTAGATCAACAAGTCGACTGCGGACCATTTTCGATTCCTGATGAGTTTCAATCCAAACTGACACTTACTTTTCAGCAAGTGTGCTAGTGTCTTTCTTGTTATTTATTAAATAATTAATAAATACCGATCTGGTAAAGAGAGTTGTGGACAGCTATCTCGAGCAGTAGACTGGCGCTAGCCAGAGAGTCTGACTTTGAGGGGGGCATTCTACATGAACTTTGGATTCTGCCACCGCAAAGCTGATATTGAATTTGATGGAGATGGATAATGAACGACAGTTGGGCTAATTTCTTTCCTTACTTTGCTGGAGCTTTTAAGCTTATTGTATTAGGGATAGGAGCCTACTTAGCCATTAAATGGCATTTTGACGAAGAGCGAAGGGTAAGAGAAGCGGAAGGTGTAGTGTTTGATAACCCAAGTCTCATGAAAAAGTTTGCGAAGACGCTAACTCTGCCATTCCTTTTGTGTCTTCTAGTTCTTCTTGTTATATATGCTACCAACTGGTTCATGTACTGACGGCTTTATTGTTTGTTGTAGTAAAGTTGAATGCTGCCACCTCTGAGAGTCGAGCCGTAGTTGAAGTTAACGCCTATGCCGAAATTGTCCAACCAATCAAAGGGCTTTGGTGCATAAAATAGCCATCCTATAGAAGCTTCGTAGTAATGCGGACTTCCAAGTTCGTCGCTTAAATCATGCGAAAGGTCGACTCTTTTAATCCCAGTAAATAAAGCTTGCTCACCGTGATAAATATTGTAGTAACCGGTGATTTCATTAGATAGGTACCAACCTTTAGGGTTGCCTATATTGCCGTTATTTGCGCTTCCCCAGCTGTGCCCAATGAATGAATTCAATGTCGAACTGGCATGCCATTTCCCCCAACTTGTGGGAGACGTGTATTTGGCTTTAATGGATGGTTGAACTATTGCCGCCCATGCTGAAACGTTAACGGCACGGCCGTCTAGGATTCTTCCAATGATGGATGAAAGTTTATTATCGGTAGAGAATGAGTTTTTATAACGCATAAGGTGAGTCGTCGTTCTGGTGCTAAGGGTGACGTTTTCACTTGCTTTGTATAGATACCCATAACCAATCGATGCACCGTATGTCCTTTCCTTGAGAAGATCCTTACTTGTGCCGAATAGTTTGAGATCATTCTCTGTTTGTATCGTAAATGCCTTAAACGACAGCTCATGTAAGTCCTCGCTGCCCTCTATGTCAAAGTTAGTCGTGTAAGGGAGAACATATACGGATTTGCTTCGACGTTCATTGATTGACTCGTCAGTCCCGAACTCTGGGTTGGCGGTATCAAATAATGCATTCGGATCAAAGTCGCCAATACCAAACGCAATTGCGTCAGTGTCGGACAGCAAAACCGCGATAGAAAAACGTTGTTGGAGAAGGTTGCTAATTTCCTTATCTAGTGGATCCGCTTGAGCTGTGTTAGGAAGAGAGAGTAGGAGAGCGAGCGAAACGACTCGCCACTCCACTGAGGCGAAGTTGGGTTGGAACATTTTGGCTCTTTCAAATGGTTCATGCATGGAGTTTTTGGACGTACCGGTACGCTAACATTAGTTTAATCGTTGAATGGTCGGTGTAACTTTGAGAAATCTATGTTTTCTCATATTGATATGAAAAAGTTCCTTAAACGAGTTTAGCTTCAATGTGTATGCTGCACCAGATTTGTTTAGCAACATCATTCTTTTCTGAAGATGTAGCAAGACTTTGTGACTAGGTTGCATTATTTTCTTTAATGCGTCTCTTGAGAGGAAAATAGCAAACTTTTTTATTGCCTTGGCGCTCAAGAAAATCTGAATCGTTCACTGTGCTACTGGTTAACTTCGAAAACTTGTAAGCATCCTGTCTGCCAACATCACGACTAACATCATCAAGGAGTACCCTTAAATACGTCAGATAAACAATGGTTTTTTTGAGCTTTAGAAGAAATGTTCGGACCTTTGCATATTCCGCGGTGGTGCTCAATCCAAGAACTGTGTTTTGTATGTGTTCTCAGTAAATCATTGAGTCGATCTATTCTTCAAAATGTGGTCCCTTTTAATTCACTTTCTGTTACATATTTTTCGTTTTGAAAGAGCATTTTAATTTGCATCTTTTGAAAAGATCTCTTTGTTAAATTTTGTATAAAATCAACTAATTGTTGAAATTAGAACCCTTGTCAAAAAGTCATTAGATTTCATGTTGAATAGCCTCTTTTACCTAATAGTATACTCTATTTGTTTGATATAATTTCCGGCAGTTTGTATACCATAAATAAAGAGAGTCTATTCATGTTCCAGAACTTAACGATCAAGCAGAAGATAGTGATCCCGCTGTCATTGATTATTGGATTGTTTATTGTGAGCTCTGTATTAAACGTTATGACAAGTTGGAAGCAATCTGAATTGAGTGAGACACTCAACGAAGAGATCGTGCCGAACTTATTAACGATTGAGGATGCTTATCGCGATCTTTACCAAGCAACATCTGCAATCCAAGGTGTTGCACTTTCTGATACTCAAAACGATATTGATCATCACATCGGTGAATACAAAGACAACGCCTACAAAGCACTGCCACGTATGGAACAAATGATTGAGCTATCACAAGCCGGTGTGATGCCTTCTACACATGGTAATGAAGTTCGAACGCTTGTCTCTTTGGGTGAAAAGTGGTTAGCAAGTTATGAGGCGATGCTACGTTTACCTCAATCTCAATGGCGTGGTTACTACAATGAGCACAAACATACCTTTGAAGACCAATTTATCGAGGTTAGAGCGCAGCTTAACGTTGTAAAAGATGCAATAGAAGAAAAGCAAAGCCAATTGAAGGACGAAATATCAGCGGCTGCAACAAGAGCAGAACTCATTCTTGAGGCTGGCATTGTGATTGTTATTTTTGCCGCTATCGCGATGGCTTTTTTGTTGTTACAAACGGTTGTGAAGCCTATCAATGATATTAAAAATGCGATGACAGAAATTGCGTCCGGTGAAGGTGATCTAAGTCAGCGAATCGATGTAAAAACACAAGACGAAATTGGCAATTTAGCAGACGCATTTAACCAGTTTGTGTCCAAAATTCAAATGACAGTCGCTCAGGTAATTGAAAGCTCAAATACCTTACGTAACGAAATGGCAAATCTTAGCTCGTTGACCACGACCATCGCGAACTCGACCGTTTCTCAGCAAAAAGATAGCGAGGCGGTAGCGGCGGCAGTGCATGAAATGCAAGTCACCAGCAGAAATGTAAGCGATAGCGCTAACGAAGCTGCGGTTGCGAGCCAAACAGCGAATGATGAACTTACCAATACCAATGTTATTTTGGATCAAACGGTTAGCTCAATTCGTAGCCTCGCAAGTGAAATCGAAAGCGCAAGCCACGTCATTAACACATTGGATCATGATGTGAGTAACATTGCGTCCGTACTGGATGTAATTCGTGGTATTGCCGAGCAAACAAACTTATTAGCGCTTAACGCAGCCATTGAAGCGGCTCGCGCTGGAGAGCAAGGGCGAGGCTTTGCTGTGGTAGCGGACGAGGTTCGTTCTTTAGCCAGTCGTACGCAACAGAGTACGGGAGAAATCCAAACCATGATTGAAAAGCTACAATCTGGTGCAGGACAAGCTGTAGAAGTGATGCGCGGTAGCCAAAATAGCAGTGATGAAACGATCAAGTCCGCTGGCCGAGCGAGTGAATCCCTTTCTGAAATCTTGAACGCGATTTCACGTATGAACGAGATGAATACACACATTGCAACGGCTGCGAGCCAGCAAAGTACAGTAAGTGACGAAGTAAATAGCAACGTACAAGGCATTGCAGACAGTAGCACTTCAATTGTGGAAATCGTAAACCAAGCGCAAGCTTCTTTAGCCATGTTGTCAGAGCAAACTCAACGTTTAGATCATCAGGTCAGTCAGTTCAAAGTATAAGCTTGAGAACAGCAATCTCACTGACGAAATAACCCGCTTCTTAGCGGGTTATTTTTTAGATAAGTGGCGAACCTGACTTGTGAAATTTCGACTATATTTACATTCCTTTCTCACTTTAGTTCGTATACCAGAGTGGGCAAATAACCCTAGACAGCGGTAACAAACTCTGTACAGCGTGATGATGTTTTTATCATCACTTTTGCTGCTTTTTAACCATTGCAATTGCACACAGGAAAATGTGATTTCCAACCCAAAATCTTCAAATTTGAGAACTTCATAACACCTTTACCATAAACGTTTTTCGTAAGCGTATAGAACTGTAAATTTTGTTGTATGTACAACACTGGGTATTTATCATCCTAATTAATTTGTTCTGGATATACATCCGTTAGTCATTATTAAGTCATTCTAGAAGCTTTTAATAAGGAATCTTGAAGGCTTGTCGGTAGATAAGAGAGAAAAATTCATGAGACGTAAAACCACGCTATCTCTGCTGATTGCGTCGAGCCTTTTTGTGGTTGGATGTCAACCTAGCGAAGAAGGATCGAGCCAAGGTGGTGGTCCTGCGCCCGCAACCGAAGTAGAAGTGTTAACAGTGCAGCCAACGCGCCAAGCATTGACAGTAGAGTTGCCGGGTCGTAGCCGAGCATTCAAAGAAGCAGAAGTTCGTCCGCAAGTTACTGGCATTATTTCGGAACGAAATTTTGTTGAAGGTGGATTTGTTGAACAAGGACAGTCGCTATATCAAATTGATGATTCGTCATTTCAGGCGGATTTGCTGAGCGCTGAAGCGGAATTAATCCGTGCGCAAGCTGCGGCAGAGTCGACCTATGCCACGGTGAAGCGTTACAGAACCTTGATCACCAAAAAATCCATCAGCCAACAAGACTTGGATGAAGCAGAAGCGGCATACAAAGAAGCGAAAGCGCAGGTCCTAGTCGCAAAAGCCAAGATCAACACAGCAAAAATCAACTTAGATTATACGCAAGTCAAAGCTCCGATTAGCGGGGTGATCGGTAAATCGAGTGTGACAGCGGGTGCGTTGGTTACGGCTAACCAAGCTGCCAAATTAGCGACCATTCAGCAGCTTGACCCTATCAATGTTGATATTGTGCAATCATCCGCGCAACTGCTGCGTTTGAAAGCATCACTCTCCCAAGGCCATATGCAAGAAGATGACTCTGCGCAAGTTACATTGATGCTTGAAGATGGCAGCACTTACGAACACAAAGGCACAATGAAATTTACTGAGGTCAATGTGAACGAAAGTACGGGCAGCGTGACGCTTCGTGCCGAATTCCCAAACCCTGACGGTTTGTTGCTACCTGGAATGTTTGTTCGTGCGACGGTCATTACTGGTGTCGACCCTGATGCGATTCTAATACCACAAAATACGGTATCTCGTGATGCGACAGGTAAAGCGACAGTGATGACGGTTAATGGCGAGAACAAAGTGGAAGCGAAACCAGTGAAGACTGCTGAAGCGATCAATAGCCAATGGCGCATTATTGATGGTTTGAACGCGGGTGATAAAGTCATTACCGCCGGTTTACAAAAGGTAGGGCCAGGCAGTTCGGTAACTATCCAAAACGGTGAACAGGAGTAATCATGGCACGATTTTTTATCGATCGTCCGGTATTTGCTTGGGTTCTCGCGATTCTAACGATGTTGGCGGGGGTAATGTCATTATTCAATTTACCCGTCTCGCAATACCCAACGATTTCACCGACGACGATCACCATCAGTGCTCGCTATCCAGGTGCATCAGCAAAAACCGTTGAAGACTCGGTAACGCAAGTTATCGAGCAAAACATGACGGGATTAGATTACCTTCGCTACCTATCATCGAGCAGTGATGCATTTGGTAATGCGACAATTACCCTGACGTTTGATAGCGAAGCTGATCCTGATATCGCGCAAGTACAGGTGCAGAACAAACTGCAATTGGCATTGACTTCATTGCCGATGGAGGTACAAAACCAAGGTATTGTCGTCAATAAATCCAATACGGCATTTCTCATGGTTGTCGCAGTTTATTCTGAAGATCCTGACTTTACAGAAAACGATATCGGCGACTTTGTTGTAACGAATATTCAAGACCCGATAAGTCGTGTAACTGGCGTAGGACAAGTGCAGGCGTTTGGTGCGCAGTATGCGATGCGAGTTTGGCTGGATCCATTTAAGCTTACGCAGTTCAACTTGACCGCAATCGATGTAGCGAACGCGATCAGTGAACAGAACGCGCAAGTTTCTTCAGGTCAACTGGGTGCGGCACCTGCGCAGGAAGGTCAGTTGTTGAATGCTACGATTTCTTCTGCAAGTCGTTTGAGCAGTGTAGAAGAGTTCCAAGACATCATTCTTAAGTCCGACGCCAGTGGTTCGAATGTTTATTTGAAAGATGTAGCTCGCGTTGAGCGTGGTGCAGAAAGTTATGATATTCGAGGCCAATATAATGGCTTCCCAGCGTCGGGGTTAGGTATTTCATTAGGTACTGGCGCAAACGCGCTTGAGACAGCCAATGCGGTAAAAGAGCGCTTAGAACAACTGAGTGCAACGTTCCCAGAAGGGTTGCAGATTGCGTACCCATTTGAAACAACGCCATTCGTCAAAGCCTCGATTCAAGAAGTGGTTAAAACGCTATTAGAAGCTATTCTTCTTGTGTTCTTAATCATGTACCTGTTCTTGCAGAACTTCCGTGCGACGATCATTCCAACGATCGCAGTGCCTGTCGTATTGCTCGGAACCTTCGCTATTTTGTACGCGACTGGATTTAGCGTAAACACGTTAACCATGTTCGCGATGGTTCTGGCTATCGGTTTGCTGGTGGATGATGCCATCGTTGTGGTAGAAAACGTCGAGCGTGTGATGCATGAAGATGGTTTAGAGCCCAAAGAAGCGACCAAAAAATCGATGGGACAGATTACTGGTGCCCTGATTGGTGTCGGTTTGACGCTTTCAGCGGTATTCGTCCCTATGGCGTTTATGTCTGGTTCTACCGGGGTTATTTACCGTCAGTTTTCAATAACTATTGTGGCGGCTATGACGCTTTCCGTTTTGGTTGCGATAATTCTGACTCCAGCATTGTGTGCTACGTTGCTGAAAAAAGGCGATGCTGAGCTTCTAGAGAAGAAAGGCTTCTTTGGCTGGTTTAACCGCAAGTTTGATGCGATGACAGCAGGCTATGAAACCGGCGTTGCCAAACTTCTAAAACGCACAGGTCGCATGTTGGTTGTATTTTTGGCAATGAGTGCAGGTGCTGGCTGGTTATTTATGAACCTTCCAACGTCATTTTTGCCAGATGAAGACCAAGGCACAGTATTCTCAATGGCTATTTTGCCGCCTAACTCAACACAAGAACAGACGGAAAAAACACTTGAGAAAATGCGTGACTTTTACCTAGTAGACGAAAAAGACAATGTAAAGTCTGTCTTCTCCGTTGCTGGATTTAGTTTCGCAGGCCAAGGCCAAAACATGGGGATGGCATTTATCGGTCTGAAAGATTGGTCTGAGCGTGAAGCGCCTGGCGCCGATGCCGCTTCCATTACTGGTCGAGCGATGGGGTACTTCTCTACCATTAAAGAAGCTTTGGTGTTTGCGTTCGCCCCTCCAGCGATTCAAGAGCTAGGTAACTCGACAGGTTTCGATTTCTATCTCCAAGACTCGTTGAATAAAGGGCACGATGCATTAGTTGCGGCTCAAGGGCAACTTCTGGGCATGGCAGCACAAAACCCGAAACTTGTCGGTGTTCGTCCAAACGGTCAGGCAGATGCGCCAATGTACAAAGTGAACATTGACCACGTCAAACTTCGTGCTTTGGATGTCAGTATCAATGACGTAAACCAAATCCTGTCAGCTGCATGGGGCGGGGCTTACATTAACGATTATATTGACCGCGGTCGTGTGAAGAAAGTGATGGTGCAAAGTGATGCGGAATACCGCATGCAGCCAAAAGACTTCGATTCATGGTACGTACGCAACGCTAAAGGAGAGATGGTGCCTTTCTCTGCTTTTGCGAGTGGCGAGTGGACCTATGGGTCTCCTCTTTTGCAGCGCTTTGATGGTTTGCCAGCAATGAATATTCAAGGCGGTGCAGCTCCTGGTGTAAGTACTGGTGAAGCCATGGAAGAAATTGAAGCAATGGTAGAAAAGCTACCGGAAGGCTTCACGGTGAACTGGAATGGTATTTCGTATGAAGAGCGCCTTTCCGGAAACCAAGCGCCAATGCTATATGCGCTATCTATCCTCGTCGTATTCTTAGTTCTTGCCGCTTTGTATGAAAGTTGGTCAGTACCTTTCGCCGTGGTGTTAGTTGTTCCTCTTGGTGTGCTTGGTGCTGTGCTTGCGGTAATGACGCGCAGTATGGATAACGATGTGTTCTTCCAGGTGAGCTTATTAACGACGGTCGGCTTGGCAACCAAAAACGCCATTCTGATTGTTGAGTTTGCAAAGGACTACTATGAGAAAGGCGCTGGGCTTATCGAAGCAACCTTACATGCTGTTCGCGTTCGTCTGCGCCCAATTATCATGACATCGCTTGCTTTTGGTTTGGGTGTGGTACCACTTGCTATCAGCTCAGGTGTGGGATCGGCAGGTCAAAACGCAGTGGGTACCGGCGTACTTGGTGGCATGATCAGTGCCACGATATTGGGTATATTCTTCGTCCCAATCTTCTTTGTAGTGGTTGAGCGATTGTTTGATCGACGTGCGAGAAAAGAGTCTGAGGCAGAGTTGTCTGAGACCAGCACTAAACCCACTCAGCAAAGCGAGTAGGACTTGGTTGTGTTAACTGAGTTATACTAGTGATAATAAACACAATAAAAGGGCGCTTCGGCGCTCTTTATTTTATGTTTTCACTTGGTGGTTACCGTCTATGACGCGAGCCTGAAAGACGGCGTGTTGTGTGCAGTATCAGCACAGCCTTTTCGGCCGAATGAAAGCCTAAAGAAGAAAAACGACGATGAAAGATCAGAAAATTTCCCCAATTTCCGTTTTGGATCAAAGTCCTATGTTTGTTTGTGGTGTGATGCAGCGCATGTACCGCAATCGTGCCCAAGCTGAGCTCTCTCGGCAAAATTTGATGACACTAGAAATGGCAAGTGCACTGGCCGCTTTAGAAGAATTTCAGCCTATGAGCCAGCAAGCGTTAGCTGATGCGGTTCGAACTGAGCGAAGTGTAGCAAAGCGGATGGTGGACAATCTGGAAAAGAGAGGGTTTGTTCAAGTTTCTAAAAGTAAATCGAATCAGCGCCTTAAAATGCTAAGCATGACAAAAGAGGGGGCAAATGCTTTAAAGCAAGTTCATCAAATCATGACGAATTTACAGAAAGAGTTTTTTTCTTGTTTGTCGGAATCTGAAGCGAGTGAATTTTTTCGTCTGGTAAGAAAGCTCACTTTTGCGAATCACGACCAGTAACTGACATCAATGCCGTTTAGCGTCTTTATTTTATCGCGGACCAATTATATTAAGCTGTAGAACTTAAGAAATAGGATGCCCAACGTACAGGTCACGGTAGAAAGCACCGTAGTGAGTGCGATGATATTTGCAGCTAACGTGGCATTGCCTCCCATGGAACGCGCCATGACATAGCTGGCAGCAGCGACTGGAGAGGCGTTCATAAAGAAAAGAATACCTAGCTCAATTCCTCGAAATCCTACTAAGTAAGCTCCCATGGTGATGATGACTGGCGCTACGATGAGCTTGTAACTGCTCGCAAACCAAGATGGACCTTTCTCTTTTCTCATCAAGCTAAAGTCAAGTGAGCCACCTGTACACAACAGCGCCAAAG
The DNA here is from genome assembly GCF_033339515.1 of Vibrio sp. 2130-1. NCBI lineage: Bacteria > Pseudomonadati > Pseudomonadota > Gammaproteobacteria > Vibrionales > Vibrionaceae > Vibrio > Vibrio sp. 2130-1. The sequence goes on from NZ_JAWOUT010000002.1 coordinate 156,428, forward strand.
GCAATGTCATTTTGGACAAGTAGTCTCCTGCGTCAATAACCACATTCGGTACTGGAATAGCGAGTAAATAAAAAGTCATTCCTAGAACAATGGAGATTATAAGCGGATTCCTAGTCAGTGTTCGGCTCATCATCTTTGCTGCTTGCGAGGCAGACGTTGCCCCCTTGGGCGATAAGCAAATGACCGCTTGGACGTTATAAATAAATGTGGTGACCGCGACATAGAGCGCTGCTAGCGCCACACCTTGAGAACCATACGCATTGGCAACGTAAGCGATACCAATAATACCTGTATTTGCTCGGAACCCACCTTGGATGAGAACGCCTTGGTCAGGCGATGCTTTGAACAGAAGTTTGACGGAAAGGTAGGTGAAAATGAAAAACGAAATACTAGCGATGACGCCGAAATTGACGAATCCACTTGCCGCGGAAAAGTCGTGTTCTGAAGCCACAATGCTGACAAATAACATTGCAGGCAAGGTAACTTGAAACACCAGTTTAGAGCCTACTTCGATAAAATTATCGTTGATTAGACCAAAGCGCTTAAAAAGAACGCCAAGTACCAACATCAAACAGATAGGTCCGGTTATCGACAAAGAGAATTGCAACTGATGTAAAACAGCTTCCATGTAAGTATCCGCAGCAAAAGAAAAAAGTGTTCCTGTTGCCTATTAAGCCACAAACCCGGAGGGTAGGACAGTAACGTGATGAAATTTTCTTCTGTTGTAGGTTCCGGAGTCATTTACACTCCAAGTTATGGACGAGGTCCCAATTTAACAAAGCGGTACTGGTCCTACGTGCGATATGTTGGTTAACTCGTTGTCGTGATGCATCCACATGCGTATTAGATGTGAGGGCTGGTCATCGTAGTTATGGATAGGAGTTCATCAATGAAAAGGAAACACAACAAAACTGTACTGTGTGCGTTTGTCTCTGGTTCGGTATTTGGTGCGGTTTTGGTCATTGCGATGTCTTTACCAATGTAATCCTATTAATTGGCTGTTGGAACACTCACACTAATTCAGTACAAAACAGATTGAGTTCTGCGGTATGTGCTGTTAGTTTAAAAAACATGAAAATACACGTTCGCCCTTCATTAACAACCTTCTCTTGGTGGCGCTCTAAATAGAGCGGCGCGGAATACTTACATTCTTAAGCTGCTGGATGGTAGCTAAGAGTGTTTGATCTTTTTATCTCCAGTAGCGATCTATTAAATACTTGGAGACAAATATGAATACCCATAAAAACACATCTCAGCGTGAAATTATACTTACCGGAGATCGAGCAACAGGTCCATTACACCTAGGGCACTATATTGGTTCATTGAAACAACGAGTCAAATTGCAAACGGAGCACGAGCAAACAATCTTGGTCGCGGACATGCAAGGGTTGACGGATAACGCGCATAATCCATCAAAGGTATCCTCTAATATTCTCAATGTCGTTGCAGATTATTTGGCTGTTGGTATCAACCCCGCTCAAACTACGATCACGTTGCAGTCTCAAATTCCAGCGTTAGCCGAGTTGACAATGTATTACAGTAATCTAGTTTCTATCGCACGATTAGAGCGAAACCCTACGGTTAAAAATGAGATTCAGAGTAAAGGTTTTGAACGCTCTATTCCCGCAGGCTTTTTAACGTATCCAATTTCTCAAGCTGCTGATATTACGGGGTTTCATGCGACGCTAGTACCAGTGGGTGATGACCAACTGCCAATGTTAGAGCAAACTAATGAAATCGTAAGAAAAATAAACCATCTGGGTGGAAAAGAGGTTCTTAGAGAATGCCGTCCATTACTTAGCGATGCACCTCGTTTGCCGAGTACTGACGGTAAAAATAAGATGTCTAAAAGCATGGGGAACGCAATCAACTTAGGGGCCTCCGAAAAGGAGATTTCCGCGGCAGTGAAATCTATGTATACCGATCCCAATCATCTGAAAATTGAGGACCCTGGCCAAGTCGAAGGGAATATTGTATTCATCTACCTCGATGCTTTTCATCCTGATAAAAATTATGTCGAACAGCTAAAAGACCATTATCGACGAGGTGGGTTAGGTGATGGTTTGACCAAGAAAGTGTTAGAAGAATGCTTACAAGAGATGCTTCGCCCTATTCGAGAAAAGCGCGCTATGTATTTGAATGATAAAGCGCAGCTGATTGATATTTTAAAACAAGGTAGTGAGCGTTCTCGCGAGAAAACCGAAAAAGTGCTATTTGATGTGAAAGATGTATTTGGTTTAAATTTATTCTGAATTAAAAGTAGAGAGTTGAACATAAGGCACGACGGCTGGTTAGCAACGTGCCTTTTTAAGTTCCCAGTCAGTCAAAGCGCATTATTAAGAAGAAAAAAATTCACGACGAAAATCCGCGACTTCTTGTTGGTAATAGCTTTGCCATTCCGGTTCTGACAAATGTGAATGGCTAGAGGCTCTTTGCGTTCTTAGTTTGGACTCAAGTTGCTGTAATGCTTGTTGATAATCTTTGACTCGTTTTTTTTGCTCTGTAATTTGCTGCTGACGAGCATGAATGTTTTTACTTTCTTCTTTCGTTAAGTAAGTTCGTTCTAGCTCTGCGATGAGCGCCAAGCGATCTGGTAGGCTTATACTATTAGGAATCAGGGTGACCGCACGCTCATATTTTTCCTGGTCGCTTGTTAGCCCGATCGCACCTGCATGTTCTTGCCAGTCAATGGTGAGTTGCTTGAAAGCTCGCAAAAAGTTATCTGGGCTTTGAGTGTCCAGCTTTTGGGCTTCTAAGTTGAAATCGTACAGCGCGAACTCATCCGCGAAAACAACATCAGCCAATTCTCCCCAGATGCTTCTTGCTTCGTTCTTCAGCTGTGCAATACGCGACGCCAGTGATTGTTGCTCATCAAATAACAAATTTCCTACACTCTCTTGCCATTGGCTGCTGAGCTGAGGGTAGTTCGCCAAAAGCTGGAATCGAGCTGAAGATAAATGCGCCTCAAACAAGGCGACCTGCTCTTCACAACTACGGTTCAACATACACTCTTGCCAAAACGTCTCAAGTTGGGCGACAAGTTTCCTGCCTTTGAGTTGAGTTAATCGCTCAGTCGTTATTTGAACTGTGGAAGGGAGCTTAGTTGTTTGTGGTGAAGTATCCGTATCGGGCACGATGCTATTTGTTTGTGGTGATGTACTTGAGACACTCTTATTTTTTGTCTTAGGGGAAGGAGAGGAAGCGAGCTCTTCTTTTTGAACATCGTGATTGAAAGTTAAAAATATCATGCCCGCCATAATGGCGGACATGATTATCAAAGCGATTTTCTTCATGGCTTGATTGTTGCGCTTACTGGGAAATGGTCAGAAAGGTTGTAGTGTTTCCATAAACTCTCTGCGGTTGTGCGCGGCACGTCTACACGGTTGTCATTGAATGATTTCACCCCGTATTCACTACTCACCATAACATAGTCAAGGTATTCCACGTTTTCGCCACCTGATAACGCTTCACCTGCAAAGTTATTGATACGGGGATCAAAGGTTGACTCCGTGTAACCAGAGTAGTGAGGTTCGATGGCGCTTAAGTTAGCGATCATTTGTTGGTAGTCACCAGGGAACTTTCTTTTGTTTACGTTAAAGTCGCCGCTGTATACCACAGTTTCGCTTGAAGGAATTTTAAGAGATTGGGCGAGTGCGCGGATTTGTTTGAACTGGCGCTGACGATACTCACGGGCGGTGTCTGTATCGAAAGATGCGGTATGGGTAGCAAACACATGGTAAGCCTGACCACCTTTAATTATTTCCGCATAATTTACGCCTTTATCGGCAAAGCAGTCTGTACCAGAGCAATCGGGAAAGACATATTGCGCTTCGTTCACGATAGGGTAGCGACTAACTATGATTACGCCACCATCATGAATATTAACGCCTTCTTTATCTAACATCTTTGTTTGGTAAGGATATTCCTTGGCTAACTCACGTAAGAATGCTTCACGGCCGCTGGCAAACACCTCTTGCAGCGCCAAAACATCGTAACCTTTTACATGTTGAGGAATCAGTTCGTAACGATCTCCAATGTGCGATGCAATAGCCGTCAACGCCCAGATGTTATAAGTCATCAACTTAAGGTTTTGTTCTTCGTTGTCGACAGACTCCGCTACCTTGCTTGGCGTGATGGTGTAGTAAAGATCATCATATCGAGCGGTACTGTCTGACTTAAATGCCAGTTCGGTTTCTCTCGCACCAAAAGCGTTAGTGTTGGCACGATGACTGTTACGATCATCTTTGAGTGATAACTCGACATCGGCTGCGGACAAGCCGTATTCAATGGTCGAATTGTACCAATGGCCTTCCATTATTTGATTGAGTGTTATGCTTTCACCTTCGGGGCTAGAAACCACCGTTTCAAAACGGTAAGTTTGATTTGATTTCACGCCCTCCCAGCGGTTGAAGCTTAATACAGATTTAGTTTCCCACGGACCAAGTACCTGCACATGTTGTTGCCACTCTTCTCCGTATTGAAGCAAATCACTGCCTTCATGTTTTACTTGAATAGTTAACGGTTGATCAGAGTTATTCGTTAGGTAAACGTCGGTATCTGCAATGCAGGGTAACGCTATCAAGCTACTTAATAAAAGGCTCCACTGCGAAAATTTCATCTTATTTTTCCATCATTTGAACTAGAGCAATCATTCTTGTTTATAAATGTTACTTGCACGTTAAATATGGATGACATCTAAGCCAGCGCTGAAAATTGTTATCAGAATGTGATCTTTATTCAATGGTTAGGATGGGGGTATTGAGTGTGTGGCCGTTGAAGCGGTGGAAAAATAATACCAACAGTCAACGAATTGCATTCACTGCAATCAAGCTGTCATCTTTGCTCTATAAGTTGTGCGGCGTCATTCATCTAGCCATATGGCTAGAACTCAAATTGATAGATGGAGCACCATGGCTAGAGCAGTAAATCCAACCGATGAAACCATCATTAAATTGTTACAAGAGCAAGGTCTGATTAGAAGTGAAGCAGAAGCGCGTTTAAAGAAAGAGGTGTACCGCTTGCAGCCTAATGAGATAGCAAAAGTAAAAAATTATGCCCAGCATTTTGGGATAAACGCGAAAGAAAAGCTCATCGATGAGATCTTGGATCTGCGCCGAGAAGCGCTCATGAAAAGATGTAGACACAATACGGAGCATACGAGCCTATCTCTAAAATAGCTTGTGATAAAACTATCAATTACTGGTCAAGATTTGATCTCTCAAGCCGATGTATATAAGAGCGTTCAATGATATCGAGCGCAAAAAACAGTGTGTTTTAGAGGTTAAGCTTTCACTTAAGTGAGAGGTTTGGAAAGGCTGCGGGGAGAAAGTGCATGCGTATTAAAGACTTAAGTGTCGTAAAGAAAATATCGGTTAGTTATTTAACCGTTTTTGCCGTGTTTGGTTTAGTGTCAGTAATGTTGGTGCAAGGTTTGTTAACACTGAATAAAGACATCTCAGTGTTAACAGATAAAAGTTTACCTTCTGTTGCGATTTTGAAAGGTATCCAAGTTGATATTACTAAAGTGCGTAAAGATGAGTTCTCTTTATTGCCAAACGCAAATCACCCCAAAATTGGTGAGTGGTTAAAAGGCCTCGACCAATGGCGTTCTGATGTGCAGGCTGGTATTGCAGAATACGAAAAGCTCGACCTTAATAAGCGTGAAACGCAGTCTTTTAGCGTTTTTAAAGAAACTTGGAATCAATACATCAAAGAAACGAAGACTTACAACGCACTGCTAAGCCAAGGTGATGCTGAAAGTGCAAATGATGTAATTTTATCAAGTTTCGATACCTACTCAAAAGCGTTGAGCAGCTTGGATGATACCCTCGCGTTGAACGATGAGTTGGTGAATTTGATTGGTGAAGAAGTACAAAGTGAAGCGGCATTTACACAATACAGCGCTGCTGTTGGTGCGCTCGTCGTCGCATTGGTCATGGTAATGTCTGCCATGTTGCTTTCTCGAGTCATTTGCGGGCCTGTTGATCGAGCATTGGAATTCGCTTCCAAAATCGCCAAGGGTCAATTGAATAATCAAATCGACGAAAGTGAATTGAGCAAAGACGAGTTAGGAACGTTGCTCAAAGAGCTTGTCGGTATGCAAACAAACTTACATTCGTTGGTTTCTGAGATTAATGACTCAACGATTCAGCTAACGGCAGCAGTAGAGGAAGTGAGTGCTATTTCTTCTCAGACCGCCTCTGGTATGCAAAATCAACAAATTGAACTTAGCTCGGTGGCTTCTGCGATGACAGAGATGCAAGCTGCTGTAAGTGAAGTGGCACAAAATACCGAAGTTGGCGCAACCTCTGCTTATTCGGCTGCGGAAGTGGCAAAGCAAGGAACGGCGACGTTACAACAAACTATCGCAGTAATTGAGCGTGTATCACATACGATCCAAGAATCAGATGAACTAGCACGTGAGCTTGAATCGAGCTCAAACAATATCAATGTGGTCGTCGATGTGATCCGCGGGATTGCCGAGCAAACAAACTTGTTAGCACTGAACGCCGCAATTGAAGCCGCTCGGGCTGGTGAACAAGGACGTGGGTTTGCTGTTGTGGCAGATGAGGTTCGTTCTCTGGCGCAACGCACTCAAGACTCCACTTCACAAATTGTGGAAATTGTTAATCAGCTACAAGAGAGCAGCAGTAAAATAGGGCATTCAAGCCGTGATTGTCAGGAGGGTATTTCTCAGTGTGTTGAGCAAGTTAATGATGCTGATAGCCAGATAAAAGAAATTGAACATTCTGTCGATAACATAGCGCAAATGAGCACACAAATCGCAACGGCGTGCAGTGAGCAGAATTCTGTATCCGAAGAGCTGAATCGCAGCGTGGAGCATATTAATAGTGCTTCAACAGAGATGGCTGAGGGAGCTTCACAAACGGCTGTGGCTTGTCAGCAGATTAGTAGCCTAGCGCACAACTTGAAAACTCGAATGGGTTCATTCCAGCTCTAGTTGTTGTGTTTCAGCTTTATTCCTAACCTCATTGCTACAATAAATAAGCCGGACGAAATGTCCGGCTTATTTATTCTCTGTCTATATAAGTTCAGAGTATGCTCAACCTTGGGAGAATATGCTCGCTAGGCTGGAATACCACTGTGAAACTTAAAATCTGTATCTGGCGTAGAAATTAAATCTGCCTCTATACGTCCAAAGTAGGCGATGCGCTCGCTGATATCTTTGCCTGCGATTTGCTCCGCTAATACAAGATAATCCTGGTAATGGCGTGCTTCTGAACGTAATAAAGAAATGTAGAACTTTGCGATATCGTCATCCATATGTGGTGCTAGTTTGGCAAAACGCTCACAAGATCGGGCTTCGATGTACGCACCAATGATGAGTTTATCGATCAGCGTTTCCGGCTCATGAGTCTTCATATGCGAAATCAGTCCTTTAGCATAGCGACTTGCTGGAATATTTTTATACTCAATTCCACGACTTTCCATGATCTCTAAAACTTGATAAAAGTGGTGTAACTCCTCTTTTATCAAAAGCACCATCTTATCGATCAAATCTTGGCTGTATGGTGAGTCGGACTTAGCCATGATTGACTTAGAAATATTGCTCTTGCCTTTTAAAGTTTCCAATGAGCCTACGTTACGGTAAGCAAAATCTTCGTAGGGCTTAAACCAGTCAAGTAGAGCATGTGAACTGGATTGGTCAACGGCATACTTACGAATTAAAAACATGGCAGATTGGCCAGCTTTTAGTTCGCACAGTAGGTGGTCTAACAAAATGGTTTGAAGGTTCTCTGGTTTCTTTGCTTCCTCTACCCATTCATCAGGTGTACTGCATCGCAGAAATTGGTTAATGGGAGCAAGAAGATCTTGATAGGCGTCTAGATTCATCATTTTAGTTTTAGTACTTCACATTTTTATTGGGCATATCCGTTGTCTTGCGGATAGAAAAAAGGCTGCAATTGCAGCCTTTTTTGACCTGAAGTGAATGTTACCACTTTTTCTTCTCGCCGAAGAGAGCTTCCATGTCATTGTCACGCTCTTTGTCAGCAATCTGCTGCATTTCGGCATCGCTTTTATCTTGGCGCTTTTTATCTAAGTCACCCAACATCTCTTCAAGCTTTTGTTTCGCTTGAATAGAATAAGGATCGCTCTTAGTGCTCAAAGCATCGATACCTTTACGCAGCAGTTGAAGCGCGGTGCCTGGTTGGCCACGAGCGATAGAGTCGTTTGCTCTTTTGATGACATTTTCAATGTTGATGCGAATTTGCATCGTTTCCAAGCGCGCATTTTCAGTGACGTAAGTCTGGGTATCCAATCGGCCTTTGTTGTGCTCGTTACGGATAGTGTCGCGAAGTCGTTTAACCAGCTTAAGCATGACGATAGCTTGTTTATCACTACTCGGCATCTTGAAAGTGGTACTCTCGCCAGTAGGACCATTCTCTTTTAGCTGCGTAATCTGCTGCTTCATATTTTCGATACGTTGAGCAAGTTGCTTGTTCTTCGGGTCCAGCTCATGCATGCTCTCTAGCGCGTCAAGAATACGATTGTTTAGACACAGCAACAGCTCTTTACTAAAAGGGATATGGTGTGCATGACCAATCAACTCTTCAGTACCATCTATCAAGGCTACATATCGCGCTGATTCCTGCCTTTTTGCGGTTTCAACTTTAACCTTATATTGCAACATAATGTTATAGCCTAGGATTAACACCAGTAGGATGGCTACCAAAGCGATTATTAAACCAATATTCATATCTTTGCGTCTGCTTTACTTTTCTGCGGCTAGCGTTAAAGAATACATGAATCTTATCTTACTCGGCACCTTATTTGTTTGATTATTTTGTCTCTCCCACGTTTTAGTTACTGATAGAAGTCACATCATAGAACTTCGGTCATTTATTGGCTCAACTTTGTGCATATTGTTTCTTGCTTGAAGATTATTAGTATGTGATTGAGGTATAAGTTAGAAATTGCTGTTCATTTCGATTTGAACGCGTTATAACTAATTATTATATCGCTCGCTTGAGTGGCCAATAAACTCTCTCATGAATAAGTAAGGGATTACGATGAAACTGCAGCAGCTGAAGTATATTGTTGAGGTTGTAAACCATAATCTGAATGTATCTGCAACGGCGGAAAGCTTATATACCTCTCAGCCAGGTATCAGTAAACAGGTTCGGTTGCTGGAAGACGAGTTAGGCATTCAGATTTTTGAACGTAGCGGTAAGCACTTAACGCAAGTGACGCCAGCTGGAGAAGAAATTGTACGTATCTCTCAAGAAATTCTCGCTCGTGTAGAAAGTATCAAAGCGGTGGCTGGAGAGCACACCCATCCAGAAATGGGGACGCTGAATATCACCACGACACATACGCAGGCTCGTTATGCACTGCCAGATGTCATCAAAGGTTTTACTTCTCGTTATCCAAAAGTGTCGTTACACATGCACCAAGGTACACCATCACAAATGTCTGAGGCGATAGCTAAAGGCACAGCGAATTTTGCGATTGCGACAGAAGCTCTTCACTTATATCAAGATGCCATCATGCTGCCTTGTTATCACTGGAATCGTTCAATAGTTGTGCCTAAAGACCACCCACTAGCGAAGAAAGACAAAGTAACGATCAGTGATCTTGCCGCTTACCCATTAGTCACTTACGTGTTCGGTTTTACTGGCCGTTCAGAGCTGGATACAGCATTCAACCGCGAAGGTTTAACCCCGCGAGTGGTGTTCACTGCAACTGATGCAGACGTCATTAAAACTTACGTTCGTATGGGTATTGGTGTGGGTGTGATTGCAAGCATGGCTGTGGATGAAGAGCAGGACGGTGACTTGGTTGCAATAGATGCGAGCCATTTGTTTGGCGCGAGCACCACGAGCATCGGCTTCCGCCGTGGTACATTCTTACGCTCTTACATGTTCGATTTTATGGAGCGTTTTGCACCGCACTTAACGCGTCCAGTGGTTGAGCAGGCGATTTCGTTGAAGTCTAATGCAGAAATCGAAGAGATGTTTAAAGACATCGAGCTTCCGGTGAGATAACACTTCATTGATGTTTCGATTCCCTCTACAATGCGCTCGTTGTAGGGGGTAGCTATGAAAACGCAATTTCAATTTATTAATGACTGCTTAATCGAAAACCAATCTTTGTGGCGATTCGAGCCTTTTAAAAGCAGCATTCACACGTCATTACCTTGGCAGGAGCAACATCCTCGACTGTGCCAATGGCTAGCGTCTCTTACTCCCTCTCAAATCGAAGAATACAAAGCAGCACCAGAACTCGCGTTAAAAGCACTTAGTCCGTTTTTGCCTGAGCTTGAACAACTCGCAGAACTGACTCATTTAGAGCTTTTGTCGTTAAACGGCTTGGAACTCGCTCGTGGTTTAGATAACGGTATTCCGGGACGTAAGTTGGAGCAAATTAGCTCGATGGGTGAAGCTGCAATTCAACAACACTGTGGCGAAGAATGGCTAGAATGGTGCTCAGGTAAAGGTTACTTGGGGCGAATCCTGACCGCGCAAACCGATCAGCCTGTAACCAGCTTTGAATACCAACAAGCACTGTGCGATTCGGGACAACAAGCAGCCAATGAACATCATTGGAAGATGACGTTTATTCAAGGCGACGCGTTTGATAGCAAAGCGAAAGCCGTGTTTAAGCCAACGCAACACGCAGTAGCACTGCATGCATGCGGTGACCTTCACGTTCGTCTAATGCAGTACGGCAGTGAAAATGGGATTGCTGCGATGACCATATCACCTTGTTGTTACCACTTGATTCAGTCGGAACAATACCAGCCGATGTCGGAATCGGGCAGGGCTTCTTCTCTCTCATTGTCTAAGCAAGAACTGCGTATCCCATTACAACAAACGGTGACGGGAGGAGAGCGCGTGCGTCGTCATCGTCAGCAGGAAATGATGTTTCGTCTTGGGTTTGATTTGATCACGCGACAAGCTTTGGGAATGGCAGAGTATCAGCCTGTGCCGAGTATCCGTAAGTCGCAATTAAGTGATGGTTTTGAATCGTTCTGTCGCTGGGCAGCGGAGCAAAAAGGCATTGTTCTTACTCAAGAAATCGATTTCTCTCATTTTGAAAAGTTAAGCGAACAACGCTTCTGGCAAATGGAGAGAATGAGCTTAGTGCAACTTGTTTTTCAACGTCCGTTGGAGATCTGGCTCGCATTAGACAAAGTGCTTTATCTTGAAGAACGTGGTTACCGTGTTAGATTGTCAGAGTTTTGCCCTAAATCGGTCACGCCTAGAAATATTTTAATTTGTGCATATAAGATTTAGTTATTCTTTATAGCCAAACGCTCTATATGAAAAAGCCCACTTATGAGTGGGCTTTTGTAAACAAAACGTGACAAGTTATGTTTTATTTTGTCATTAATTAAACATAGCGATAGCTTGAGTTGGTTCAACGTATTCCAAGTCAAAGCTTTCTGCTACTTCTTTACACGTTACTTTTCCGTGAATAACGTTTAGACCTTCAAGGAAGCCTTTATCTTCTAGAAGTGCTTCGCGGTAGCCTTTATTTGCTAACTTCACGATGTATGGAAGTGTAGCGTTGTTGAGTGCAAATGTTGAAGTGCGAGCAACTGCGCCAGGCATATTTGCTACACAGTAGTGAACCACTTCATCAACGATGTAAGTTGGATCTGCGTGAGTTGTCGCGTGCGAAGTTTCGAAACAACCGCCTTGGTCAATTGCCACGTCAACCACTGCCGCACCAGGCTTCATCTTAGCAATGTGCTCTTTAGTGACCAGTTTAGGTGCTGCTGCGCCAGGAATTAGAACGGCACCGATAACTAGGTCCGCTTCTAGAACATGCTTCTCGATAGCGTCTTCAGTAGAATAAACCACTTTTGCGCGACCTTGGAATTCTTCGTCAAGCTTACGAAGTGTGTCTACGTTACGGTCTAGAATAGTGACGTCAGCGCGAAGGCCAACCGCCATACGAGCAGCGTTTGCACCAACAACGCCACCACCAACGATAACGACTTTTGCAGGTTCAACACCAGGTACGCCGCCTAGGAGTAGACCACGACCGCCGTGCGATTTTTCCAACGTTTGCGCGCCAGCTTGGATAGACATCCGACCTGCCACTTCTGACATTGGTGCTAACAGTGGCAAACGACCCATATTATCTGTTACAGTCTCATAGGCTATACAGACAGCTTTGCTCTTGATTAGCTCATCAGTTTGTGGAAAATCTGGTGCTAGGTGTAAATAAGTAAATAAAATTTGCCCTTCGCGGAGCATTGCTCTCTCTACTGCTTGGGGTTCTTTTACTTTTACAATCATGTCTGCTTGCGCAAATACGTCAGCAGCATGAGGGAGAATGGATGCGCCGACAGCGATGTAATCATCGTCTGAAAAACCAATGCCGGCACCTGCATTGGTCTCAACTAAAACTTGGTGACCATGTGAGATGAGTTCTCTCACGCTAGCTGGGATCATACCAACACGATATTCGTGATTCTTGATTTCCTTAGGTACGCCAATGATCATCCTGTATCCTCTTTCTATAATGGTTGTATTAACTGTTAGTAGGGTGTTATTGTCGAATTAATAACTAGTATAGTTATAGATTTGTAAAATTTGGCACCAAATATTAAAAAGTTGTAGTATATTTTTTTGCAAGGAAGTAATAAGGTGGAATAAAAAATGGCAGACAACTATAAAAAGCCGTCCAAGGAACTAGACCGTATCGACCGCAACATTCTTAATGAGCTGCAGAAAGACGGTCGTATTTCAAACGTTGAGCTTTCAAAACGTGTGGGACTTTCTCCAACGCCATGTTTGGAGCGTGTACGTCGCTTAGAGCGTCAGGGTTATATCACAGGGTATACTGCATTATTGAATCCGCAGTTCCTGGATGCATCACTATTAGTATTCGTTGAGATTACGCTAAACCGTGGTGCGCCGGATGTGTTTGAGCAGTTTAACTCAGCTGTTCAAAAGCTAGACGACATACAAGAGTGTCATCTTGTTTCAGGTGACTTTGACTATCTTCTTAAAACCCGTGTATCAGATATGGGTGCTTACCGCCGACTATTGGGCGATACGTTACTACGTCTACCTGGCGTAAATGACACTCGCACATACGTTGTTATGGAAGAAGTGAAACAATCTAACCAGCTTGTGATCAAAACTCGTTAATTTCTTGCAAAGAAAGCGGTATATGCTTCCGCTTTCGCCAGAGAGTAATTGGGTTTTTCTCCTTGATATGGTTAAATCAATTTACCGAGCGGCTTGATGCCGCTCGGAATGTTTTGCAATTTCCTATTTCATTTCCATATTCAAGTTGATTTATGTTCAAAGAGAACGCAAAGAAAGTCGAAACCATTATCAAAACCAGTGAAGAGCCCCAGTCTTCACGCTTAAATGGCTTCCAACGCTTAAAAGAGTGCTGCTTTATCGTTGGCGTTCTTAGCTCGGTATTGCTTGCGGTTGCACTATTTACCTTCAGTCCGGCCGATCCTTCTTGGTCCCAAACCGCATGGGGAGGGGATATCGATAATGCTGGTGGCCTTTTCGGCGCTTGGCTAGCCGATACTCTATTTTTCACATTTGGCTCTCTCGCTTACCCAATCCCTTTCTTGCTAGCGGCGGCTGCATGGGTGATTTGCCGTAAACGAGGAGAAGATGAGCCCATTGATTTCATGCTATGGGGTACAAGGCTGCTCGGTCTGGTCGTCCTTATTATGACCAGTTGCGGTCTTGCCGATATTAATTTTGATGACATTTGGTATTTTTCATCCGGAGGTGTGGTCGGGGATGTGTTGTCTAGTCTCGCTTTACCTACATTGAATGTACTCGGTACCACATTGGTATTGCTGTTCTTGTGGGGAGCGGGCTTTACGCTCTTCACTGGCATCTCATGGCTTAACATCGTGGAATGGCTTGGTGATCGTGCGTTAGCACTAATTGCCGCGCTTGCAAATAAGGCAAGAGGTTCAGAGCAGGAAGTTTTAGAACCTCAGCTTGATGAGTTTGTAGAAGACAAAGTCTCTACGCCTAAACACAATGTAGACCATGAAATTGATGATGAGCCGCTTCCTCATTTAACGGCGTACGATGTCGATGAACCGAAAGAGCCGGCGCCAGCGCATGAGTATCCTATTTATATGCCGCAAGCGAAACCTGATAAGCCTGCGGAACAGGCGATGGTAGAACCGACGCCACCACAACGCAAGGCTACGGTTAATGCTGCGCCAGTTTATTCTGAACCTGAGCCTCAAATACAACCTATCCATACGGTTAACACGGATAACGTTGATCCGCTCTTGGAACGCACCAAGCAACTGAATGTTACGATAGAAGAGCTTGAAGCAGCGGCGCAACAAGCAGATGACTGGGGAACTGAAGAGCAGGCAGCCCCATCATTTGCAGACACTTACTCTTCCTATGTAGAGCAACATACAGCTACAGAAGAACCGATCAGTGTTGAACCAGATTATGCGCAGTACGAACAATTTGAAGCAGAGCAAGTACAGCAGCCAAGTATTGAGCATCCTGTACATGAAGAGCCTGCAATTGATTCTGCTGTATTAGATAGCATCACGGCGCAAACAGAGTCGAGCCAACATATTGAGCCTACGATCTCTGACTTTGATGTGTTAGATGATGAAGACGAAGTGGAGTCTCAGCCTGCGCAGCAAGTACAGCCAACAACGCCTCATCAGCAAGCAGCAACACCTTCAACAACATTTGAACCTGCTCCTCAAAAAGTGGAAGTAGAAGAGGTCCAAGACAACGACCAAGACGTTACCGCATTCCAAGATATGGTTTCCAATGCACAAGCCAAAGTCGCTGCAACACAGAACCCATTTTTGGTACAGAAAGAAGAAAACTTGCCAGTTCCGGAAGAGCCACTCCCAACGCTCGAGTTGCTTTATCATCCAGAAAAACGTGAAAACTTTATCGACCGTGATGCGCTAGAGCAGGTCGCTCGATTGGTAGAGAGCAAACTCGCTGACTACAAAATCAAAGCCGATGTGGTTGGTATTTATCCTGGTCCAGTGATCACTCGTTTTGAGCTTGATTTGGCGCCGGGGGTGAAAGTAAGTCGTATTTCTGGTCTTTCAACTGACTTAGCGCGTGCATTGTCTGCGATGGCGGTACGTGTTGTGGAAGTAATCCCTGGCAAGCCTTACATCGGTTTGGAACTGCCAAATATGAGTCGTCAGACGGTCTATTTATCTGATGTCATCAGTAGCCCTCAGTTTGAGCAAGCAACGTCACCAACAACGGTTGTGTTAGGTCAAGACATTGCGGGCGAAGCTGTGGTGGCAGATCTTGCGAAGATGCCTCACGTGTTAGTAGCAGGTACAACAGGTTCTGGTAAGTCGGTGGGTGTGAACGTGATGATTTTGAGCATGCTGTATAAAGCAGGTCCAGAAGATGTACGCTTCATCATGATTGACCCGAAAATGCTAGAGCTTTCTATTTATGAAGGTATCCCTCATCTTCTTTCTGAAGTTGTGACTGATATGAAAGACGCATCAAACGCTCTACGTTGGTGTGTGGGCGAGATGGAACGTCGTTACAAATTGATGTCGGCATTAGGTGTACGTAATGTGAAGGGCTTCAACGAAAAATTGAAGATGGCAGCAGAAGCGGGCCACCCAATCCATGACCCGTTCTGGCAGGAAGGCGACAGCATGGATACTGAACCGCCATTGCTAGAAAAGCTGCCTTACATCGTCGTTGTTGTTGACGAATTTGCTGACCTGATGATGGTGGTAGGTAAGAAAGTTGAAGAACTGATTGCTCGCTTGGCGCAAAAAGCGCGTGCGGCAGGTATTCACTTAATTCTTGCGACTCAGCGTCCATCGGTTGACGTTATTACCGGTCTAATTAAAGCGAACATTCCAACTCGTGTTGCGTTTACGGTATCGACTAAAACGGACTCTCGTACAATCCTAGATCAAGGCGGCGCAGAATCACTACTTGGTATGGGTGATATGTTGTATCTACCGCCGGGATCAAGTCATACAACTCGTGTTCACGGTGCATTTGCATCAGATGATGATGTTCATGCTGTTGTAAACAACTGGAAAGCGCGTGGTAAACCGAACTACATTGAAGAGATCATCAGTGGAGATCAAACTCCAGAAAGTCTATTGCCAGGTGAGCAAATGGAAGCGGATGAAGATGTAGACCCGCTCTTCGATCAAGTTGTTGAGCACGTGGTTCAATCACGTCGAGGTTCGGTTTCCGGTGTTCAGCGCCGATTTAAGATAGGTTACAACCGTGCCGCCCGTATTGTAGAGCAGCTTGAAGCGCAGGGCATCGTAAGTGCTCCGGGTCATAATGGTAACCGTGAAGTACTGGCACCTGCGCCACCAAAAGATTAATGAACTTGTGTTACTCACCTCAGTCCAACTGAGGTGAGTGGTTCTAATAATAGGTATCTGAATGAAAAAACTATTTTCAGCGAAACTTTTCTCCGCGCTTGTTTTAAGCTTTTCCCTCTTCTCTACTGCACACGCAGCATCTCCTAAAGATGAATTAAACAAACGCCTTTCTATGAATGATGGCTTTAGTGCAGATTTCTCTCAGCAGGTTATCAGCCCTGAAGGCGAAACGGTGATGGAAGGAGAAGGTACGGTTGAAATCGCTCGCCCAAGCCTGTTCCGTTGGAGTACAACATTTCCTGATGAGAACCTATTGGTCTCTGACGGTAAGACATTGTGGTACTACAGCCCATTCATCGAGCAAGTGAGCATCTACTGGCAAGAGCAAGCAACAGAGCAAACGCCATTTGTTTTGCTAACGCGTAACCGAGCAAGTGATTGGAATAACTACAAAATATCTCAAAAAGGTGACCAGTTTACTCTCATTCCTACCGCAGTAGACTCCACACAAGGTCAATTCCAGATTAATATTGATGCCAAAGGTGTGGTGAAAGGCTTCAACGTGGTTGAGCAAGACGGTCAAAAAGGTTTGTTCACCTTTAACAACGTGAAGCTGGGTAAACCAAAAGCAGACAGATTCACATTCACAATTCCAAAAGGTGTGGAAGTGGATGACCAAAGGAATTAATTGGTAGTGAGTAATTACACATTAGATTTCTCGGGGGACGAAGATTTTCGTCCCCTTGCTGCTCGTATGAGACCGGAAACGATCGAACAATACATCGGACAGCAGCACATTTTAGGCCCCGGTAAGCCACTGCGCCGTGCGCTAGAGGCGGGTCACATTCACTCTATGATCCTTTGGGGACCACCAGGCACAGGCAAAACGACATTAGCGGAAGTGGCTGCAAACTATGCCAATGCTGAAGTAGAGCGTGTGTCTGCGGTAACGTCTGGTGTGAAAGAAATCCGTGCTGCAATCGAGAAAGCACGTGAGAACAAAATGGCGGGCCGCCGCACCATCTTATTTGTGGATGAGGTGCATCGCTTCAACAAATCTCAACAAGACGCGTTTTTACCGCATATCGAAGATGGCACGGTTACCTTTATTGGTGCGACGACAGAAAACCCATCGTTTGAGTTAAACAACGCATTGCTGTCACGTGCACGTGTCTACAAGCTGACGTCTCTTGATAGAGATGAAATCTCACTGGCGCTGAACCAAGCGATCAGCGATAAAGAACGTGGCTTGGGCAATACACCTGCACACTTCGCTGATAACGTATTAGACCGCCTAGCAGAACTGGTCAACGGTGATGCTCGTATGTCTCTCAATTATCTTGAGTTGCTCTACGATATGGCAGAAGACAATGTGCAGGGTGAAAAAGAGATCACGCTTAAGTTGCTTGCGGAAGTAGCAGGGGAGAAGGTCTCTCGCTTCGATAACAAAGGTGATATCTGGTATGACTTAATCTCTGCGGTCCATAAATCCATTCGTGGCTCTAACCCGGATGCGGCGCTTTACTGGGCTGCACGTATGATTGCTGCGGGTTGTGATCCTCTTTATATTGCCCGTCGATTACTTGCGATAGCATCGGAAGATGTCGGCAATGCGGACCCTAGAGCCATGCAAGTGGCACTCTCCGCGTGGGACTGTTTTACACGCGTTGGTCCAGCAGAAGGTGAACGTGCGATTGCTCAAGCTATTGTTTATCTCGCGTGCGCTCCAAAGAGTAATGCCGTTTACGTTGCTTGGAAACAAGCGCTAACGGACGCTCATAACTTACCTGAATATGAAGTGCCGCATCACCTTCGAAATGCGCCAACCAGTTTGATGAAAGACATGGGTTATGGGGCTGAGTATCGTTATGCTCACGATGAGCCTGGTGCTTACGCAGCAGGTGAGCAATATTTGCCGCCTGAAATGGGCGATCGTAGGTACTATCAGCCGACAAATCGTGGTCTGGAGACCAAAATCGGCGAAAAGTTAGATTACTTGGCTACTTTAGACGCAAATAGCCCACAAAAGCGCTATGAAAAGTAGGCGTTTTTGGATACATTTGTTTAGTAAATTTTTTTAACGCGTACGCTTGGAAAGTGCGCGTGATTTCACAACAAAAAGCATAGGATTAACAATGCTGGATTCTAAATTACTTCGTACAGAGCTGGATGAAACAGCTGCTAAACTGGCGCGTCGTGGCTTTAAGCTAGACGTAGATACTATTCGTAAACTTGAAGAACAACGTAAGTCCATTCAAGTAGAAGTAGAAAATTTACAATCCACGCGTAACTCCATCTCCAAGCAAATCGGCCAAAAAATGGCGGCTGGCGACAAAGAAGGCGCAGAAGAGATCAAGAAACAAATCGGTACGCTAGGTAGCGATCTTGATGCGAAGAAAGTTGAACTTGAGCAAGTAATGGCTCAACTAGACGAATTCACGCTTTCTGTACCAAACATCCCAGCAGATGAAGTGCCAGATGGCAAAGATGAAAACGACAACGTTGAAATCTCTCGTTGGGGTGAGCCAAAGTCTTACGACTTCGAACTGAAAGATCACGTTGACCTAGGCGAAATGGGCGACGGTCTAGACTTCGCAAGTGCAGTTAAGATCACTGGCGCACGTTTCATCGTGATGAAAGGCCAATTCGCTCGTCTACACCGTGCAATTGCTCAGTTTATGCTAGATCTTCACACTGAAGAGCACGGCTACACAGAAATGTACGTACCTTACCTAGTAAACTCTGACAGCCTATTCGGTACTGGTCAGCTTCCTAAGTTCGGTAAAGATCTTTTCCACACTGAGCCTTTAGCGGAAAAAGTAAACGACGAAGAGCCTCGTAAACTGTCTCTAATCCCTACTGCAGAAGTACCTGTAACGAACCTAGTTCGTGACACGATTTCTGACGAAGCGGATCTACCAATTAAGATGACAGCGCACACGCCATGTTTCCGCTCAGAAGCAGGTTCTTACGGTCGTGATACTCGTGGTCTGATCCGTATGCACCAGTTCGACAAAGTTGAGCTAGTACAAATCACTAAGCCAGAAGATTCAATGAACGCACTAGAAGAGCTAACAGGTCATGCTGAGAAAGTTCTACAACTTCTTGAGCTTCCTTACCGTAAAGTGGTTCTATGTACAGGTGACATGGGCTTTGGCGCTCGTAAGACTTACGACCTAGAAGTTTGGGTTCCTGCTCAAGAAACTTACCGTGAAATCTCTTCATGTTCTAACATGTGGGACTTCCAAGCTCGTCGTATGCAAGCGCGTTTCCGTCGTAAAGGCGAGAAGAAACCTGAGCTTGTACACACGTTAAACGGTTCTGGTCTTGCTGTAGGTCGTACAATGGTTGCTATCCTAGAAAACAACCAAGAAGCAGACGGCCGCATTGCAATCCCTACAGTACTTCAGAAGTACATGGCAGGCGCAACGCACATCGGTTAACTCATTAACCACTAGAACACCAAAACCCAGCCTCAGTGCTGGGTTTTTTGTTATCTGCGTCGAGTGAAAATACGTTGTTATGTAATTAGCACGCGCATTAGTGACGAGCTCGCCCAGAATCTGGCAGTAGGAGATAAATGATATTTTTCTAAGCGGTTTTTCACGTGACAAGCTAACGTCCTCATTTGTCTTTGTTGTTAAACGTTATGCCAGTAAATCATCTTTTATTACGTGTTATTTTTGCGCTTACCTTGCTTGTTTTCGGGAGGGTTATCGCAAGTGAACTTATTCAACCTCAATACTTAGATAGTGAGCGAACCGAACGCTTTTTTGCGCGCGAATTAGCACAACCATCCGAAGAAAGTATGCAGCTGCGTAATTCACTCGACTGGGGATATGGGCTTGAGTTGGCAAATGCGTCTGGCGATACGAAATCGGTGTCTAATTGCAAAGACTTAGCTACTGCAAACTCTGCGGGTTTTACTGCGGCTAAAGCTTATGAATACGGCGTGTTTAAAGCGTATTTAACTCAGTGTCAAACATGGAGTGAGATGGCAAAGTTAACCGCCTCCAAGCGCTCATTTATATCGAAATTTAAGTTAGACGATAACTTTCCTAATTTAACCCCAAGTGCGCTTGCTTTTGTTATTTCTAACGAAAGTGCTGAGAAAGCAAAGACACTATCAACGTGGGATGAAGCAGACCATATCCAAAGAACTCATGTCTCCAGTGAAGTGAGAGCAGAGTACTTCGACGCGACCGATGGCTTTCAAGTCATTACGATTGTAGCAAAAGGTGATTACAACGCTGACGGCATCGAGGATATCGTTATTGAGAAAGAGAATAGTGTACTCAGTGGCTCGTATTCATCTTCACACGGATATGTATTAACCCGTATGTCTGAACAGTCGCTATTTAAGGTGTTGGCTGAATGGTAATGAAACGATTGGCGGTCACTTGGGGGGTAAGTATTGCCATTATGAGCACATTTGCTGTTGTTAGCACCTCGCCTAGGAAAGTCTTTGAATGCTCAGTAAACCAAACTATGAACTTTAGTATTTCGATAGAGCAAGGCAAAGGCGGGCTTATCTTTAATAAGTCTATTGTGAATCAAACCCCAGTTTTACTGTGGATTAAACCTCAAGATTATCGTGTCAAACATTATCATCGAGCGTTGGTAGATGAGAAGTCACTGGAATTTAGTATTGGTGAGCGCGTCATATTAGTCAGTGAGTACTTTAGCGAGGAGTTTGATGAGGTAGAGAAGATACTCAGTGTTACTTTGATAGATCCTGAGCAAACGCAGTATTTTGAATGCGAGGAAGGGAGTATGAGTAACCTTGCATTGCTTTTCCATGAGAGTGCCGAATAATCGATTACAGAGTGATTATTACCAGATCGTAATAGTGTTTTCTTATTTACCCTAATTATCTTGTTATTTGTAATCGATATAATCATCCACCTTACCACGGTAAGTAGATTTTCTCATTCAAGTAACGAGGAGGGCTTATGGCCGTAGGGTGGGCAAATGACGATAGCGTCAGCCAACAAATTCAAAACACAATAGACGACGAGATTTCCCGTGTTCGTGGCAGTATCACAAAGGGTGAGAGCGCCCATTACTGCGATGAGTGTGGTGATGAGATTCCAGAAGCGCGTCGTCTTGCAATGAAAGGCGTTCGTTTGTGTATCGAATGTCAGTCAACAATCGAATTGGTATCTCAACGCCAAGCATTGTTCAATCGACGAGCGAGTAAAGATAGTCAACTTCGATAGCTTTACTGCTCTAATAAATAACGAGACGGTTTGAGTCTCATACTCAAACCGTTTTCGTATTGAATTGAACTATGAAGCGAAGCAGTCTTTACGTTGTAACGCAGCATCAATCGCATTCACTAACTTTTCAATATCTTCTGGCTTGCTGATGAACGGCGGCATCATATAAATCAGTTTACCAAATGGACGAATCCAAACTCCGTGTTCAACAAACAAGGCTTGGATGGTTTCCATATTCACAGGGCGATACGTCTCCACTACGCCAATGGCACCTAGCCAACGGGTGTTCTTCACCAACTCGTATTCTTCAAGTTTTGGTAGTAACTCAGAAAACAGCGTTTCAATTTGTTGGGTTTGTTGCTGCCAGTTACCTTGTTCAATCAATTCCAAACTTGCGGTGGCAACAGCACAGGCGAGTGGATTCCCCATAAAGGTTGGACCGTGCATAAAACAGCCTGCATCACCACCACAAACGGTGTCTGCTACGTGTTTGCTCGCCAGGGTCGCAGAGAGGGTCATGTAGCCGCCAGTGAGTGCTTTCCCGACACACAGAATGTCTGGTTGAATGTCTGCATGTTCGCAGGCAAACAATTTACCGGTACGACCAAATCCGGTAGCGATCTCATCTGCAATCAATAACAAGCCGTATTTGTCGCAAAACCTACGCACGCCTTTGAGAAATTCTGGATGGTAGATGCGCATGCCGCCTGCGCCTTGAACAATAGGTTCTAGGATCACCGCAGCAAGTTCTTGATGGTGCGTATCAATCTTATGCTCGAAGTCAGTAAGATCTTCTGGATCCCATTCATCCCAATAACCACAAGTTGGGGACTCCGCAAAGATATGTTCAGGTAAAAAGCCTTTGTAGAGAGAGTGCATTGAGTTGTCAGGATCGGTAACCGACATCGCCGCAAACGTATCGCCGTGATAACCGTGTCGCAAAGTAAGAAACTTCGGTCGGCGTTCGCCTTTTGCATGCCAATATTGCAGTGCCATTTTTAAGCTGACTTCTACGGCAACGGAGCCTGAATCGGCAAGGAATACATGTTCAAGGTTATTTGGTGCAAGGGACAATAGCTTCTTACACAAACTGATTGCTGGCTGGTGGGTAATCCCGCCAAACATCACGTGAGAGACCTGATCGATTTGCTGGTGAGCGGCTTGATTTAAATGCGGATGGTTGTAGCCGTGGATCGTCGACCACCAAGAAGACATGCCATCGACCAGCTCAGTACCGTCTTCCAATTTAATGTGAACACCATTTGCCGATGCTACTGGGTAGCAGGTCAGAGGTGTCAATGTCGAAGTGTAAGGATGCCAGATATGCTGGCGGTCGAAGGCGAGATCCATGTGCGATTCCAATAATAATTGAGATTAAAAAACAGACAGATGTAAACTTTGTTCTTTTGCGTTGTGTTGACAGTTTATCGAGACTCAGTAGACTGTCAACACAACAACAAAAGTGACTAAAGGAATACACGTGGAAGTTCGTCATAACTGGACGCATGCTGAAGTGCGCGATCTCATGGAAAAACCATTCATGGATCTCCTATTCGAAGCGCAGCTTGTACATCGTCAATATCAACAAACCAACCATGTTCAAGTAAGCACGCTTCTGTCGATTAAGACAGGTGCTTGTCCAGAAGATTGTAAGTACTGTCCTCAGAGTGCTCGTTACACCACAGACATCGAGAAAGAGCGTCTGATGGAAGTAGAACGCGTACTCGATGCTGCGCAAAAAGCCAAAAATGCTGGTTCTACTCGATTCTGTATGGGAGCAGCATGGAAAAATCCAAAAGAGCGTGACATGCCGCATTTGACCGACATGATCAAAGGCGTGAAGGGCATGGGTTTAGAAACGTGTATGACATTAGGTATGCTGACGCCAGATCAAGCAAAGCAATTGGCAACCGCAGGTCTTGATTACTACAACCACAACCTAGACACGTCTCCTGAGTTTTACGGCAACATCATTACCACACGTACTTACCAAGATCGTTTAGACACTTTGTCTCATGTTCGTGATGCTGGCATGAAGATCTGTTCCGGTGGCATCATCGGCATGGGTGAAAGTGCCAATGACCGAGCGGGCTTGTTGGTTGAATTGGCTAACTTGCCAGTTCATCCTGAAAGTGTACCAATCAACATGCTCGTGAAGGTAAAGGGCACACCGTTGGAAGAAGTGGATGATGTTGAGCCATTCGATTTCATTCGCCTGATTGCGATTGCACGAATCATGATGCCTCAATCAGCCGTTCGTTTATCCGCTGGCCGTGAAAACATGAACGAACAAATGCAAGCGCTGTGTTTTATGGCGGGTGCAAACTCCGTCTTCTACGGCTGCAAGCTTCTGACAACGCCAAACCCTTCTGAAGACAAAGACATGATGCTGTTCAATAAGCTCGGCATTAACAGCCAAGAGGTGTCTCAAAAGCCTGATGAAATCGAAGAAAACGAGTTACTCGATCGCGTCGTAGAGCGCGTTGCTGCCCGTCCGACAAAAGACGACCTTTTCTACGATGCCAGCGTTTAAATCTCGTATCGAGTCCGCTCTTGCTAAGCGTAAAACGCAAGGGTTGAATCGTTCTATGAATGTGGTGTTTGCCGGTAACCAGTCCGTTTTGGAACACGAAGGCAGACGCTACATTAATTTCTCAAGTAATGATTATTTGGGATTAGCCAATGATCAAGCGCTCGTTCGTGCATGGCAGCAAGGTTTAAGCGTATATGGGAGTGGCAGTGGAGCATCGCCAATGGTCACTGGCTTTAGTGCAGCACACAGCAATTTAGAAGCCGCACTAACTGAATGGTTGGGCTACGACAGAGCAATTCTGTTTGGTTCTGGATTCAGTGCTAATCAAGCCTTGTTGTTCACCTTGTTAGAAAAATCAGACGTATTGATCCAAGACCGTTTGAACCATGCCTCACTGATGGAAGCGGGGACGTTGTCACCAGCTAAGATGAAGCGTTTCAAGCACAATGACATCGAGCACCTGAAATCGCTGATTAATAGCGAAGACAACCATCTGGTTGTGACTGAAGGGGTGTTCAGCATGGACGGTGATTGTGCGCCGCTCAGCGATATAGCTGAAGTCACTCGCAGTCATGATGCTTGGCTTGCTGTCGATGACGCTCATGGTATTGGCGTTCTTGGTCAATCCGGTGGTGGCTCTTGCGAGCATGCCGCGGTTAAGCCTGAGTTATTGGTCGTTACCTTCGGTAAAGCGTTTGGTACGTCTGGCGCAGCTATTTTATGTGACCACGCAACGGGGGACTTTTTAACTCAGTTTGCTCGTCACCATGTGTATTCCACGGCGATACCGCCAGCACAAGCGTATGCGTTGACTCATGCAGTCTCGATGGTTCAAGAGCAGTCTTGGCGACGTGAAAAGCTCTCTGAGCTTAGTGAAGTGTATCGAGATAGCCTTAGCGGCCTTGAGGGGTTTGTTGAGACTCAAACTTCGATTAAGCCCTTTTTGATTGGTGAATCTGAATTGGCTTTGCGAGTAGCAGGTGCTTGTCGCCAAAACGGTATTTGGGTGACTGCTATTCGCCCTCCGACGGTGCCTAAAGGAACGTCTCGTCTTCGAATAACACTCACTGCCAATCACACTAATGAACAAGTTAAAACGCTTTCAATCGCATTGAAGCAAGCATTAGGAGCGCTGTAATGGATAATGCAACTACCGCATTAGCGCAAACGCTCGCGTTAGAGAGTTTCCATCAAGATAAAGACGCGATTGCCTCTTCGTTTGGTAAAGCAGCAGAAACATACGATAAACATGCGGCTTTTCAACGTGATGTCGGGCATCAGCTGCTTGATAAACTTCCTGAAAACTTGACGGGAAAACGTGTATTGGATTTAGGTTGTGGCACGGGTTATTTCTCCCAACTACTTCAACAACGCGGTGCGGAAGTAGTCTGCGGCGATATCTCTCAAGCCATGTTAGATAAAGCAGAGCAGCGTTGTGGTGCAGTACGAATGCACTACCAAGTTGCTGATGCTGAAAACTTACCATTTGACGATGATAGCTTCGATTACGTGTTTTCAAGTTTAGCGCTGCAATGGTGTACAGATTTAAGTTACCCACTAAAAGAAGTGCGCCGCGTGCTAAAAAATGGTGGGAAAGCGTGGTTCTCTACACTGGTTGATGGATCACTGTATGAGCTGCGTGCATCATGGGAAAAAATTGATGCATATCAACACGTCAATAACTTTCTAACGCTCAATCAGGTAAAAATTGCGTTAGCGCAATCTCGATGTGACAGCCATCAACTAGACTTGACCACCATCACAGTTTGGTACGACTCTGCATTTTCAGTTATGCGTGACCTCAAAGGTATAGGTGCAAATCACGTAAGCGGGCGCTCACACGGTTTAACTAGTCGCGAGACTTTGTTAAAAGTTGAGCATGCGTACCAAGCGTTTAAAAACGATCAAGGTCTTCTACCTGCAAGTTATCAGGTTTGTTTTGGAGTAATACATCTATGATTGATGCTTTTTTTATTGCTGGTACGGATACTGATGTTGGAAAGACGGTAGCGTCTAAAGCCATTTTGCAAGCGATCGCAGCAAAAGGACTAAACACTATTGGTTATAAGCCAGTGGCAGCAGGGAGTGACAAGACTGAAGCGGGATGGCGTAACTCTGATGCTTTACACTTACAAGACGCCGCAACACTCGATGTGGCCTATGATGATGTGAACCCATACGCTTTAGAGTTGCCTGCTTCTCCCCACATTGCAGCGAAGCATGAACATGTCGAAATAAGTTACGATGTTCTGAGTCAAAAACTGGCTCAACATAAGCAGCAAGCCGATGTTGTTCTCGTTGAAGGTGCTGGAGGCTGGCGTGTGCCAGTATCCGATACGGACTGTTTATCTACATGGGTAAAAGAAGAGCAGTTACCTGTTGTACTGGTGGTTGGCATTAAATTAGGCTGTTTGAGCCACGCTTTACTCACAGCGGAGAGTATTAAAGCGGATGGTTTGAATCTTGTTGGCTGGGTGGCAAACCGCGTCAACCCAGGCACAGAGCACTACGCTGACATTATCGAGATGCTAGAAGCACGTATCGATGCACCTAAGCTTGGGGAAATTCCATATATTCCAAGTGCTAAACGCAAAGAGCTAGGCAAGTACATTAATGTAGAGCCGTTGCTAAACACTGACTAATGGTGTTTAGGATAAAAGACTAAAAAACCCAAAGGGCTGCGCAATGCAGCCCTTTCTTGTTGGTGTAACCTAAAAAGTCAGATTACTTATCTTGGCTGAGCCCCATCAATGCTTGTTGTGTTTCTGCAACACGCTGAGACATATGATGATCGGTTGAAATACCAAGTTGTTGCTTTGCCTCGTCCTCTGAGATGCCTAGGTGACAACGTAGTAAATCAATAGCCATTTGATAGTCGTTAGTTTCTACCATGGTTTTTCCCTCAATACATGGAGTTTTTGAGCTCACCCAATGCACTTTTTGCAATGTACTTAGAGTGGCTCTGTTTTGTTCATCTCATTTGAATTTAGCATGTCCATGTAGCCGCACAATAAGACCAAAGTCTATAGCAGAGCTAACGTACTGTTTTTGGTCTATTAAAAAATTTCTAGCTAAGTTGCTAAGAGGTGATAGATTTAACACCAAGATCATCTATCAATAGATGATGGGTAGCTCAGAGCTTATTTTATCATTTTGATAAATGTATATGAACGGAGGTTCCAGCTCCTACCAAAGCATGTTTTGAAATCGCTTGAATCAAATATTTCAGTCCCGAAAACAAATGTTGCAATTTATTGCTTAACCTTGTTTTTATCGCGGATAGACTATATCTATAACGCACGGAACATGAAAATCAACGGAATTGGCTTTTATAGCGATTACCATTTGTTCCTTATAACAATCCGTTTTAAAAAAACGATAAGCTTCCTCGGAGAAAAGTAATGAAGCGAATTATGTTATTCCTAGCAACTAACCTAGCTGTCGTGCTAGTGCTTAGTGTTGTTCTGAATATTGTTTACGCTGTAACTGGAATGCAACCAGGCAGTCTGTCAGGTTTACTTGTAATGGCTGCTGTATTTGGTTTTGGTGGCGCATTTATTTCGTTGATGATGTCAAAGGGTATGGCGCTACGCTCGGTTGGTGGTATGGTCATTGAAAGCCCGCGCAACGAAACGGAGCATTGGTTAGTCGAAACTGTGGGTCGTCAAGCTCAACAAGTGGGTATTGGTATGCCAACGGTGGCTATTTATGATTCACCAGATATCAATGCATTTGCGACAGGTGCAAAACGAGATGACTCTCTTGTCGCAGTTTCTACTGGTCTTTTACACAATATGACTCGTGATGAGGCAGAGGCAGTACTTGCACACGAAGTGAGCCATATTGCAAATGGTGATATGGTCACGATGACGTTGATGCAAGGTGTCGTGAACACGTTTGTTATCTTCCTATCACGCTTTATTGCCAATATCGTGGCATCGAACGATGATGAAGAAGGCCAAGGTACAAATATGATGGTTTACTTTGGCGTATCCATGGTGCTTGAACTGGTATTTGGTTTCCTAGCTAGCTTCTTGACTATGTGGTACAGCCGTCATCGCGAATTCCACGCGGACGCAGGTGCTGCGCGCCTCGTTGGCAAAGAAAAAATGATTGCGGCTCTAGAGCGTTTGAAGGTGAGTCATGAATCTCAACTGGATGGCACCATGATGGCGTTTGGTATCAATGGCAAGCAGTCGCTGACTGAGCTACTAATGAGCCACCCTCCGCTAGATAAACGTATTGCAGCGTTGCGAGGCCAGCAATACTAATTGTTCCTACTTAAATAATTGTTAATCTGCTGAAAAGGCTTGGTTTTGACCAAGCCTTTTTTTTCGCCGATTGATCGCGTGCGAACTTCATCACGTACTACTTACAGAAATAAAGTTATACAAAATTATTTTTGTACAACTTTGGAGGAATGAACTATTTTGTACATATAATAATTTTGTACAACTTAATGGGCGTGTAGGAGTAAAAAATGGACATACAGTCTGTTGGCAATATCTATCAAAAGCTCAACAAAGCGAACTTACATCTGCTTAAGGATATATATCACCAAGATGTAGTATTTGAGGACGCAGCGCATCGTTTAGAAGGATGGCCAGCACTTTCGGATTATTTCACCTCATTATATGCCAACGTCATCAGTTGTGATTTTGTAATCCATGAGCATCAACAAGTCGGAGATACAGGCTTCCTAACTTGGACAATGGACCTTCAGCATCCCAAACTTCAGAAGGGTGCGCCTATTCTCGTCAATGGTGTTTCGCACCTCAAATTTAGCGAAGGTCAGGTCATTTATCACCGAGACTATTTTGATCTCGGAGAGATGCTCTATGAGCATTTACCATTACTTGGTTCAGTCGTTAAAACCATCAAGCAGAGGTTAGGACAATGAACAACACCATTTTAATCACAGGCGCCACCTCCGGAATAGGAAGACAGCTTGCCCTAGATTACGCGACCTCAGAATGGAATGTGATTGCTTGTGGTCGGAATCAAGATGTTCTTGCAGAACTGGAGGCAGTTTCTTCCAAAATTCATACATTGCAGTTTGATGTGACAAATTATGAGGAAACTCAGCAGGCGCTCTCTAATTTGCCCTTTACGCCAAACACATGGGTTTTTAACGCAGGCGATTGTGAGTACATGGATGAGGGAGTGGTCGACGCGAAACTCATGGCGCGTGTGATGAACGTAAATGTTGTCGGTGTTGCCAACTGCGTTGAAGGCTGCCAAGTACATTTAGAGAGAGGGCACCGCATTGTTATTGTTGGCTCTATCGCATCAGAAGTGGCACTGCCTCGTGCAGAAGCTTACGGCGCATCCAAAGCGGCAGTCAGTTATTTTGCACGCACGCTCGCCGTCGACTTGAAAAAGAAAGGGATCAAAGTGGTAACGGTGTTTCCTGGTTTTGTTGAAACGCCGTTGACTGACAAAAACGACTTTGAAATGCCAATGATCATTTCTACTCAGCAAGCGTCGGACTCTATCAGGAAGCAGTTAGCCGCCAACAAGACCTATATCTATTTCCCAGCGAGATTTACCAGTATTTTACGTTTTATCTCGTTACTTCCATACAGTTGGCAAGCTCGCCTAACTGCTAAACTCGTATCATAAGAAGGAATAAAAATGAAAACAGCAGGAAGAAAGAAGATAGCGATTGTGGGAACGGGAATCTCTGGCCTTACTTGTGGTTATTACTTGCATAAAGAACATGATGTAACGCTTTTTGAAGCGAACGATTACATCGGTGGCCATACTGCAACCGTTGATGTGAGCCTTGATGGTAGAGAATACGCGATAGACACTGGGTTCATCGTCTATAACGATCGTACGTACCCTAATTTCATTAAAATGATGAGCGAGATTGGCGTTGAAGGTCTGCCGACTCAAATGAGCTTCAGTGTCAGAAACGATGGGAACGGACTAGAGTACAACGGCCACACAGTATCGACATTGTTTGCTCAAAAACGTAACTGGGCAAACCCTAAATTTTATCGATTTATCTTCGAGATACTTCGTTTCAATAAACTTGCCAAGCGCTTCGCTAGCGAGCAATCTTCGCACTCTCAGACGTTAGGTGAGTTCCTTGACGAACACAAATTCAGTGCTTTTTTTACCGATAACTACATATTACCGATGGGTGCTGCGATTTGGTCGTCGACTTTAGCTGACATGCGCGAATTCCCTCTTATGTTCTTCTTACGTTTCTTCCTCAACCACGGTCTGCTAGATGTGACTAACCGACCACAATGGTATGTGATTAAAGGTGGTTCACGTTCATACATTCCACCATTGACCAAAGGCTTTGCCGAGAATATTCGTCTTAATAGTCCTGTCGAAAAAGTGGTTCGCAACGAAAAAGGGGTTGGCGTTCAAGTTCGCGGAGAAACGCATTGGTTTGATGACGTTATCTTTGCTTGTCACAGTGATCAAGCAATGAGAATGCTAGAGGATATCAGCCCAATTGAGCAGGAAATCTTGGGGGATATGACATACCAAGCAAATGAAGTTGTTCTTCATACCGACTCTGCCGTACTACCAAAACGTAAGGCAGCATGGGCATCATGGAACTACCTATTGGAAGGCAGTGAAGAGCAACAGCAACGCCTCCCTTCGCTCACTTATAACATGAACATTCTTCAGCATATTCAATCAGAACACACGTTTTGTGTAACGTTGAATAGTACTGAGCAAATTAACTCAAATAAAGTCTTGCGTTCGTTCACTTATCATCATCCAGTATTCACCACTGAGTCTATTGCAGCGCAGCAGCGCAAAAATGAGATACAGGGTAAACAAAGTACCTGGTTCTGCGGCGCTTATTGGTACAACGGTTTTCATGAAGATGGCGTGCGTAGCGCGCTTGATGTTGTGAAAGAACTAGAAGAAAAGTACCGCGAACAAAATGTGGTTCCTTTCGAAAAAGGCGCAGCGTGATATGGATAGCCAAATGAACAGCCGATTGTTTATAGGCAACGTTCGTCACCGTCGATTCACGCCGGTGAATCATGAGTTGAACTACTCTTTATTTATGCCCGCCATTGATGTAGACGAGATCGATGCTTTAGAGAAAAAAGTATGGGGTTTTGGTTCGCGTTGGTGGCATTGGGCTCGCTTCAAGCGCAGTGATTACATTGGTGAAGGTAGCGTCAAGTCGGCAGTGCACAGCAAAATTGAAGAACTGACAGGTGTTCGCTGTACCGGCAAGGTAATCGCAGTCTGTCACTTGCGTTATCTAGGACTTTATTTCAGTCCCGTTAATTTCTACT
The DNA here is from genome assembly GCF_033339515.1 of Vibrio sp. 2130-1. Classification (NCBI taxonomy): domain Bacteria; kingdom Pseudomonadati; phylum Pseudomonadota; class Gammaproteobacteria; order Vibrionales; family Vibrionaceae; genus Vibrio; species Vibrio sp. 2130-1. The sequence goes on from NZ_JAWOUT010000002.1 coordinate 187,784, forward strand.
ACGTTTATAACGCGGAAGGAGAATGGAAGTATCTCCTCGCAGAGGTGAGTAACACTCCTTGGAATGAACGACATTACTACGTGGTGTCAGCAGATAAAGAAGAAGAAAAGTTTGGTTGGGAACAAGTTAAAGCATTCCATGTTTCACCATTCAACCCGATTGACCAACTCTACCGCTGGAGAATTAAACCTTTGACAGACAAGTTGAATATTCATCTTGAATGTCACAAAGGAGAGAAACACTTTGATGCCACCATGGTTATGAAAGCCAAGCCACTTTCAAGCAAAACCTTATTGAGGTGTTTGATCGTTACACCAATACAAACGGTAAAAGTAATGGTTGGTATTTATTGGCACGCATTAAAACTTTGGGTGAAAGGCGCACCTTTTTATTCTCATCCTAAATATTCAACGCATGAAGAAATAGAAGCCGATACTGAAAAAACAGACAAAAAAAATAAAAAGCACAAGGAGAATTCTGCATGTTAAATACTAGTTCTATGACATTGCCGCGTAAATTGACGACAACGCAAAAAGCGGCTCGCGGAGTTATTTTTCAATGTCTGCAAAAAATGGAAATCGGCTGCTTAACAGTTATTGAAAGTTTTAAGACGGAAACGACAGAGCGAAGCGAGCGTTTTAGTGCGCCAAATGGGGAGTACAGTGGTCAACCTGTTGTCGCTACTATAGAGGTAAAACATCCAGGCTTTTATTCACGGATCTTGCAGGGCGGCAGTATTGCTGCTGGTGAGGCTTATATGGATGGGTGGTGGGATAGCCCCGATTTAACCTCATTAATGAAACTGATGGCCCTTAACATGCGTGCTCTAGATAAACTCGAAGAGCAAGGCAGTTGGTTGACTAAAATACTGTACAAGTTCAGTCATTGGTCAAACAGAAACTCTGAAGAGAACTCACGTAAAAATATCCATGCGCATTACGACTTGGGTAACAACCTATACGAAGCGTTCCTTGACACCAATATGCTGTACTCGTCGGCGCTTTACAATCATGCGGATGACTCTCTAGAGCAGGCTCAAATCAACAAAATGGATCGTCTATGTCAGCAACTTGAGCTGAAGCCCACTGATCATGTTGTTGAAATTGGCACTGGGTGGGGCGCTATGGCGATTTACATGGCAGAACAATACGGTTGTCAGGTCACCACAACAACGATATCTGAAGAGCAACACGCGTACGCGGAGCAAAAAATCAAAGAGCGTGGCTTAGAAGACAAAATCACTCTACTCAAAGAAGATTACCGAAACCTAACCGGAACTTATGACAAGCTCGTTTCTATTGAAATGATTGAAGCTGTGGGCAAACAATTCCTGCCTTCGTACATTAAGGTCTGTGAGTCTTTATTAAAGTCCGGTGGCTTGATGGCGATTCAAGCGATTACGATTGCCGATCAGCGTTACGATTACTACAGTAACAACGTCGACTTTATCCAAAAGTACATTTTCCCGGGTGGTTTTTTACCGTCGGTAACCTCACTAACCCAAGCCACAACAAAATACAGTGACTTAGTGACGCGAGACTTGTTCGATATTGGTTTGGACTACGCTAAGACGCTGAATGAATGGCACCTACGTTTTAATCGAGCAGAGGGTGAAGTGCGCTCATTTGGCTACGACGACCGCTTTGTGCGTATGTGGCGCTACTATTTGAGCTACTGTGAAGGTGGCTTTTTGGCTCGCACGATCAGTGCCGTTCACATGACGTTTCAACGCCCGTAGTTCGTTATGAAGGTGTTTCTTGCTTCGACATGGTTCCAACTCTGCTGGTTTGCAGCGGTGCTTGGAACCTATCAATGGCAATGGGTGACGTTATTCCTTACTTTGGCAACCCTACTATATTGTTTGAAAACTGACGCATCTTCGCTCAAAAGTATTGGTGTTATCGCCACGATTGGTCTCGTGCTTGATACATTAAATCAGCAATTTTCAATTTTCATGTTTGCCACTCAATGGTTACCCCTTTGGCTTTTGTGCCTTTGGATTCTGTTCGCCTGGTATGCCTATCAACTCAAGTCAATTTTGTACCGTTTCCCAAAAACCTACGTATCAATAGTAGGCGGTATCGGAGGAACAGCGAGCTACTTTGCTGGCTATAAGCTCCAAGCCGTTGAATTTGGATTTAGCACTGGCGCTACACTGTCAATGTTGTTTGTCGAATGGTGCGTCATGATGCTCTTGATACTCAAGGTGTACGGAAATGAAAAGCTTGAAGAGAGACTTAACTCAGAGACTGACTAGGCTGCTTGCGTTGGTAATAGTAACTGGCTCTTTTGCTCTGCAAGCTCAACCTGTTGGAAATAGCGAAGCTGCCAGCAACATTGCGAATTGGAAGGGATGGAAAACTGTTGGAGAAGCCCAACTTACTTGGTTCATCTTCGATATTTATCACTCAAGATTAAAAGCGCCTGATGGAAAGTTCATCGTAAGCGATGACGTATCGCCACATCCCCTTGCGTTGGAAATTAATTACAAGAGAGACATCAGTAAGCAACAGCTGCTTGATGTGACGGATGAGCAGTGGGCGAAATTGGGTTTTACGGACTCATATCGAAAAGCTTGGATCAGCGAGCTCGATCGTATGTTTCCTGATATTCAAAAAGGTGACGAGCTTACTTATCTAACAGATGGAAAATCTGGTCAGCTGTTTTATAAGCAGGTTGGGGACGTGCAAGTAAAGAACGTTGGCATCATTGAAGACGAACGAATGAACGATGCATTTTTGGCTATATGGTTATCACCCAACACAGAATTTCCGAAACTCCGAAAACAATTGATAGGGCAGGTTAGATAGTGTTTAAGCGAATTTTTAAAGCAGCGACTTTAGTGGCAGCTGTTTTTCTTTCGGCATGTTCCGCAGACATTGATAATTACCGCTCTTCTACACCGACTTTTGACGTATTCGGTTATTTCGAAGGCGACATAAAGGCGTGGGGGATGGTGCAAGATTATACCGGACAGCAAACGCGTCGCTTTGAGGTCGATATAGTGGGTACTGTAGCGGGTGATACGCTGACGCTGGTGGAAGACTTCGTGTTTGATGACGGAGAGGTGGACCAGCGAATTTGGGTTATCACTAGATTAGAAGACGGTCGTTATGAAGGTAAGGCAGACGATATTATAGGTGTAGCAACAGGGGAAGAGCAGGGCAATGCGCTACAGTGGCAATATGACTTTGAGCTACAAATGGAGGATTCATCAGTGACAGTTGCTTTTGATGATTGGCTTTATCGTCAGGATGACAGACACGTTTTCAATCTAACGAAAATAAAAAAGTTTGGTGTGGAAGTAGGAACAATAACCTTGTTCTTCCAAAAGCAGCCATAACAAATGGGGCTGATCTTCAATTAATAATCCATTCCATATAACTAAAATCATTTTCTCCCGACCTAACTCTCCTAACTAAAAAAGGTTGACGCTTTCGCGTCAACCTTTTAAGTATCTGGTCGTTACAGGAGTATTACAGCTTATCTGTCAGCTCGATTGCTTGACCGATATAGTTCGCTGGTGTCATCTCTTTCAGACGTGCTTTCTCGTGCTCAGGAAGCTCAAGACCGTCGATGAAGTTACGCATTGCTTCGCCGTCTACACGCTTACCACGAGTTAGCTCTTTCAGCTTCTCGTATGGCTTCTCGATGCCGTAACGACGCATAACGGTTTGTACTGGCTCAGCTAGTACTTCCCAGTTCTTGTCTAGTTCAGCAAGAAGCGCTTCACGGTTTACTTCTAGCTTGCTGATGCCTTTAAGCGTAGAAGTGTAAGCGATGATAGCGTAGCCAACACCAACACCAAGGTTACGTAGAACCGTTGAGTCAGTTAGGTCACGTTGCCAACGAGAGATAGGCAGTTTCTGTGCTAGGTGGCCGAATACAGCGTTCGCAAGACCTAGGTTACCTTCTGAGTTTTCAAAGTCGATTGGGTTAACTTTGTGAGGCATTGTTGAAGAACCGATCTCACCAGCAACAGTTTTTTGCTTGAAGTGGCCTAGTGCAATGTAACCCCAAACGTCACGGTCGAAGTCAATCAGGATAGTGTTGAAACGAGCGATAGCGTCGAACAGCTCAGCGATGTAATCGTGCGGTTCGATTTGAGTTGTGTAAGGGTTCCAAGTTACGCCTAGAGACTCTGTGATGAACTCTTCAGAGAACTTGTGCCAATCTAGTTCTGGGTAAGCAGAAAGGTGTGCGTTGTAGTTACCTACTGCACCGTTGATTTTCGCTAGGATTTCAACGTTTTCGATTTGCTTGAATTGACGCTCCATACGGTACGCCACGTTTGCCATTTCTTTACCCATAGTAGATGGAGAAGCAGGCTGACCGTGTGTACGAGATAGAAGAGGAATGTCGCGGTATTCCACTGCTAGTGCTTTGATAGCGTCGATTAGGTTACGGATTTCTGGAAGAATCACTTTCTCACGCGCTTCTTTAAGCATTAGAGCGTGTGATGTGTTGTTGATGTCTTCAGAAGTACATGCGAAGTGGAAGAACTCGTTTACTGCGTGCAGTTCAGGAACGTCTGCTACTTTCTCTTTTAGGAAGTACTCAACCGCTTTTACGTCGTGGTTAGTTGTACGCTCGATCTCTTTGATACGGCGTGCATCTTCTTCAGAGAAGTTTGCAGCAAGGTCGTCTAGGAATTGGTTTGCTTCTGCGCTAAACGCTGGCACTTCTGCAATTTCAGCAGTAGCAGCAAGCTTTTGTAGCCAGCGGATTTCAACGATAGTACGGTACTTTAGTAGACCGTATTCACTGAAAATTTCGCGTAACGCAATTGTCTTGCTTCCGTAACGGCCGTCTACTGGTGAAACAGCAGTCAATGCTGACAGTTCCATGATGTTCTCCTGAATTGGGTTTCTAAATTTCGTGAGCTTTATACCAATAACTGTGGCAATTGTCACGAATATTGCGCAAACGTTTGCGCGAGATTTGTTTTAGTCGAAAAAAATGAGCTCGCGATAAACGCGAGCTGCTTATTTGATATTTTACTACAGACGAGCAAGAAGGATTTGTGCTTGCTCTACCATCTTCTTGCGCCCGAAGATTAGGTGGCGACGCTTACCACCAACTTGACGCCAAAGAACTGCACTACGAATGCCAGATAACAACAGCGCACGAACTTTGTGTTGGCTTGCCGTCTGCTGCAGTACAGATGGCGTGCCCGTTACTTGAATGCGTGGGCCAATAGGGCTAACGACATCCAGATAGATGCTCGCTAAATTGCTGATCATTTGATCGTCTAGTAGCTCAAAGTGCTCTGACTGACGCTTGGCCATTTGAATACGATCACCAAGCTGAGACATAGCATCGTTACGAGAGCTTAACTTACGTTCTAACGCCATTAAACTAATAATGTAACGAGTAATTTCACTGCCTGATGGTGTGCTATCAATCCCTTTAACCAAGCATTCTAGGCCGAGCTTTAGATCGGCTTCGCGACCGAATACGCCAACTGTGTTAGCAGGGTTCGTGCTCAAAATAGCGTTGATTGATGTTTCAAAAGCATCTTGATCACAATGTCCGTTTCTCGCTACCTGTTGAACTAAAGCAACAGCTTGGCAAATCCCAGCGAAAGCGATAGTACGGTCATAAAGTGTATTCGCCACGTAACGACTCCTAAGCTTGAGAATATTTAATGCGTTGCTCGATGATGCCGCCACCTAGGCACACGTCACCTTTGTAGAACACTGCTGATTGACCTGGAGTTACAGCAATTTGTGGCTCGTCAAAGATAACTTTAATGTTTTCATCATCGATAGGGATGATTGTACAAGGAATATCTTCCTGACGGTAACGAGTTTTCACTGTGCACTTCATAACATCGCGAATTGGCTCACGATCTACCCAATGAAGTTGTGATGCAAGTAGACCTTCTGATTTCAACATTGGATGGTCTTTACCTTGAACAGCAATCAAAACGTTACGTTCTAGATCTTTCTCACCAACGAACCATGGGTCCTCGTTACCACCGCCGCCTTTACGGCCACCAATGTGTAGACCTTTACGCTGACCAAGTGTGTGGTACATCAGGCCTTGGTGTTGACCAATCACTTCGCCTTCTGGAGTCTCGATATTACCCGGTTGAGCAGGAAGGTAACGACCTAGGAATTCCGTAAACTTACGTTCACCGATGAAACAGATACCGGTAGAATCTTTCTTCTTCGCTGTGATCAGGTCTTGCTCTTCTGCGATACGGCGCACTTCTGGCTTCTCTAAATCACCAACAGGGAATAGGCTACGTGCAATCTGCTCGTGGCTTAATGTGTATAGGAAGTAGCTCTGGTCTTTGTTGCCATCTAGACCACGTAGCATTTGTGGTTTTTCCTGTTCTTCCCCAGGTAAAGCGTCTTCTGGGAAAGAACGACGCACATAGTGACCCATTGCGATGTAATCTGCATCAAGCACTTCATCCGCAAATTCTAGAAATGCTTTGAATTTGATTTCTTTGTTACAAAGAATGTCTGGGTTTGGTGTACGACCTGCTTTGTATTCCGCAAGGAAGTATTCAAATACATTATCCCAGTATTCAGCAGCAAAGTTGATAGTGTGTAGGTGGATGCCTAGCTTGTCACATACTGCCTGCGCATCAGCAAGATCTTCTGCTGCTGTACAATATTCTTCGTTGTCATCTTCTTCCCAGTTCTTCATGAAAAGGCCTTCTACTTGGTAGCCTTGCTGCTTTAGAAGATACGCGGAAACAGATGAATCAACGCCGCCGGACATACCGACGATGACTTTCTTTTGGCTGTTATCAGACATTACTAAACACCACTTAAATAAACGGGATGCAGATTCTATCAGAATCCACAGACCGGTGACAGATCCGAGATCGAAATCACAATTCGTTTCGCTGAATTTTTCTTCAAAAAAGATTCGAACGAGTAATTTCGCAAGTATAGAAGAGGTATATATGGCATAGTTGGCCAAAATCCAAGAGGAAACATCAAATGACAGAAGAAAACCAATTTATGCAAGAAAGTGAGTTGATTGAAATTGTTGAAAATCAGCTCGAAGATGGCAACCCGCTTAAAGTAAAAGAAACCCTTATGCGTTTAATGATGACTGGCACACCACGTGAAGATGCGGTTGCGATGATGGCATGTGCGATGTCAATTGAGATTTTTGATGTGATGAAGAATGAAGGTGAGTTCAACCTAAAGCGTTATAGCGAGCACCTTGAGCAACTACCAGATCTCAGCTTTATGGAAGGTGAATAAGCCACCTAAAAGAAAAAAGTAGTCAGCAAACGTTTGCTATAATCGCTTTTATTGCTGCTTTATTATTAGCGGTATAGAATCCGCTCTCCTTTTCATCCCCTTACTCAGACTGACAATATGAAATTTCCTGGACAACGCAAATCGAAGCACTATTTTCCTGTTCATGCTCGTGACCCGCTGGTGAGCCAAGCACAAGAAAGCAAGAAGATGACGCGCACTCACATCATTGGTATTGACCAAACCTTGGTTGATATTGAAGCAAAAGTTACAACGGATGTGATTGAAAAGTACGGTCTGAGTAAAGGTCACTCTCTGGTTATCGATGACGAAAGAGCAGAAGAGTTATACCAGCAACTGAAAGAAGAGAACTTGATTACCAATGAGTATGCGGGCGGTACAATTGGTAACACGCTACATAACTACTCCGTGCTAGCGGATGACCGCTCCACACTACTTGGAGTGATGAGCCAGGATATTAAGATTGGCAGCTACGGTTACCGTTATCTTTGTAATACATCAAGCCGCATGGACTTGAACTACCTACAAGGTGTAGATGGTGCAATTGGCCGTTGTTTTGCTCTTATCACAGAAGACGGTGAACGTACTTTTGCTATCAGCGAAGGGCAAATGAACCAACTCCATCCTGATAGCATTCCAGAGAAAATCTTTAAAAATGCATCAGCACTTGTACTGACGTCATATCTAGTACGTTGCAAAGACGGCGACCCAATGCCGGAAGCAACAATGAAAGCGATTGAGTACGCGAAAAAGAATGATGTGCCTGTTGTTCTGACTTTAGGCACAAAGTTTGTTATTCAAGATGACCCTAAATATTGGCAAGAATTCATTCGAGATAACGTTTCAGTCGTTGCGATGAATGAAGATGAAGCAGAAGCTCTGACGGGGGAATCTGATCCACTTGCTGCGTCTGATAAAACATTGGAGTGGGCTGATCTAGTATTGTGCACGGCGGGTCCTGTAGGTCTATTTATGGCTGGGTATACGGAAGATAGCGCGAAGCGCGAAACTTCTTTGCCATTACTTCCAGGGTCAATTGCTGAATTTAATCGTTATGAATTCAGTCGTCCGGCGAAAAAAGACTCATGCGAGACGCCAATAAAAGTGTACTCGCATATCTCGCCATATATGGGTGGCCCAGAAAAAATTAAGAATACAAATGGCGCAGGTGATGCTGCGTTATCTGCTGTTCTTCATGATATGGCAGCAAATAAATACCATAAAGAAAATGTGCCTAATTCAAGCAAGCACAGTAACGAGTATTTAACTTACTCTTCTTTTTCTCAAGTCTGCAAATACGCAAACCGTGCTAGCTACGAAGTTCTCGTGCAACATTCACCACGATTGTCGCGCGGACTTCCTGAGCGAGAAGATAGCCTAGAAGAAGCATACTGGGAACGTTAATACGAAGCGGTTTAATTAACTATTCTGTAACTAAAGTAAAAGGCACATTAAGAAATGTGCCTTTTTTTTGTAATGGTTTAAATAAAAAAGGCTCCCTATGGGAGCCTTTTAAAAATAGCATGGATCTAGATTAGGAACTCATCCAGAGATTTACCTGCATCAAGTTGCTCTTGAATCGCCGAAGGTGTACGACCTTGGCCAGTCCAAGTTTTCTCATTACCGTTTGAATCTGTGTATTTGTATTTAGCAGGGCGAGGTGCGCGCTTCGCTTTGCCTTTCGTCTTAGTTTCGCCAGATAGCGCAGTAATAAGTGCTTCTACGTCAATACCGTCTTGAGCGATTTTCTCAGCAATCTCTGCAAGCTTAGCTTCTTGCTCTGCTTGTGCTGCGCGTTCTGCTTCTTCTGCTTCACGACGCTCATCTACGACAGTAGTGAGTTTATCTAGAGCTTCTTCCAATTGTTCTAGAGTCAGCTCACGAGAAAATGCACGAAGGCTACGGATATTTAGAAGGGTTTTAGTCAGCTCTGACATAACGATTCCTATTAAAAGGTTAATGTGTTGGGCACTTTTTATCGTTACGATTAAATAATGCCAATCTATAAATAAACAAAGAGTCCTTATATTTAACTTTATCTTTTCCTTATGTGCAAATGCTAAATCAAGATTTTGTTTAAATTTGACTATTTTTTAAAGCAATTAATATTATTACACTCGAAATAAATCATTATTAGATGAGAACTAAAATCAACAATCATTATTGTATAGAGAGAGCGACAGCTTGGTTTTTTATAAAAAAATTTGAGTTATTACTTAAAAATATGAAGCATCCATCTTTAATGGTGTGTCATATATCCTTAATTTATTGATGTAAGATAAACCATGATATTTCTAAGGTAGTAATAATGTTTCATAAATAACATGATTGATGTGATTTCAGTTGCACAAAACTTATGGAAGTAGGCAAGGTTTATAAATTATCTCAGTCATTATTTATTTGTTTAATTTAGTTTGATGTGTTGCATTGACTCTCATCATAAGTACAATGGCTGCCACCTGATGCAATATTGCAGACAATTTGTTGTTAATTTGTACAGTTAGTGGTTAATTGTTTGTTGTTGCCGTAGAGGCGCGGTCTCGAAGAGTAGCTATTATTGGGGTGATGCCAATGAATAATAGTGGAAGGCGAAGATTGCCGAAGTAAGTAACTCATCAAAGTTACTTGCTGGGGTTGTATCTGAAAGGAACAACACTGCCATAGTATATATTCACATTAAACTATGGAGCGCTACTGTAGGGTTGGGTGGAGTGTTCGCTTCCCTGTCGCTAAGTTCAACATGAGCACGTATCGTATGCTACGTGACTTGTCTGCAGTAGATCTCTAGCCAAACTTTGGTTTTTGAAGATCATGAATTTAATAGATTTTTCTAGTTCTCCTGTTTCATTATTGCCACCTATTGTCGCTTTGACTTTGGCGATTTTGACTCGACGTGTATTAGTTTCCTTGGGTGTAGGTATCGTGCTAGGTGCGGTGCTACTTAATAGCTGGTCTATCAGCGACACCGCAGGTTACGTCAGTTCTCAAGTTTCTTCTGTCTTTATTGAAGATGGCGGAATTAACACTTGGAACATGAGCATTGTTGGTTTCCTAATCTTATTAGGTATGACAACAGCTTTATTAACGCTTTCTGGCGGTACTCGTGCTTTTGCTGAATGGGCACAATCTCGAGTGAAGAGTAAACGCGGCTCCAAACTTCTTGCCGCCTTTTTAGGCGTATTCATTTTTGTCGATGATTACTTTAATAGCCTTGCTGTTGGTGCGATCTCTCGCCCAGTAACCGATCGCTTTTATGTGTCTCGCGCTAAGCTTGCGTACATTCTAGACTCAACCGCTGCTCCAATGTGTGTAATTATGCCTGCTTCTAGCTGGGGTGCTTACATTATTACTATTATTGGCGGGATCTTAGTCTCACATGGGATCACAGAGTATTCGGCTCTTGGCGCATATGTTCGTCTTATCCCAATGAACTTCTACGCCGTTTTTGCGCTGCTAATGGTGTTCGCTGTTGCGTGGTTTGGTCTTGATATTGGTAAAATGCGTGAGCATGAGATCTCTGCATCGCAAGGTCGTGGCTTTGATAAAGACAAAGAAAATGACTCGCAAGAAGCGCATGACCTAAATGAAGAGCTAGATATCCGTGAAAGTGAAAAGGGTAAAGTGTCAGATTTGATACTTCCTATCGTGACGCTGATTATCGCGACTATCGCTTCAATGCTTTACACGGGTGGCCAAGCATTGGCTGCTGATGGTAAAGAATTTGCGCTTCTTGGTGCTTTTGAAAATACAGATGTAGGTACATCACTAATCTACGGTAGCTTGCTTGGCTTAGCAGTTGCACTGTTTACTGTTGTGAAGCAAGGTCTACCAATGGCTGAGATCGCACGTACACTTTGGATTGGTGCTAAGTCTATGTTTGGTGCGATTCTAATCTTAGTATTTGCCTGGACCATTGGTTCTGTTATCGGTGATATGAAGACTGGTACTTACCTTTCGACAATGGCGCAGGGAAATATCAACCCTCATTGGCTCCCAGTTATCTTATTCCTGCTGTCTGGCCTGATGGCGTTCTCAACAGGTACTTCATGGGGTACGTTCGGCATCATGCTTCCAATCGCCGGAGACATGGCTGGTGCAACAGACGTAGCGCTAATGCTACCGATGTTGAGTGCGGTTTTAGCTGGTGCGGTATTTGGTGACCATTGTTCACCAATCTCAGATACGACTATCTTGTCATCGACGGGTGCACGTTGTAACCACATTGATCACGTATCAACACAGCTACCTTATGCATTATCAGTCGCGCTTGTTTCATGCGTGGGCTTTATTGCCCTTGGTATGACTGCTTCAATTGCGTTTTCGTTCATTGCAGCGTCGATAACATTCGTTATCGTTTGCGCTATTTTGTCATGGCTTTCAAAGTCTAAAATAGCGTCTTGCCAGAGTGCGTAAGTTGTTTTGAATAGATTCGTTACAGAGGGAAGCTCCGCTAATTTAGCGGAGCTTTTTTTTAACGCGACTTAGGTGAGGGGGGCAATCGCGTTTTTGGGGATAAAAGTCTCGTGTTAAGAGCGAATTGTTTGTGTACCGAGCTCTCCTTGATGGGCTGTAATGGAAAAGCAATCCATCTTCTTCTTAGTTCTAAGCAAAGACTATGCCCATTTTAAGCTTTTGATTTTTAATACAGCAAAATCCGCATGGTTGCGATGCAGAGTTAACTAAATGATATCTAAAGAGTTACCTGTTACACAGTGTTACGTTACACCTATACAGTATTTAAACATTTAAGTTGTATTTCTTTATTAATCGATAAAGCGTTGTTCTTGAAATGCCGAGGTGACGTGCAGCCGCACTCATATTGTGTTTATTTTCTTCGATAGCTTGCAGTAGGTAGTCGAGATCAATTTGGTCCACAGAAGGGAGCAATTGCCTCTCATTGTTATCAAGGCCCAAGTCAGCGACGAGAAGCGTGTGATCTTCACACATGACAATTGCTCGTTGGATGACATTACGCAGTTCTCTTACGTTGCCTGGCCAACGATGTTTGAGGAGCTTGGCTTTTACCTTATCAGACATTTTTTGTACCTGACCATGAGACAGATCTGCTAGGAAGTGTTCAGATAAAATAATAATGTCTTTTCCACGCTTTCTCAGTGGAGGGATAGTTAATGGCAATATATTAAGCCGATAGAATAGATCTTCACGAAATCCTCCTTGTACGACCTCATTTTTCAAATCCACGTGGCTTGCTGCAATGACCCTACAGTCCACGTCAATGAATTTATCCGCTCCGACTTTATGGATTTGTTTACTCTCCAAAAAGTGAAGGAGGTGGATTTGTAGGTCTGGTGGCATGTCACCAATTTCATCAAGAAATAGGGTGCCTTTATGTGCCTTTTGAATAAAACCTATACGCTCTGAGATTGCGCCTGTAAATGCTCCTTTTTCATGGCCGAAAAGCTCGGATGCAATAAGACCACTTGGAATGGCTCCACAGTTGACTTCCACAAAAGGTGCTGAGTGTCTGTTCGACAATTGATGAATAAGGCGAGCGCAAAGACCTTTCCCAACACCAGTTTCACCCTGAATGAGGACTTCAGCATCACATTGAGCGTACTTTTGTATTGCAGTACGAAGTTCTTGGATACAGGCACTATTGCCGATCAACGGGTATAGTGCCGTATCGTCGAAATCTACAGCTTGTTTATTACTACCGTTACGCAGTTTCATTGTTAATCACTATTTTTTGCCCCGCTCTAATAATAGTTTTGAATGAATTGTCTCAAACGTGAGTTGTTGTCTCTTTATTGAGAAAAGTGTCAATTAATGGGTTGGGTACGGTCTAAATAGTTGATTTGGTGGATATTCATACTATTCTTCGTTTTCTTCGTCAGAGTAGAGCTGATTGGAGGTGTTCTTTCTACCAGAGTATTCAATATGGAAAAGAATTTAATTTCATTTAAATCAATATCTTGTGAAAAATATTTAGAAAATATTCAATTGAGTATTGAAAAATATAGAATCCTTAGTTAGTGTGGTTACTAACAAAGCAACTCAAAAAGAGCCTTAAATAAGTATGCGTAATTTTGTAATGAACATTCATCACCATCATCACCCAATCTAGTCTTTCGGGCGATGTACGCATACCCGGGAGGCAGGAAACTCCCGGAGGTAAAATCAAAGTAAAAGCAGATTTTAAACCCTCGGGAGACTTCAATCTCCCGAGGGTTTTTTAGTTTTATTAGTTTGAAAAATACTTAGATATCAAAATCTTGCATAGGGACAAAGCAATGCAAACACAACGTTTAAGAATCGCAATTCAGAAAAAAGGTCGTCTTAGCAAAGAGAGTCAAGCTCTACTAAAACAGTGCGGCGTAAAGTTCAACGTAATGGGCGAGCGTTTAGTTGTCCATTCTGAAAATATGCCAATTGATTTACTCTTGGTTCGTGACGACGACATCCCAGGTTTAATTATGGATGGCGTGGTTGACCTTGGCTTTATTGGCGAAAATGAACTAGAAGAAGTTCGCCTTGACCGCAAAGCATTAGGTGAACCCTGCGAGTTTGTTCAGCTTCGTCGACTTGATTTTGGTGGCTGTCGTTTATCTATCGCAATCGACAAGGACGAAGAGTACAACGGTCCACAAGACTTAGCTGGCAAGCGTATTGCTACAACGTATCCTCAACTTCTAAAAGCGTACATGGATGAAGCCGGCGTTCCATTCTCTACATGTATGCTGACAGGCTCTGTAGAAGTTGCGCCTCGTGCGGGTCTCGCTGATGCTATCGCTGATTTGGTTTCTACAGGTGCAACACTGGAAGCGAACGGCCTTAAAGAAGCTGAAATTATCTTCAAATCAAAAGCGACATTGATTCAACGCACAGGTGAGTTCGACGCAGACAAAGTGGCGCTAATCGAAAAGCTGTTAACTCGCATGCAAGGCGTACAACAAGCAAAAGAATCTAAGTACATTATGCTTCACGCCCCAGCAGAGAAGTTAGATCAAATTAAAGCACTACTGCCAGGTGCTGAAGATCCAACTGTTCTTCCTCTTTCTGCAGATAAGCAGAAAATGGCTGTTCACTTGGTGAGTTCTGAAAACCTGTTCTGGGAAACAATGGAACAGCTGAAAGAGTTGGGCGCAAGTTCAATTCTTGTTCTACCAATTGAAAAAATGATGGAGTAAGCATCATGAGAACAGTCGTTTGGCAATCATTAAGTGAGAATCAGCAAGACTCTATTTTGGAGCGCCCTGCTATTGCAGAAGGTGCCAATATCACCACTGCTGTGGCCGAAGTTATTGCTAAAGTTCGAGAAGAAGGTGACTCTGCTCTTATTGAGCTGACCGAAAAGTTTGACCGTGTTAAGCCTGAATCCATTCGTGTTTCCTCTCAGGAAATTAAGGCAGCGTCAGAGCGTTTGTCAGAGTCAATGAAGAGCGCACTAGAGCAAGCTTACGCCAATATTTCTAAGTTCCACAAAGCGCAAAAGCCGCAACCGATCAAGGTGGAAACGCAGCCAGGTGTCCTTTGTGAACAAGTAACACGCCCAATTCAAAAAGTGGGTTTGTACATTCCTGGTGGCAGTGCGCCTTTGCCATCGACTGTTTTGATGCTCGGCGTTCCTGCAAAAATTGCAGGTTGTCGTAAAGTCGTTCTTTGTTCTCCACCGCCAATCGCAGATGAGATCCTTTATGTCGCGAAACTGTGTGGCATTGATGAAGTGTACAACGTCGGTGGTGGCCAAGCAGTTGCTGCAATGGCTTATGGCACCGAGACTGTATCGAAAGTAGATAAGATCTTTGGTCCGGGCAACGCTTACGTGACCGAAGCAAAACGACAGGTTAGCAATGATTTCCGCGGTGCTGCGATTGATATGCCAGCAGGGCCATCAGAAGTGTTAGTGATTGCAGATGAAACCGCAGATGCAGACTTTATCGCTGCGGATCTTTTGAGCCAAGCAGAACACGGTCCTGATTCTCAAGTGGTACTTGTGACTCCTTCTCCTGTGATTGCTGATCAAGTGACGGATGCGGTTCAACGTCAGCTTAAGGAGCTATCTCGTGCAGACATCGCAGAAAAGGCTCTGGCATCAAGCTTGATCATTATTTCCGAGTCGATGACGCAGTCAGTTTCTATTTCCAATTACTACGGTCCTGAGCACTTGATTGTTCAGACTAAGAACCCTCGTGAGCTTCTACCTCTACTTGATAATGCAGGCTCTATCTTCCTTGGGGATTGGTCGCCTGAATCTGCGGGAGATTACGCATCGGGGACTAACCACGTCCTTCCTACTTACGGTTACACACGTACTTATTCAAGCTTAGGTTTGGCGGATTTCTCTAAACGAATGACGGTTCAGGAGCTTTCTGCTGATGGTTTAAAGAACCTTGCACCAACGGTAGTCACGATGGCTGAAGCAGAAGGTCTGGACGCTCACAAACGTGCTGTTACTATCCGCGTAGAAAAATTAGCAAGTAAGTAAGAATAAGAGAGTAATGAGATGGAAAAGCTAGCGCGTAAACAAGTCCAACAGCTTACCCCTTATATGTCGGCTCGCCGAATCGGTGGTACGGGTGACGTATGGCTAAATGCCAACGAATCACCATTTAACAATGAATACAAAACAGACTTTGCTCGTCTTAATCGTTACAGCGAATGTCAGCCTAAAGAACTGATTTCTGCTTACGCAGCCTATGCGGGTGTGAAACCAGAGCAAACATTAACATCTCGTGGTGCGGATGAAGGTATTGAGTTGTTAATTCGTGCATTCTGTGAGCCGGGTGAAGATGCGATTCTTTACTGCCCACCGACTTACGGTATGTACGCCATCAGTGCAGAAACCATCGGTGTAGAGCGCAAAACCGTGCCGCTAACGTCAGATTGGCAACTAGACCTTGCAGGCATCGAAGCTAATCTGGATAACGTGAAACTGGTTTTTGTATGTTCGCCAAACAACCCAACAGGTAACTTGGTTAAGCGTGAGGACATTGTGTCTCTGCTTGAGATGACAAAAGACCGTGCAATCGTGGTGATGGATGAAGCGTACATCGATTTTTGTCCAGAAGCGTCAACGGTAGACCTACTGGCGCAATACCCGAACCTTGCAATTCTGCGTACTCTGTCGAAAGCTTTTGCGCTTGCAGGTCTGCGTTGTGGATTTACGCTTGCGAACGAAGAGCTGATTAATGTACTTCTTAAAGTTATCGCACCTTACCCAGTCCCAGTTCCAGTGGCAGAAATTGCGACTCAGGCTCTTTCGGAAGCTGGTTTAGCGCGAGCGAAGTTTCAAGTTCTCGATTTGAATGCAAACCGTGCTTACTTGCAAGTTGGCCTTTCAATGATTCCGGGCTTGGAAGTGTTTGAAGGGTGGGGGAACTACCTATTGGTGAAATTCCCAGATGGCGATGACCTTTTCAAAGCGGCTTGGGATACGGGCATTATTTTGCGTAACTCGCCAATTGAAAATTGTGTGCGTATCAGTGTGGGTAACCGTGACGAGTGCGAAAAAACGCTTGGATTTATCAGAAACTACTACGCATAAATAGAGACAGAATTTATCGCTCTCGCTCAATAGCGGGAGCGCCAAAAGAATAGCAATAAGGAAGTTCGAGTGAGCAAACAACAAAAAATCCTTTTTATTGATCGTGATGGCACCTTAATTGTAGAGCCGCCGATTGATTTTCAAGTAGACCGTTTAGACAAACTAAAGCTAGAGCCATTTGTTATCCCAAGCCTGTTGTCGTTGCAGGATGCAGGATACCGTCTAGTGATGGTCACGAACCAAGATGGTTTGGGTACCGACAGCTACCCACAAGAAGATTTTGATGCACCACACAACATGATGATGGAGATCTTTGAATCTCAAGGTGTGAAGTTTGATGATGTGCTGATTTGCCCTCACTTTGATGAAGATAACTGCTCTTGCCGTAAGCCTAAATTGGGCTTGGTAAAAGAGTACCTTCAAGGTGGCAAAGTGGATTTCCAAAATTCTGTTGTGATTGGCGATCGTCAAACTGATCTTCAACTTGCAGAAAACATGGCAATTCGTGGCATTCAATACAACCCAGAAACCATGGGTTGGAAACAGATCCTGAAAGATCTCACGGTGAAGGCACGCGTTGCTGAAGTGGTTCGCACCACAAAAGAAACGGACATCAAAGTATTCGTTAATCTTGACGAACAAGGCGGCAATGACATCTCTACTGGTCTTGGCTTCTTCGACCACATGCTGGATCAAATCGCGACACACGGCGGGTTCCAGATGGTGTGCAAAGTAGAAGGTGACCTGCACATTGATGATCACCACACAGTGGAAGATACCGCTCTTGCGTTAGGTCAAGCGTTGAAAGAAGCACTGGGTGACAAGCGTGGTATTGGTCGCTTTGGCTTTAGCCTTCCAATGGATGAGTGTTTGGCACAATGCGCACTAGACCTATCAGGTCGTCCTTACCTTAAGTTCGACGCGCAATTCAGCCGTGAGCAAGTGGGTGATCTTTCAACAGAGATGGTAGTTCACTTCTTCCGCTCTCTGACTGACACATTAGCATGTACGTTGCACCTTTCTTCTGCGGGCAACAATGATCACCACGTCATTGAAAGTCTATTTAAAGCGTTTGGTCGTACGTTACGCCAAGCAATCAAAGTAGAAGGCACTGAGCTACCAAGTAGTAAAGGCGTGCTTTAAGGCTAACCTTAGCAAGGAGAAAAACAGTGACAGAACAGAAAGTTGTCATTATCGATACTGGCTGTGCCAACGTCTCTTCGGTGAAGTTTGCCATTGAACGCCTAGGCTATGACGTAACAATTTCAAAAGATCCACAAGTTGTGTTGTCGGCAGATAAGTTATTCCTACCGGGCGTGGGAACCGCCAGCGAAGCGATGAAAAACCTAGAAGAGCGCGATCTGATCAGCTTGGTAAAACAAGTAGAAAAGCCGCTGTTAGGTATCTGTTTAGGCATGCAACTGTTGGGCAAAGTGTCTCAAGAGAAAGGCCAGAAAGCCGACGAGTTAGTTGAGTGTCTTGGACTTTGTGATGGCGAAGTGAAGCTACTACAAACTGGCGATTTGCCGTTGCCGCATATGGGGTGGAACACGGTCTCTGCAAAAGCAGGTAATCCACTTTTCAAAGATATTGAAGAAGGTGAGCATTTCTACTTCGTGCACAGCTTTGCAATGCCTGTTGGGGATTACACGATTGCTCAATGCGAGTACGGCAACCCGTTCACAGCAGCAGTACAAAGCGGTAACTACTACGGCGTGCAATTCCACCCTGAGCGTTCTTCAAAAGCGGGCGCGAAGCTTATTCAAAACTTCTTAGAATTATAAAAGGGATTTAGTGTGATTATTCCAGCTCTTGATTTAATTGAAGGACAGGTGGTTCGCCTTTATCAAGGTGATTACGGCCAAGTAACTGAGTACAAAGTCGACCCAGCAGAGCAGTTCAACTTGTACCACCAAGCTGGTGCTAACTGGCTGCACTTGGTGGATTTAACTGGCGCGAAAGACACGACAGCACGCCAGCTTGATTTGATTGCAAAGCTACTAGCAAGCACGCCAGCGAACATCCAAATCGGTGGCGGCGTACGTACAGAGCAAGACGTGATTGACCTGCTAGAAGCTGGTGCTCAGCGTGTTGTTGTTGGTTCGACAGCAGTAAAACAGCCAGAGCTTGTGAAAGGTTGGATGGAAAAATACGGCGCAGAGAAAATCGTTCTCGCGCTAGACATCAACATCGATCAAGACGGCACGCGTAAAGTGGCGATCTCTGGTTGGCAAGAAGACTCAGGCGTGACTATCGAAGCTCTGATCAACGATTACCTAACGGTAGGTTTGCAGCACGTGCTTTGTACGGACATTTCTCGTGACGGTACGCTAGAAGGCTCAAACGTAGAGCTTTACGTTGACCTATGCAAACAGTACCCACAAGTGCAGTTTCAATCTTCAGGTGGCATTGGCTCATTAGCAGATATCGAAGCGCTAAAAGGCAGCGGTGTGGCTGGTGTGATTGTTGGTCGTGCACTGTTAGATGGTAAGTTCACAGCAGAGGAGGCGTTTGCATGTTGGCAAAGCGAATAATTCCATGTCTTGATGTTCGTGATGGACAAGTGGTAAAGGGCGTTCAGTTCCGTAACCATGAAATCATTGGCGATATCGTTCCTCTGGCGCAGCGTTATGCGGAAGAGGGCGCAGACGAGCTTGTGTTCTACGATATTACTGCTTCAAGTGATGGTCGTGTCGTCGATAAAAGTTGGGTTGCTCGCGTTGCTGAAGTGATTGATATTCCTTTCTGTGTGGCTGGTGGTATTAAATCAGCGGAAGACGCAGCGCGCATTCTTGAGTTTGGTGCAGACAAGGTGTCTATCAACTCACCTGCATTAGCGAACCCGCAATTGATTACTGACCTTGCTGATAAGTTTGGTGTGCAATGTATCGTCGTTGGTATCGATTCATACTACGACAAAGAGACGGGCAAGTATCAGGTTTACCAGTTTACTGGTGATGAAGAACGCACCAAAGCGACCCAATGGGAAACGCGTGATTGGGTGCAAGAAGTACAAAAACGCGGCGCTGGTGAAATCGTACTGAACATGATGAACCAAGACGGTGTGCGTAACGGCTACGATATCGAACAACTGAATATGGTGCGCGAAGTATGTAATGTACCGCTGATTGCATCGGGTGGCGCGGGTGCTATGGAGCACTTTGCGGAAGCATACCAAAAAGCCAATGTGGATGGCGCGCTTGCCGCATCGGTATTCCACAAACAAGTCATCAACATTGGTGAATTAAAGCAGTATTTGAAACAACAAGGCATTGAGGTACGACTATGAGTGTGAAAGCCGCCGAAGTAAGTTCGCTAGCTGAGCGAATCAACTGGGAAAAGGTGGATGGTCTGGTACCTGCCATCGTACAAGATTTCCAATCAAGCCAAGTGCTGATGATGGGTTACATGAACCAAGATGCGTTGGCAAAAACGGGCGAAACTGGTCAAGTGACGTTTTTCTCTCGAACCAAGCAACGTCTTTGGACGAAAGGTGAGACTTCTGGCAACGTATTGCAATTGGTGAACATGCAGCTCGATTGCGACAACGATACGCTACTGGTGAAAGTTAATCCCATTGGCCCTACGTGTCACCTGGGTAACACAACTTGCTGGGATGTGGACCCTCAAGAGGAGTCACAAATGGTGTGGCTTCATCAACTTGAGCAGCTATTGGCTGCCCGCAAAAGTGCCGACCCAGATTCCTCTTATACTGCCAGTCTTTATGCCCGTGGCACCAAGCGTATTTCGCAAAAAGTGGGCGAAGAAGGCGTTGAAGTCGCGCTTGCGGCGACGTCGGGTGATAAGGCGGAGCTAGTGTGTGAATCAGCAGACTTGGTTTACCACTTGCTGGTATTGCTTCAAGACCAAGGCTTATCGATGAATGACGTAGTGAACAAACTGAAAGAGCGTCATAAGTAAGCTTGCTATAGATAAGTGAAAGCCCCTATGCTCTCGAGCCTAGGGGCTTTTTTAATTTAGTGTTCTTGATTCGGGGTAAAAACCGGCAACAGTGCTAGTAGCGATTAGATTCTGAATCACACTCGTTCCTCGCTGTTCAGAATGACGGTATATTTTCTAATGGTGCTTGCAGTAGAGTTATTTACTTCAAACAGGTACATATATTCACGTCACTCCAACGAGCCTAGGCGAGATCAGGAATTTCATTAAAGAGAGCTCAATAAGCTAGGAGTGGATGATCTTACCCACAACACTTCTTAAATTTCTTACCGCTTCCACAGATACACGGGTCGTTACGACCTACTTTTAGGCTACTTACTGGCTGGTTTAAGCGTGGATCTTGTTCTGGCTCTTCTTGTGGCTCTTCTTCAGGAAATGTGCCGTCAATGTAGTACCAAAGCCCATTTTCTTTTACAAAGCGAGAACGCTCGGTCATGCAGTAGCGCTTGCCGTCTTCATCAAAATAAGCGCTAAACTCGACAAAGCCTTCATTGTCATTACTGCCAGCTTCTGTTTTTACAACTTCAAGTTTGCACCAATCGCTGTCGATAGATTGGGCAATGCCTTCACGTTGCTCTTCTGCATTACAGCTTGGGTGGTACGTGTTCACCACGTAATCGACTAGACCTAACACATGCGCACTGTAACGAGAGCGCATTAACTGCTCTGGAGTGGTGACGTCAGCATGGTTGTTGTGGGCCATTTCACAACACTGTTGGTAGGTGCGGTTAGATCCGCAAGGGCAAGAAGAAGCCATAAAATGAAATCTCGATTAATTAAGCGGTAAAAACAAACAACCTCACAATTGCGAGGCTGGAGGTGAGGCATTATAGCGATTTAGGGCGTTTGAGACAGCAGTTCTTGAGCCCACTCGGTAGATTGATTAAAAGCGTCCGCTAATTGAGGTTCGGTTAATTTAAGAACGGTGCAATATCGCTCGGCTAACTCCCAGTCCGCTTGTTCATAGGCGATCGTCATCGAAAGTAAGTGACCAAGTACGCCTTTTCGACTGGTTAATGCGAGTTTTATATCTTCGTCAACTGGGATATCTTCAATGACATCCGAGAGCGGTTGATCGAGCAAAGAGCCGAGTAAAGAAAACATGCCTGTCAAAAAAGCCTGCCCAGGGTCATACCTAGTGTTCATTTGACTAAGTAACAGTTCACACATTCGTGCACGCTGAATCGCTAAAGAGTAAAGAGAGTCAGGTTTATCTTCTTGAACGGACGCAATTGCAACTAAGGAAATAAAGCGTCGTAGTCGCTCTTCACCCAGATAAATAAGCGCCTGTCTGAACGATTTGATCTTAGTCGTTAATGTATATCCTGAATTTACGTAAGTAAGCAGCTTGTATGACAGCGTCACATCAATCGAAAACAGACGTTCAACCTCATTGAAGTCGATGGGCTTATCTGCAATCTCTTTACAAAGTTGGATGACGGTAAGAAACGCGGGGTTCAACCGTTTTTTCTGGATCATCTCAGGTTTGCTAAAAAAATACCCTTGAAAATAGTTAAAACCGGCTTCTAGAGCTTGCTCAAACTCTTCATAGGTCTCTACCTTTTCCGCAAGAAAGTCGATTTTAAATGGGCTCAACGCCTGAATAAAAATGGCAGCTTTCTTGATCGGCACAAGTCTAATATCAAACTTGATTATGGAAACGTATGGAAGAAAACGCTTCCAAGCTTTCGTCGGAACAAAATCATCCAGAGCAATTTTGTATCCGCACTCATGAAGGTGCTTGATGGCTTCTAACAGTTCTTCTGTCGGTTCGCAGTCTTCAAGGACTTCAATGACGAGAGATTCTTTAGGGAACAAAGTTGGGACCAAGTTCACCAAGCTTTGATGCGGAAAGTTAACAAAGCCAAGTTTGTTTCCTAATGTGTTGTAATGCGTCGACAAAAAATGATCGGATAGCAGTCGACTAGTAGCCAGCTCTGGTTCTACTTCAGGGAAGGTATTTTTAGGGCCGTCTCGAAAGAGGAGTTCGTAACCTATGGTTCGTTTTTCTCTATCCAGAATCGGTTGGCGAGCTACGTAAGAATACTTCAATTAGGTACTTCGTTCTGTTTAACTTAGTATTATGATAATAGCGATTTTTTACAAAATATCTACGACTTGAGCGTGAATCTTCTACACGCTCTACATGCTTAACGCAAATTCTGTATGAACGGTCTCGTTTGTAGGTCAAAACTATCAGAATTTACTTTTAAAACTGAGCCTTGCGTATACCAATCCCCTAAAACAATTCGGGTCTTTTTAACGCCATCGACGTCAAAAAAATGTGTGTTCGGGCGATGTGTGTGACCATGAATCATTAAGTTGACGCAGTTCTGAGACATCACTTTCTCGACCTCATTTTGGTTGACGTCCATGATATCTAATGACTTGCTCATTTTATCATCACGAATATCGGATTGAACTTTTGAGACAATTTTCTTCTTAATGAACCAAGGAATACGGTTAAACAACCATTGTAGCCATGGCTTGTGAACGGTTTTTCTAAACTCTTGGTATTTCACATCGTCAATGCAGAGCGTATCGCCATGTAGGATTACGGCTTTTTGACCATAAAGATCAATCGTGCAGACATCGTCGAGTAATGTCATACCGGTTTCTTTGCAAAAGCGTTTGCCGAGTAAAAAATCTCGATTGCCTTGGATGAAAAAAGTTGGCACACCCGCATCCGTCAGTGCTTTAAATTCTGCACGGATTTGGTCTGCAAAAGGGGTGTTGTCATCGTCACCAATCCAGAATTCAAACAGATCGCCGAGTACATAAAGTGCATCAGCTTTTGTTGCTTCTGTTCGCATGAACGTCACAAAACATTCCGTGATATCAGGACGTGATGGGGTAAGGTGAAGATCGGAAATAAATAATGTCGTCATAGAAATAAGGGGAAGCTATGCCTCCCCATTAACTTATCTTTTAAAAATAATTCCTAAGAATTACTCTTCAATTGTTGTACCAGTGATTACTACGTCTTCTAGAGGTACGTCTTGGTGCATGCCGTAAGAACCAGTGCTAACGCCTTTGATCTTATTTACGATGTCCATGCCTTCGATTACTTCACCGAACACACAGTAACCCCAACCATCTAGGCTTTCGCTACGGAAGTCTAGGAATGTGTTGTTGTTTACGTTGATGAAGAACTGAGAGCTTGCTGAATGCGGCTCCATAGTACGTGCCATAGCAAGTGTACCCACTTTGTTGCTAAGGCCATTGTTTGCTTCGTTCTTGATAGGTGCACGAGTCGCTTTTTCACGTAGACCAGACTCCATACCACCACCTTGGATCATGAAGCCGTCAATAACACGGTGGAAAAGCGTGTTGTCGTAGAAACCGTCGCGGCAGTACTGAAGGAAGTTTGCGCTTGTCTCTGGCGCTTTCTCTTCGTTTAGTTGAATCTTGATGTCACCAAAATTAGTGTGAAGGGTGATCATGCTACTTTCCTTTACTGTGTTGTGTTGAGCCCGAGATTCTAGCCTAAGTTCTAGTGCTTTAAAAACTCAGGAAGAGGAAATTCTTCGTTTTGTGCTTGAAGTTTAGCCGATTATCGTTTTATCGGTTAATTGCTATTACCTAACTAGGTTGGAGTTGATATACTCATCTTCTTTTATTCATTCACAATCATAGATAGAGATCATGTTAAAGATATATAACACACTCACAAGACAGAAAGAGGAATTCAAACCAATTACAGCTGGCAAAGTCGGTATGTATGTCTGTGGAGTTACCATCTACGATCTCTGTCACATTGGTCACGGTCGTACTTTCGTCTCTTTTGACGTTGTATCACGTTACCTTCGCTACTTGGGCTATGATCTGACGTTTGTACGTAACATCACAGATATCGACGATAAGATCATCAAACGTGCCGCAGAAAATGGTGAGTCTTGCGATTCATTGACTGAGCGTTTGATTGGTGAAATGCACGCTGATTTTGATGCGCTGAACATGAAACGTCCGGACGTTGAACCTCGTGCGACACAGTTTATTGCTGAAATCATCGAATTGGTTGAGAAGCTAATCGAGCGCGGTTTTGCATACGTTGCAGATAACGGTGACGTAATGTTTGAGGTAGGTAAATTCAACGAATACGGCAAGCTTTCCAAGCAAGACCTTGATCAGCTTCAAGCTGGCGCGCGCGTTGATATCGAAACAGCAAAACGCAGCCCTCTAGACTTTGTACTTTGGAAGATGTCAAAGCCGGGTGAACCAACGTGGGAGTCACCATGGGGTCCAGGTCGTCCAGGTTGGCACATTGAGTGTTCAGCAATGAACTCTTCAATCCTAGGTAACCACTTCGACATTCACGGCGGTGGTTCTGACCTTCAGTTCCCACACCATGAAAATGAAATCGCACAATCATGCTGTGCACACGATACACAATACGTGAACACATGGATGCACAGCGGCATGGTAATGGTAGACCGTGAGAAGATGTCTAAATCTCTAGGTAACTTCTTTACTATCCGTGACGTTCTTGGTCACTACGATGCTGAAACAGTGCGTTACTTCCTAATGTCTGGTCACTACCGTAGCCAGTTAAACTACAGCGAAGATAACCTAAACCAAGCACGTGCTTCGCTTGAGCGCCTGTACACATCTCTACGTGGTTTAGACCTAAACGCTGCGCCTGCTGGTGGTGAAGAATACGTATCTCGCTTCACTGCAGCGATGAACGATGACTTCAACACACCAGAAGCTTACTCAGTACTGTTCGACATGGCGCGAGAAGTTAACCGTCTGAAGACAGAAAACCTAGAGAAAGCGAGCGAACTCGGTGCGCTAATGCGTGAACTAGCTGACGTGATCGGTATTCTTCACCAAGATCCTGAAGCCTTCCTAAAAGGTGATGCGGGTAACGATGATGAAGTGGCTGAAATTGAAGCTCTGATCAAGCTGCGTAATGACTCTCGCGCTGCGAAAGATTGGGCGAATGCAGATATGGCTCGTGACAAGCTGACCGAAATGGGCATTGTTCTGGAAGATGGTCCAGAAGGCACAACGTGGCGTCGTAAGTAATTGAATTTTCATTTTTAAAGGGCTGATAATTCAGCCCTTTTATTTTCCATTTCCATAAATTAAAACTTTAACTTTAGGTAATGCTCTGTGGCTCAGATGTATTTCTATTACTCAGCAATGAATGCGGGTAAATCAACAACGCTTCTTCAATCCTCTTTCAACTATCAAGAACGCGGCATGACGCCAGTTATTTTTACGGCTGCGCTAGATGATCGTTTTGGTGTCGGTAAAGTGAGCTCTCGTATTGGTCTTCAATCTGACGCACATTTATTTCGTCAGGATACCAATTTGTATCAAGAGATCGCAGATCTGAATGAGGTTGAAAAACGTCACTGTATTCTTGTTGATGAGTGTCAGTTCTTGTCGAAAGAACAAGTTTATCAACTTACTGAAGTCGTTGATAAGTTGCATATTCCAGTATTGTGTTACGGCCTTCGCACCGATTTTCTAGGCGAACTTTTTGAAGGCAGTAAGTATCTATTATCTTGGGCAGACAAGCTGGTTGAGCTCAAAACAATCTGCCATTGTGGCCGCAAAGCGAATATGGTTATTCGTACCGATGAACACGGCGTGGCAATTAAAGAAGGCGATCAAGTTGCGATCGGCGGTAACGATAAGTATGTCTCCGTATGCCGCCAACATTACAAAGAAGCGCTCGGTAAATAAGCCGTATTGATACAGAAAAGCCACCGTACTTGGTGGCTTTTTGTTTGTCGGTTAGAAAAAGCTAGACTAAGTCAAAACCAAATCGCTCGAGTAAAGCCTGGTAAGAAGATTCGACTTGCTGAGGGATGTTCTGCTCGGTTTGAAATCCTTTCTCTGGATAGCTTTTTACGCGAGAGAAATCTTCCATTAGTGCTTCTAGCACCATCATTAATGGCATGTCTTCATTAATGTATTCAAAAAATGGAAGAGCCGCAGAGCTTACTTGGAGCTGAGTGTAGGGTGACTGCCACTGTTTTTCAAATGTCGCGATTGCTCTACGCTCCATAAACGGTTTTTGTACCAGAATAAACGAGGAACACTGTTTTCCTTCCTCTTTTAATCGTTGCTCAGTAAAGCGAACATTTTCTCCACTGTTTGTGGATTCAGTTTCGAGCAAAATTGCTTCACTTGGAACGCCCGAAAACTTTGCAATCTCGGCAAAGGTTTCTGCCTCGCTTTTTTCAAACAGTCCATCTGTGAAGCGACCTTGACCCCCTGAAAATACAATCAAAGGTGCCAACTTTTGGTGGTAGAGCTTGGCAGCGTGCTCCGCTACACGCACATCATTACTGCACATCACAAACAAACAGTCCGCAGGTTTCAGTTCATGTTTGAGTTGCATGTAATCCCAAAGCGTTTCTATATGTCTGTAGAGTCTCATAGCGCATCCAAAGTTGAATTGAAGTGAAATCGATAACCAAGTGAGAGTAGTTTGTCAGCAAGAATACGCTTGTCAGCTTGCTCTGTGACGGGTGGAAGAGGTATCTCACTTCCGATTTTGTTTATGGCAGCTTGGTAGAACTCAGCCTTGCTGACAGTATGAGGTGTCGTAACGTTAATGACTTGGTTGCTTAAATTGCCTAAGGCAAATTTCGCAACCGAGACAGCATCATCTTGATGAAGCATATTAGCTGGTGCTTTACGACTAACTTGTTGAAGCCTTGCTGCAAAGCGAGATGGGTGTCTATCTGGCCCGATTAATCCGCTACAACGTAGAATAACAAAGCTAATATTCGAGTCGATAACATGCTGCTCTGCTTGAAGCATAATACGTGCATTATCAGAGAAATAAGGGCTTTCGGCTGCTAAAGAGAGTGACGCGTCAGCTTCTTCCATATCGGAAGCAAGGTTAGGGTAAACCGTGGTAGAGCTGATCATGAGAAGTTTTTCAACGTTGTTTTGCTTAGCTGCGTTGGCAAGTATTTGCCATTGCTGGGCATATTCTTGACCGCGTCCTTTACGAAATCCTGGAGGAAAAGCACCGATAACGTGCGTAATTTGATGCTGTTTGAGCAGCTCATCTAGCCGTGCTGTGGCGTTCAATTGATTGAAATCGAACAATGCGGAGTGAGTTAATGAGGTGGGTAACTCTTTTAATCGAGTTTGGCTACGACGAGTGACGACAACATAGTGTCCATCTTTCATCAATGTTTCTGCTAGCGGAGTTCCGAGCCAGCCTGCACCTACGATCAATGTATTTGCCATTTGGGTCTTCCTACTTACTTATGTCTGCCCGAATAGGTTGAGCAGTTCTGCTTTGGCTTGTTGATGGAGGGGATCTGAATGCCATTTCTGGTGCTGAATAAGGTCAACATTGACTTGCCAAGCCAGTTTTGTGAAATCATCCCCAACCTTTTTTAATGTATTAGGTGAATACGCGACTAAATGCTGTGGTAGAAAGCACCAACCAAACCCTTTATTCGCCAATTCCAACAAAATATAGTAGTTATCAGCGTACCAGATATCTGGGCTAAATGCTTGATTGAGACCACATGGCTCTGCACTTTTGGATCGTATGACCAATTGACGATGTTGTTTTAGTTGATCAATGTGAGTGATTTGCTGCTTTGCTAAAGGATGTGTTGAAGAGACATAGACATCAAATGCAATATTGCCAAGATTGGTGAAATCGATGTGCCTTGGCATTTGTAAATCACTCAAAATAATCCCAGTCGTGGCGCGTTCCGACTTAACCAATTCAATGATATCAGGGCTTGATGCCGTTAAGCATTCAACTTGTAAGTGTGGAAAGCGTTGCTCTAACTTCTTTAGCACATCCGGCAAGCGAGTCAGAGGAATCCCTTCATCAATAGCTAAGACTAATTTGTTCGTTGGCGTGGAAAAGAGCTGCGATGCCCTATTGTTTAGGCGGTCGAGTTGGCTGATTGTTGCTTGTGCATAAGGTATGAGCGCGAGGCCATTCTCAGTTAATTTAGGATACCTGCCTGATCGATCGAAAAGCTCAACGCCACAGTCGATCTCCATATTCATGATGTGCTGGCTCACTACAGATTGAGCTCGCCCCAGTTTTCTAGCTGCTCCTGAAAATGATCCTGCTTCTGATGTAGCAATGAAAGCTTGCAGTTGTTCGATGGTAAACATATCGCTTAAACCGATGGTATCTAACTTTTGGTTATCTAAATAGTAGATAAAATTCTAAGCATTGAGTAGAACTATTTGGACAGAGAAATATGACTCGTAACGAACGAATTTTTCATGCAGTACTTTTTGAGTTAATCGCACTCGCGATTATTGTACCAGCGGCTTCATTGATCACTGGAAAGGGTTCTAGTGATCTCGCGTTGGTTGGGGTCGGGTTGAGCATGTATACCGTGATATGGAACTACATCTACAACTTGTATTTTGATAAGTGGTTTGGTGACAATCGAGCTGAGCGAAGTTTAGCGATGCGGCTTGGACACACTGTTGGTTTCGAGGGAGGATTGATCTTTATCTCTCTACCTGTGATTGCCTGGTTCTTAGAAATTACACTTCTTCAAGCTCTGATGCTGGAAGCCGGCTTCCTCGTTTTCTTCCTATTTTATGCCACTGGTTTTAACTGGTTGTATGACAAGGTTCAACCATTTAGCAAAATGAAAAAGCGATTATTGCCACAGGCATCGACAGGAAAAATATAGGACTAAAAAACGCCACCGAGTTCGGTGGCGTTTTTTGTTCAAATTACACAGACAGAACTCTTAAAATCTTATCTGCATGTTCTGCAACTTCAATGCCTTCGTCTGTTAGATAACCACCGTCAGGCTGTGTACAAAGTTGCTTCTTATATAGACGAGCAACGGCTGCCTGCATTTCTTCTGACGCGTCTGTATGAACTTTAATACCAGTTGCAGCACTACTTAGGTCGAACTGAAGAAGTAGATTCAATTCGGCGATATGTTCAGCTGAATATTTCATAAATGATTCCTTTGCGCTTTTTTTACCAAGCTAGTCTGAAAAGTAGCGTTGGGCAACATTCAACGACAAGAAGTGTTAAGTATGGCGCTATCAGGCTGATATAACGCAGGATCTTTGTTCGAAAGGTCGAATACTTGTTAAGTATCAATGATACTTACGGTAGCGAATGATAGGCGCTATTTATTGCTTGATCTCCCAATAACAACGATTTTAGTAAACACGCCAAATAGCACTTGAAAAAATAGGGAAATAGAGCGATTATCCGCGCCTCTTTAAATGTTTCTAAATGTTACACCAGAATGAACTTTAATCAGTTTGACTCACTATTACCGCCACAAGCTGCGGAACGCGCGGCTGAAGTGGGGGTAGGCAAAGCAACGAAAGCTCCAATCAAATCTTTTCTGCTCGCCATTTCTGCGGGGCTTCATATTGGTATTGCTTTCATCTTCTATACCACAGTGACGACAGGCGCAGGCGAGCTGCCTTGGGGCATTACACGACTCATTGGTGGTCTGGCATTTAGCCTTGGTTTGATTTTGGTGGTGGTTACTGGCGGCGAGCTTTTCACTAGCTCTGTGCTGACACTAGTTGCGCGTGCGAGTGGAAAAATCTCTTGGCAAGCACTTATCAAAAACTGGTTGGTGGTTTACTTTGGCAATATGGTTGGGGCCATTTTGCTCGTGGCCTGTATGCTAGTTACCAAGCAATATATGTTTGATCATGGCCAAGTTGGTCTTAACGCGATGGCGATCTCCCAACACAAATTACATCATGGTTTCTTTGCCGCTGTTGCGCTTGGCATCATGTGTAACGTATTAGTTTGTATTGCAGTTTGGATGACGTTTAGTGGGCGAACATTGACAGATAAAATAGCGGTCATGATTTTGCCTGTGGCTATGTTCGTGTCGGCAGGTTTTGAGCACTGTATTGCGAACATGTTCCAAGTACCTATGGCGATTGGTATTAAGTACTTTGCGCCAGAAGCGTTTTGGCAAATGACAGGGGCAGATATTGCAAACTACGCGGACTTAAACATGATGGGGTTCATCGTAAACAACCTAATTCCTGTTACGATAGGAAACATTATTGGTGGTGGCGTATTTGTTGGCATGTGGTATTGGATGATTTATCTACGCGATGAAGATAACCATTTGCGATAAGTTTAGAAGATCACAAGAAAGGCGAACCAGATGGTTCGCCTTTCTTTTTATTTGTCTCTGCAAATGTCAAATAAGTCGAGTCATGCTAAATCAACTCTTCGTTGATGCCAAAATCGGTTGGGAGCCAATGAGAAGTTACTTCCTTTGGTTCTTGAACGAGCCAATCCAGAGGTGCATCGGACAGGAGTTCATCGTAATTTTCTTTGATCATTAAGACATCCATGTACGTCTCTCCAAGTTTGTGGTCACTGCCTTTACTATAAAATTAGAACATGTCAGTCACGTGATCAATGCATGACGATTCGATTGATCACTTATGTTGCTATGTTTCTGGTTGCGTATGGGTTTTGGGGGCTTATCCACATTTTCTGTGGATAACCTGTATCAAAGGTCGTGCGTATCTAAACTTGCAAAGAAAATTTCATAAAATTAGAGGCTTATATCAAAAAGAATTCTGCCTGACTTTTCATCTGAAAGCGTCTTGATGAGTGCTCGAAGAATAGTTGAGTTATTCAGTTATAAGTACGTTCGACTTGGCACCATAAGTTGTTTAACGGGCTTTACCCACAAGCGCCAACTAACCGTGAGTTTTGGTCGATTCGGGTTGCTCGATTTTTATCTTGATTCGGCCTTCTTTGGTTTGTACCCAGCGCAATGTCATTTCTAACGTTATGGTTACGGAGGCACTCAACATGACGAAAATAGCCAGCATAATTACTAACTGGTATTTAATCGCAACCATCGGGCTCGCGCCACCTAGAATTTGACCGGTCATCATACCCGGTAAGGTAACCAGTCCTGTAGTGGCCATAGAAGCTAAAGTCGGGGCAAGGGACTTTCTAAGAGCCTCTTGAATGAAGGGGAAGGATGCGTAGCGAGGAGAGGCTCCAAGTGAGATTGCAGCCTCATATTCTGCTTGTCTCTGCTCAAAAGCCGTAAACAAATTCTGAAGAGCGATGATATTACTACTCAAGCTGTTACCCAATAACATACCAGCAAGTGGGATCATGTACTGCGCATTGTAAATAGGGGATGGTTGCACTAAGCCTGCTGTAATTGCTATCAGAAGTGGTATTAGACCACAGGTAAGGCCCGTTAGTAGCGGAAGCATAAGTGGCTTTTTAGGTAAGTGAGCTTTTCCCGCAATTGAGCTGGCACCAATCAGTAGCATGATGGCAAGCCAAAGTATATTGACAAGTAAGCTGTTTAATTGAAAAAGATATTCTAAATACACGCCAATCAATATGAGCTGAAGTGTCATTCGGATAACACTGATTATGGTGTCTTTTGCTATCCCTAATTTGTAGCGGGCATTGATAAAGAAGGGGACCAATAAAATCAAACCAAACAGTGCCAGTTTGACCCAGCTTATATCCACCACGTTATCCATAATCGCTCCTTGAAAATACGCGAATAATTGTATCTAAGCCTCTCCTTTATATGAACCACTACGTGCACTTTTTGCTGTTCTTAAAGTAAACCTTGAGTGCTATTTTAGACATTAATACGCAGCATTCTGTTTACAAGTGGTTATCTTTTTCCGAGTTTTTAAGTCGATTTATGGCATGGTAATTACGATTTAAATGTGATCGATGTTTCTTAAATGTTGGTTATTTAACAACTCCTTAAAAGACTTATTTTGTCACATCTGTTCATGTTTTTTAATAAATAACATCAATCCATCATATCTCTGGA
Source organism: Vibrio sp. 2130-1 (assembly GCF_033339515.1). Classification (NCBI taxonomy): domain Bacteria; kingdom Pseudomonadati; phylum Pseudomonadota; class Gammaproteobacteria; order Vibrionales; family Vibrionaceae; genus Vibrio; species Vibrio sp. 2130-1. Next base: position 220,279 of record NZ_JAWOUT010000002.1, read on the forward strand.
TGAGCTCAAAAAAGTGTTGAATTACAAGGTCTGAGGTCGCTTATTTGATTGAACCCTACTATTAGTATGGTCTAACATTTTCCATTAGAGATTGTAAAAAACTTAAGCTTGGTTACGCGGGCTTTTCAATAACACTAGATACAAAATAGGCAAATGTATGAGTGATGTTAATAAAATTGAGAGTGGTGAAAAACGCTCCCTGGAGTGGAAGTCGTTCCTCTTCATTGCAGTTGTTCTCTTCCCAATTCTGAGTGTGGCCTTTGTCGGCGGCTACGGGTTCATCGTTTGGATGTTGCAAGTCTTCTTCTTTGGGCCTCCAGGCGCGCACGGCATGTAAGCCAGTGAGCTCATAACCACACTTTTGAAAAGATTTTAAGAGAGCAAATAATGAAATCATTAATCATTAAACTGTGGCGTACCATGACGCGCCCAGCTGTACATATCAGCCTAGGTGTGCTGACTATGGGCGGCTTTATTGCTGGTGTTATCTTTTGGGGTGGCTTTAACACCGCTCTAGAAGCAACCAACACAGAAGAATTCTGTATTAGTTGTCACACAATGCGTGACAACGTGTACGTTGAGCTACAAGAAACGGTGCACTGGAAAAACCACTCTGGTGTTCGTGCTACCTGCCCTGATTGTCACGTTCCACATAACTGGACAGATAAGATCGCTCGTAAGATGCAAGCTTCTAAAGAAGTATTTGCACAAGTATTTGGCAACTACGACGAACCGGGGGTGTTCGAAGAGCGTCGTATCGAACTTGCTAAACACGAATGGGATCGTTTCTCGGCAAACAAATCTCTGGAGTGTAAAAACTGTCACAACTACGAATCGATGGATTTCGAGCAAATGTCTCCTACGGCTCGTATCCAAATGAAGCAAGCCGCTGAGAAAGATCAAAGCTGTGTTGACTGTCACAAGGGTATTGCGCACAACCTACCAGCAGGCATGGACAGCATTGGCGGTATCGTGGGTGATCTAGAGGGTATGACTTCTAACACTGATTACGGCGTTGGTCAGCAACTCGTGAGCGTTCGTCACCTACCAATTTACTTTGATGCGCAAGGCAGTAAAGAAGCTGGTCTTCTTAATCCTGCATCGACCGTTAAAGTTCTTGAAGACAAAGGCGAGTTTGTTGAGATCGAAATTGACGGTTGGCGCAAAGCAAAAGGTTTTGGTCGTGTAATTCAAGAAGACTTCGGTAAGAACATTGCGACTGCGTCTCTGATGAAAGAAGCAGCAACAGACAACAACATTGTGACGACTGGTGAGAAAAAAGTGGATGAGTTAACAGGCCTTCCTTGGGAAAAAGTAGCGGCGAAAGTATGGATTAAGAAAGAGTCTATGCTGAACGACATCAATCCTGTTTGGGAAAAATCTCGTGAAGCCTACAAGACCAATTGCTCTGTATGTCACACTCAACCTGCGGAAGCGCACTTCGACGCGAACACCTGGCCAGGTATGTTCGACGGTATGTTGGCGTTCGTTAACCTAGATACAGACAGTGAAGCACTGATCTTGAAGTATCTACAGAAACACTCTTCAGATTATGCTGAAGGTCACCACTAATAAGCGTCGGATTGGAGTAATTTTAAATGGCTATTACACGAAGAAGTTTTCTTAAAGGTGTAGCAACCACAAGTGCAGCGTCAGTAATTGGTCCTAGCTTATTGGCGTCCGCCTCTGCAAATGCCGTTGAGACGACAGGTACTTGGAAAGTAACCGGTTCTCACTGGGGCGCGTTTCGCGCCCACATCTACGCGGGTAAAGTTCAAGAGATCAAGCCGCTAGAGCTAGACAAAAACCCAACAGAAATGTTGAACGGTATCAAGGGTATTATCTACAGCCCTTCACGTGTTCGTTACCCAATGGTTCGTCTAGATTGGTTGAAGAAACATAAATACAGCGCAGATACTCGCGGTAACAACCGTTTCATCCGAGTAACTTGGGATGAAGCGCTAGATTTGTTTTATCGCGAACTAGAACGTATTCAAAAAGACTACGGCCCATGGGCGCTGCATGCAGGTCAAACAGGTTGGAACCAAACGGGTTCATTTAACAACTGTACTGCGCACATGCAACGTGCAGTAGGTATGCATGGCAACTTCATCACTAAAGTAGGTGACTACTCGACGGGTGCAGGTCAAACCATTATGCCGTACGTGCTAGGCTCAACCGAAGTGTATGCACAAGGTACGTCTTGGTCTGAGATCCTAGAAAACTCTGACAACATCGTTCTTTGGGCTAACGACCCAGTGAAAAACCTTCAAGTAGGTTGGAACTGTGAAACGCATGAGTCGTTTAAGTACCTTGCACAACTAAAAGAAAAAGTGGCGAAAGGTGAGATCAACGTTCTATCTGTAGACCCAGTGAAGAACAAAACTCAGCGCTACTTAGAGAACGATCACTTGTACATCAACCCGCTGACAGACGTAGCGTTCATGCTCGCTGTGGCACACGTGTTGTACAACGAAAACCTGTACGATAAGAAGTTCATTGATACTTACTGTCTCGGCTTTGAAGAGTTCATTCAATACGTTCAAGGTAAGACAAAAGACAAAGTAGAGAAGACGCCTGAATGGGCAGCAGCGATTTGTGGCGTGAAAGCGGACAAGATCCGTGAATTCGCACGCATGCTAGTCAGCGGTCGTACACAGATCCTGATGGGGTGGTGTATCCAGCGTCAAGAGCACGGTGAGCAGCCATACTGGGCAGCGGCTGTGGTTGCTGCAATGGTTGGTCAAATCGGTCTACCTGGCGGTGGTATCTCTTACGGTCACCACTACTCAAGTATCGGTGTGCCTTCTACTGGTTTCGCGGGCCCTGGTGGTTTCCCTCGTAACCTTGACCAAGGTATGAAACCGAAGTGGGACAACAACGACTTTAACGGCTACAGTCGTACTATCCCAGTTGCACGTTGGATCGACTGTCTGCTAGAACCTGGCAAAGAGATCAACTACAACGGCGGTAAAGTGAAACTGCCAGACTTCAAGATGATGGTTATCTCGGGTTGTAACCCATGGCACCACCATCAAGATCGTAACCGCATGAAGAAAGCGTTCCGCAAACTTCAAACGGTTGTAACGATCGAGTTTGCTTGGACTGCGACATGTCGTTTCTCAGATATCGTTCTACCGGCGTGTACGCAATGGGAACGTAACGACATCGACGTATACGGTTCATACTCGAACAAAGGTCTGATTGCAATGCATCGCCTCGTTGATCCATTGTTCCAATCTAAGCCTGACTTCCAAATCATGAGTGAACTAACTCAGCGTTTTGGTCGCCGCGAAGAATACACTCGTGGTATGAGCGAGATGGAATGGATCGAAAGCCTTTACAACGATTGTAAAAAAGCGAACGAAGGTAAGTTCGAAATGCCAGAATTCAACGAGTTCTGGGAGAAGAGCGTACTAGACTTCGGTGAAGGTAAACCTTGGGTTCGTCATGCGGACTTCCGTAAAGACCCTGAGCTGAATCCACTAGGTACGCCGTCTGGCTTCATCGAGATCACGTCTCGTAAGATCGGCCGTTACGGTTACGAACACTGTCAAGAGCACCCAATGTGGTTCGAAAAATCAGAGCGTTCACACGGTGGTCCTGGTTCAGATAAATACCCATTCTGGTTGCAGTCTTGCCACCCTGATAAGCGTCTGCACTCTCAGATGTGTGAGTCTGAAGAGTTCCGCGCGACTTACGCGGTACAAGGTCGTGAGCCGGTTTACATCAACCCAGCGGATGCCAAAGCAAAAGGCATCAAAGATGGTGATTTGGTACGTGTATTCAACGGTCGTGGTCAGCTGTTAGCTGGTGCTGTTTTGACTGACAGCTACCCACGTGGCGTTGTTCGTATCGAAGAAGGTGCATGGTACGGTCCTCTAAACGAGAAAGAGGGCGCAATCTGTACCTACGGTGATCCTAACACGCTGACGCAAGACATCGGTTCTTCTGAGCTTGCACAGGCGACTTCTGCGAACACATGTATCGTAGACTTCGAGAAGTTCACAGGTAAAGTGCCACCAGTCACTTCATTTGGTGGTCCGATCGAAGTTGCTTAATTAGTGCAGTTTGCATAAATCGAAATACCAGCCTCAGGGCTGGTATTTTTTTATCAAAATTTCAGTGAGCGTTGTCTCAATAGTAACTTCATAACGTTAAACGAGACTGGTATTCGTGATGATGGTAACGAATTGGGTGAGACAAGCAGGAGATAATGCGCCAAGCTAAACAATAATAATTAAGTGAGTAGACTCTTTATGGCTCAGAGCATTCAATTGGCAAATCACACTGAGATCACTGTGAATAACAATGACTTCCAAGTTGAAGTCGAGGGTAATCAATTACATTTTTCTTTTGCTGGTCTCCACAATAAAACCTTTACCGACCGTGAAGTGTTGCTCGAAATGCCGTTTTTGTACGAGCACGAGGCCAACGTAATTGGGGATGGTTTTCAAATGTTGGCGCAAACGGCGGGAACGATCAATCACCCCGTTGATATTGGTCGCTGCCCAGACAATAATCCTTCTTATCGAATCTACCCTAAAGATGCCCCTAAGCGTTATTACAACTATTTAGTGGTGGAAGGTTCAGCGGGCTACACATTATTTGGCTTCACATCATGTCATCGCTTTGCTGGCTATTTTGATGTTGTACTGCGTGATGGGCATTGGGTTTTATCAGCCGCAATTGATGGTGAGTTGACTCAAGTGGCGGATTGGGAAAGTAATCAACTTGAATCCGTGGCGGTACTCTGTGGTCAATCGCTGTCCGAGCTTTATCAAACCTATGGCGAGATGATTGCAGAGCATCATCCTGTTCGCCAAGGTGTGACACAAGATGCGCCTGTTGGTTGGTGTTCGTGGTATGCGTACTACGCAGACGTGACAGAGCAAAACATCATGCAGAACGTTGATTGCATGCAAGATAAGCTCGAAGACCTAGAGTGGGTACTTCTGGATGATGGCTATCAAGCCTTTATGGGCGATTGGTTAATCCCATCGGATAAGTTTTCTGGTGGTGTGAAAGAGCTCATTCATAGTATCCGTGCAAAAGGCAAAAAGCCGGCGATTTGGATGGCGCCTTTCATTGCACAGCCTGAGTCGGAGATCTTCAAACAGCATCCAGATTGGTTTGTTCGCCACAAGGATGGTGGCTTACTTAAAGCAGAAGATGTCACATACGGTGGTTGGCGATGCACGCCTTGGTACATTCTCGATACTTCAAACCCTGAAGTGCAAGATCACCTAACTCATGTGGTCTCTGTTATGCGTCAAGAGTGGGGCGTTGAGCTATTCAAATTAGACGCAAACTACTGGGGCACGTTAAAAGGTAAACGAAGCCAATCGGGTGTCACCGGTGTAGAAGCCTACCGCATGGGTATGGAAGCGATCGCTAAAGGGGCAGGGGATGCATGGCTGTTAGGCTGTAACGCGCCAATGTGGCCATCTCTGGGACTTGTGGATGCAATGCGTGTTTCTGACGATGTAGAGCGTCATAGTCGTCGATTCGAGCAGATAGCCAAAGAAACCTTTTACCGTAGTTGGCAGCATCGAAAATTGTGGCAAATTGACCCGGATTGCGCCACGTTCACTTCATTAGCTAATCAATCTGCATCCAGAGAAGAGTATGAATTTCATCGCACGGTGTTATTAGCGAGTGGTGGTTTGCTGCTGTCTGGTGACCCGCTCCCTGAGATTACGCCGTTTGCTAAGAAGACACTGTCTAAGCTCATGTTACGTCAACAACGTAACCAACAATCTGCAAAGTTTACCGCTTTGAGTTTAAATCACGCGTTTTTAAAACTAACGACGAAGAATGACCTCCATTGTTTGTTTAATTATGCGAGTTACGGAGCGATGGAATTTACGCTGACGTCTGATCAACCGGTGGACTGGTATGATTACTGGACAGGGGAAAAGCTAAACCAAGAACCTTGCCAGTTGTTAATGGTGAGCGTTGATAAAGGGCTCAATGCGAAAGCGATCGTTACAGCATAGCGTGAAGTAAATCGCCCAATACCGAGATCAAGAAAGGAGCCTATTGCGGCTCCTTTCTCGTTTTGATGCTCTGGGCGTTAGAACTCGAATAAAAAGTAATACCCGTATCCAACAATAAACGCAGGAATGGACGAATAAATTGTCGCGACCAAAGCAGCTTTCGGTGCCATTGCAATGGCGGGGAATAGGGCGTCACCATCGTTAGAAATCGCATTGGCCAGTTGCGCAGAAAGTGGCGCTGCACCAGAAATGTATAGGCTAGTGACTAAAATTTGCGGTCCGCAACCAGGCAACATACCAATGGCTAGGCCAGCTAATGGCATCCAAATTCCCCAATGAGAAAAGGTTTCTACAAGGTCGAGTCCAGAAAAATAGGTTGTCAGCTCAAACGCCAGAAAAGCAACGATCACCCAAGCACTGACGAAATTCGTATCTTGTGCTGCTTTTTGAATCGGATGTGAGTCCACGATTTTTTCATCTTCAGAGACCGTTGACTGATAATCGCCGAGCTCTTTTGTCATCGCCCACAACGACATTGTGATCACCGCGAAGATAGCGCCTAGCCATTCAATGGTATTGGTCTGCAAAGACAACAGCTGATTAATATCTATTTGGAAAGACATTAACACAGCAACGACACTAGCAGGCACAATAAGCCATTTCCAAAATGCGCCTTGTAGATTGATTGCACGTTGTTCAAGGGGTGTGTGTCGGTCTGTCTGGTGTTGGCAACAAGCATGTGTCTGAGGTGCTTCTTTTGGTTCTGGTCGCAGAAAGTTATCAGCATGAAAAGCATTAACGACTAACCCTGAAAGAGTACCCACGATAATGCCTAATCCAACCACGCCTAATCCAACACTTGGCTTGGCGGCAAGAAGTAAAAAGGCAGCGTCACCCATTGTTGAAGTAAGTACCGCGACAATCGCACCAAATCCCACTCGGCCACTAATAAATTGCGTTGTCACAACAATAGCGCCACCACAGCCAGGCAAAGCACCCAACAAAGAAGCAAAGAAAACCTGATGATTACGCGAGCGATGATATAGCTCGGTAATTCGATTGGTTTTCGACATAAAGTTTGAAAGATAATGATAAATAGCCAATGTGGCAGCAACATAGCATGACACCGCCCAGAATGAGTCGGATAGCGTCTGTACGGCAACGTCACGTGTATTTTCATTGCCTAGCAAAATGAGCATGACGATAGGGATCAGCAATCGCTTATAAGCTAAACGAAACTGAGTAGGCTGAAACAACTGTTGTGCAGAGTGTAATAATTGGGTCGCGTTCATCGTTTACTCAAATGCAAATAGGAATAATTATCATTATATGTAAGTGAGATTTATTCGCAATAGCATTGTGAACTTTTCTTCGTGTCAAACTCTCTGAAATCAGGTAAAGTATCGGCCTTTGTGAGCAAACACGCCCTAATTAACTGTATTAGGCGGCGTATAAAATTGACTTGAATAGGAAGAAACATGATTCTAGTTGTAGGTCATAAGAACCCAGACAGTGACAGTATTTGTAGTGCACTCGTTGCAACTGAACTTCTAAAAGCGCGTGGCGTTGAAGCTATGCCAATTCGCCAAGGCGAAATCAACCGTGAAACTCAGCACATCCTAGAAGTTGCTGGCGCTGAAGTTCCTGAGCTTCGCACATCAGTTGCGGGTGAGACCGTTTGGCTAGTAGATTACTCAGATCTAGCACAAGCACCAGACGATATCGCAGAAGCTGAAATTGCGGGTATTGTTGACCACCACCGTCTAGGTGACGTGATGACAGTAAACCCAATGGAAGCATGGATCTGGCCTGTTGGTTGTACCAACACTGTTCTATTCAACATGTTCAAGATTGAAGGTCACGCGATTACTCCACAAATTGCTAAGCTAATGATGTCAGCAATTCTATCTGACACAGTAGGTTTTGCTTCTCCAACTTGTACACAAAAAGACAAAGATGCCGTTGCTGAACTAGCGGCAATCGCAGACGTACAAGATGTTGACGCGTTCACTAAAGATCTTCTAATTGCTAAAACAAACATCGAAGGTCTATCAGCGGCTGAGCTTGTTGAGAAAGACCTTAAAGGTTACCCATTCAACGGTCGTGACGTAGTGGTTGGTCAGGTTGAACTTGCAACTCTTGAGCAAGTTGACGGTATGATCGAAGCACTAGAAGCAGACCTAGAATCTCGTTGTGAGAAAGATAACCTAGCGTTCGCTGCTGTAATGCTAACAGACATCACGACTGCTCAAACTCGTCTTCTATACAAAGGTGAGTGGGCTGAGAAGCTTGTTAAGCACGAAAAAGACGGCATGCTAATGATGGAAAACACGCTAAGCCGTAAGAAGCAAGGTTGGCCTTGGCTTCAAACTGAGCTAGCTTAATTTTCTAGCATATACTTTAAATGCCCGCCTAGCTGCGGGCATTTTTCTATGGGAAATAGGAGACGAATATGTCTGAGCAACTGACCCAAGAGCAGATGGATACCATTAATCGCTACAACGAAGAGCAACGTTTAAAGTACTGCGTAAAAGAGATTGTGGCGAATCGTAAGGTTTGGATTCTGAAAGACGAACATGGCTGTGTCATGTTAAATACAGAAGATGATGATTGTGTACCAGTATGGCCAAACGAAGAATTTGCTTTGCAATGGGCGAATGGTGATTGGGAAGATTGCGAGCCTGAGGCGATCTCTTTAAACAAGTGGCACAGCCGTTGGACCTCTGGTCTAGAGGATGACGAGCTATCGATTGTTGTATTCCCAAATCAAAATGAAGAAGGGGTCGTATTGTTTCCTGACGAGTTTGATTTTGAACTGCGCAAACAAGCGAGCCGCCGTTAGTTCTTTGATTAGTACCCATGCAATAAAGAAGCCTGCGTTAAAGCAGGCTTCTTTACATTTGCACGATTACATCTTTGATAAGCTATTTTGTTTGATGGCTTGGCGCTTTATAAAAGTGGCTTTCGACTAGTCGTTGAGTAATAGGATGCTCGGGATGAGTCAGTACTTGGTTGGTCTCGCCAAACTCGACCACTTCACCTTCATGCATCACCATCACTTTATCAGTAATATGCTTAACAATGCCAATGTGCTGAGACACGTACACAAATGACAATCCCATCTCTTCTTGCAACTCGAGGAATAAGTTAATGATCTGCGAGCGCATTGCCATATCCAAACCGTTTAACGCCTCATCAGCGACAATGATGGAAGGTTGAAGAATAAGTGCACGAGCCAAACACACGCGCTGTTTTTGACCGGCAGCTAGCATTTGTGGATAAAAATAGGCGTGCTCAGGCAGCAATCCTACGCGGAGCAGGGTGTTCTTTACACGCTGCATGCGCGCATCTGGCGGCATGTTGGTATTTCGCTTTAGCGGACCTTCTAAAATACGACCAATCTGGATACGTGGGTTTAACGATGTGTTTGGATCTTGGAAAATCATGCGGATGAGCTTGCAGCGTGTCGCGTAATCTTTGTGCTCCAATCGTTCGCCATTCACACGGATCTCTCCGGAGCTTGGTTCAACAACGCCAGCAAGCATACGAGCTAGTGTGGATTTTCCTGACCCGTTTTGACCAATAAAACCAATAGTTTGTCCTGGCTCTAAAGTAAAGCTTACCGGTTTAACTGCCTCATTAACCTGACGTTTGAACAGACGGGAGCGCGTAACAAATTGCTTCGATAAATTATCGACTTCAAGTAACGCACTCATGACTTTTTCTCCGTGTTCAATGGAAAGTGGCAGTTAAATTTATGATTCTTAATTCGTCTGGTGTGTGGAATTTCTACACATTGTTTCTGCGCATACGGGCAACGTGGTCCGAGGCGACAACCGATAGGCAGATGCTGCAATGGCGGAATCGAGCCCGGTAGGGATTGGAGTTTTTGCTTGTGTGGTACCCAATCATTAAAGTCAGGCATCGCTTTAAGCAAGGCATCGGTGTACGGGTGCTTGGGTGCCGCAATGATTTTACTGGTATCGGCAGACTCCACCGACTGACCACAATACATTACCGTAATACGTCCTGCCCACTGTGTTATGGTCGCTAAGTCGTGGCCGATAAGCAAAATGGTTGTGTTATTAAGTTGGTTCATGCGGCTCAACAGACGCAAAATTTGCGATTGAGTAATCGGGTCTAAGTCGTTGGTTGGCTCATCTGCGATCAGCAACTTTGGTTTGGTCGCTATCGCCATGGCAATCATGACTTTTTGACACTCACCATCAGTCAGTTCATAAGGGTAGCTACCCATTAAACGCTTGTGATCTTTAATACCCACTTTATGCAAAAGCGCGATGGCCTGTTTTTTACGCCATTTAAATCGCTCCCACCATTTCCCTTCAAATGCGCGAGATGGAATGGATTCAATCAATTGACGCCCGACTTCCTCTGAAGGGTCAAGACAAGTTGAAGGTTCTTGGAAAATCATCGCAATATCACGAGCAATGACGCGCCGACGCTCTTTTGGTGTAAGCTGAAGCAAGTCAATATTGCCAAGGCGCATACGGTCTGCGGTGATGCGCCAGTTATCTTTACTTACCCCGACAATCGCTTTTGCAACTAAGCTTTTCCCTGAACCAGACTCACCTACAAGACCACGAATTTCGCCTTCGTTCAAAGTTAGGCTCATTCGGTCAACGGCTTTGACCAACCCTTGAGGTGTTTCGATCTCAATGGTCAAATGTCGAATATCTAACAACGGCATTATTCGATCCCCGCATTAAGCGCTTGACGTACACCTTCACCTACTAAGTTTAGGGTAATAACAGTAAACATGATGGTCAGGCCGGGTAGGGTCACTGTCCAAGGTGCAATATAAATAAGCTCGACAGAGTCACCTAATATTGCTCCCCACTCGGTGCTTGGGGCCTGTGCGCCTAGGCCAAGAAAACCCAGTGCCGTAATATCTAAAATCGCAGCAGACAGCGCGAGTGTGATTTCAGCGGCAATGACCGTCAGAATGTTAGGAAGAATTGAACTCCACAGTAAGTAGAAATCATTAGCGCCATCAAGGCGTGCTGCCATTATGTAGTCTTTTTCAACTTCGGTGTGGACTGCGATATAAACAGAGCGAATAAAACGCGGAATCAAAGCTAAGCAGATTGCGAGTAAAATATTGAACCCACCAAAGCCGAGAAATGCCACAAAAATGATTGCTAATAAGAGCGACGGGATCGACATGACGGTATCGAGCAAGTGGTTGAGAGTACTCGACAGTAAGCCTTTCGTCATACCTGCCAATACGCCAATTAAACAGCCTACAACGGCAGCAATTGCGGTGATGGCGACAGCAGCGCCAAATGTTAGCTGAGAGCCCATAATCAGGCGCGAAAGAATATCTCTACCTAAGTCATCGGTCCCCAAAAAGTAATCAACCGTTCCTGCTGGGGCCCATGATGGCGGCACAAGCAACTCACCTGACTGTGCTTGGGCGTCAAATGGTGCAAGTAGGGGCGCAAAAATGGTAATAAGGACGATAAACACCAAGCACCACAAGCCAAACATGGCTAGTCCGTTGGCGCGGTAGCTTCGCCAAAAACGCTCAAACTGAGTTGGAATGCGCTCTTCCTGATAAACGTTATTTGTTAGCATACCATTCCTTTCGAACTAAAGGGTTAATCATCGCGCCAATCAAATCCGAGAGTATGTTAGCGGTAAGAACCAAAGTCGCAAGTACCATCACGCCAGCTTGGATAGATGCATAGTCTTGGCTTGCTAGCGCATCTAAAAGCCAACGACCAATACCTGGCCAGTTAAAAATAGACTCCGTGATGATAGCTAAGGTAATCATACTCGAAAGTTGAACACCAACTTTGGGAATGATAGGCGGTATCGCATTCCGCAATACATGTTGAGTTACGATTTCGCGGTTAGAAAGACCTTTGATTCTCGCTGCACGGATGTAGTTTTGGCTCATCACTTCCGCTACCGAGGAGCGCATTAGTCCGACAACCTGGGTGGTTGGAGCCAAAGCAAGCACCAAACATGGCAGCACCATATGCTCAATAACGCTTTGCAGTGCGTGAGCGCGGTATTCACCTTTCGCCATGAATGCGTCGATAATGGCAAATCCGGTTACATGATCAATTTCGTAAAGCAGGTCATATCGTCCTGCCACTGGAAAGAGTTGGTACTCTAATGAAAAAACCATGATAAGTAACAAAGCCACCCAAAAAATTGGGGCGGAATAACCAGACATTGACATGAATGAAATGCTGGTATCGAGCCATTTACCTTGCTTCATCCCAGCCACGGTTCCAAGTGGAATGCCGATCAAAAGGGACACCAAAAAGGCAAAGAAACACAATTCCAAAGTGGCTGGGAATACAACGGCGAGCTCGTCGTAAATCGCATTGCCGTTTTTACTTATGCCAAAATCGAGTTGAGAAAGGTTGATTAAGTAAGTTTGCCAGCCAGACCAAAAATCAACGTTTGCCCAGTGCGAGAGAGGGTCAAGGCGAAGCAGAGAAAAACCTACTAATGTAAGGATCATCAAAGTGATGATAAATAGGTTAAAGCGTCGAACGGTATACCAAAACATCAGTGAATTCTCTCAACTCTATCAAACGGTTGGGCATTAAAAGGGCTTGATTTGAAGCCTGTCAGCGATTTGTCGTGCACACGGAACTGCACGCCATGCGCCAGAGGAATAACCGGGAACTCTTGATTCAAAATGTTCTGTGCTTGGCGATATAGGTTCAAACGGTAACGCGGTTCTTGAGTTTCTAACGCCAAATCGAGCAAGAAATCGAAGTCATCGTTACACCACATGGACACGTTAAGGCCAACGCGGTCAGACTCGCAAGATAATAAAGGGCGGAAAAAGTTGTCAGGATCCCCGGTATCACCAATCCAACCTGTTAAAAGTAAATCGATATCGTTGATGTTCTCCAAATCCACACGTTCAAACCTATCATCGGTCAGTAGCGTTAATTTAACCCCAATATCGGCAAAATTCGCTTGGATTAACTCCGCAGTCTTACGAGGGCTTGGGTTAAAAGCACGTGGTTCAAGTGGTACCCACATGGTCAATTCTAGGCCGTCTTCGTAGCCTGCATCTCGAAGTAGTGCCAATGCATAATTCCGGTCATAACGAATTTTTACGCTATCTTTTTGATAAGCCCATGAATTAGGTGGTAGCAAAGTATAAGCTTGGGAGCCAGTTCCGTAGTAAACCGAATCTAAAATATTTTGACGGTTGATCGCTAAGTTAAGTGCTTGGCGAACTCGAGCATCACTCAGCGCGGTGGTTTCTGTGTTTATCGCAATAAAGGAAACGTTGTTAGCTGGTGTAGCCGTCAGCTCAAGGTTGTCATTTTCTTGAATGACAGGTATTTGGCTCGAAATAGGTGAAGAGAGTACGTCACACTCGTTTCTTAAAAGTTTAGCTAGTGTACCCGTGCCTCTGTGAGAGATATCGAACACCACTTGTTCCATTTTTGCTGGTGACTTCCAGTAATTAGAATGACTCTCTAATCGAATCAAATCGTTCACTTGGTACTCTTTTAATTGATAAGGGCCGGTACCGATAGGAAGTTGGTCGATTTCTTCTTTATGATCTTTTGCTGCCAATTGCTGTCCGTACTCCGCAGACAAGATAACCGCATGGCTGGTGGCAATATTGGCCAAGAAAGAAAAGTTTGGCTGAGATAACGTAAACCTTACCGTATGCTCATCTATTGCAACCACGTCTTGGAGTAGGTTTTGAAAATCTAACCCTGCAAACCATGGATAAAAACCACCACCTACTTGGTGAAAAGGATGGTCTACATCGATGATTCGCTTGAAGCTAAATACCACATCTTTTGCATTCAATGGGCGAGTGGGTGCGAACCAAGGCGTGGTTTGGAATTGAACACCACGTTTAAGCTTAAACGTGTATTCCGTCCCTGATTCATTTACTGACCAACTCTCGGCGATGCTTGCCACGGGCTGATGTGATTTAGGATCGAGCGTGAGCAGCGTATCGTACAGCTGTGGGCTCAGAGCCTCTGCGGTAATACCGCTATCAATAAGCTGAGGGTTAAACGTGGTCGGCTTACCCTGTCCGCAAAACACAAAGCCAGCTTTGCGAATATCATTGTGGTCAATTTCATCGCCACAAGCGGTAAGTAGGCTAATCCCAATAAGGCTCAGCGATAATCTTATAAAAGCATTCATAATATGAAATGTTCATTGGATCTTGCTCGTTTCGTTTGATCTTACTCTTTCAAAGCTAACAAGCGAAAATGATCTCGCTAATTTATCACCTTTGTGAACTCGCTCCAAACATAAAATCCATACACTGTAAGGTGTTATGCCATAAATGCATGCGAATTAGAGCGCAGTCACGAGCTCGTGTATTGATTGAGTACTCTCGGTCAAGTTAGCTTTGTCCGACCAAACCATATTTTCTAACCATCCCTCGTAATTGGTGATAGCTCAAGCCAAGTAGCTCGGCTGCTTGTCGTTGATTAAACTTGGCTTCTTCCAATGCACGATTGAGTAAATGGATATCTTGTTCCTCTTGCCATTGTTTATAGTCTAGAGGGAATTGGATGGTGTTGCTTGATGCTTCCTCTTCTTGTTGTTCTGCTTGTTTTGCACTATGGCCAAGCGCGCTGTGCCAAACCGTTTCAAAAGGATTGAAAACCAGTTCATCAATTGGGTGAGCATTCAGACCATGTTGGTAAATCGCTCGTTCAATCACGTTTTTTAGTTCGCGGACGTTACCGGGCCATTCATATTCAATAAGCGACTGCTGCGCTTTTGGGGTAAAACCGACAAAGTATTCCAGTTGCAGTTCACGACACATTTTCATCGCGTAGTGCTCTGCTAAAGAGAGAATGTCTTCTTTGCGCTCGCGAAGAGGCGGTAACATAATGACATCGAAGGCTAGCCTGTCGAGCAGATCTGCACGAAAATCACCTTGCTCTGCCAATTTTGGTAGGTCGGCATTGGTTGCACAAACAAGTCGAACATCCGCATTGAGAGCGGTATGACCGCCAACTCGCTCATATTCACCATATTCAATGACACGTAATAGCTTTTCTTGAACTAAAAGTGGTGCGGTTGCCAGTTCGTCAAGGAACAAAGTACCGCCCTCGGCACGCTCGAAACGCCCTTTATGCTTACCTTTAGAGCCCGTGAAGGAGCCGGATTCATGTCCAAACAATTCGGAATCTATTAGCCCTTCGCTTAATGTCGCACAGTTGAGTGATAGTAGTGGCTTATCCCAACGTCTTGATAAATAATGCAAACGCTGAGCGATGAGTTCTTTACCCGTACCTCGTTCACCAATGATGAGGACAGGGCGCTCAATGGGTGCAAGTTGTGATACTTTATCTAGTACAGCGAGAAAAGCAGGTGATTCACCAATCAGGTTTTGCTTCATAAAGTCCTTCTTATTTAACAGCCGAGCCATGATTTAGAGATAGAGTTGGTAAATTTCACCAACAGTTGGTGAAAAACATCATAGCACAATAGTGTGTAACGACAACAAAATGAATAACGCTCTGATTTAAAAGAAAATTATAAGTTGGCACGTTACTTGTTATATATTCAGGGAGACACAAGGTTAATCACCACCTTGTCGAGTTTTAATAGGAAAAAAGAGGAGTTCCGTTATGGGTATTTTTTCTCGATTTGCAGATATCGTTAACTCAAACATCAGTGCATTACTGGACAAGGCGGAAGATCCTGAAAAAATGATCCGTCTTATCATTCAAGAAATGGAAGACACACTTGTTGAAGTGCGTACTAACTCGGCTAAAGCGATTGCAGACAAGAAAGAGTTGGCTCGTAAGGTTGAAACGTTAGAAGAGCAAATTGGCGAATGGGGCCAAAAAGCGAGCTTAGCATTAGTGAAAGAGCGTGAAGATCTAGCTCGTGCAGCGTTAATTGAAAAGCAAAAGCTAGAGCAAGTGATTAAAGGCCTCCACACTGAGCAAACCTTAGTGGAAGAAACGATCGATAAGCTTACTGGCGAGATTGGTAAGTTGGAAAGCAAAATTGCCGAAACGCGCGCAAAACAGCAAGCACTAGCAATTCGTAACCAAACTGCATCTAACCGTCGTGATGTGCAAAAACACCTGCACACTAGCCGCACTAATGAAGCGATGGCGAAATTTGAGCAGTACTCACGTAAAGTGGATGAAATGGAAGCGGAAGCAGACCTGTATGCTCAAACTGGTAATGCTAAATCGCTAGAACAAGAGTTTGCAGAGTTGCAGGCACAAGACGAAATTGAAAAAGAGTTGGCAAAACTGAAAGAACAGATGTCATCGAAAGATAAATAAGAAAGGAGCCATTTATGTCGGCATTTTTTATAGCAGGACCAGTGATTGTCTTTTTAATCTTTGTCGCTCCACTATGGCTCTTCTTACACTATCGCAGCAAACGCAAAACAGATAGTGCACTGTCGAGCCAAGATTTAGAGCGCCTTCAGGTACTATCTGAAAAAGCGGAAGCGATGCAGTCCCGAGTTGATACATTGGAGCGCATCTTGGATGCTGAGTCACCAACATGGAGACGAAAGTATGAATAATCGAGAACTGTATCGTGATCCAGTAAATGGCAAAATCTCCGGTGTTTGCGCCGGAATTGCCAACTACTTTGGTGCAGAAGTTTGGTTGATTCGTATTGTAGTGATTTCTGCAGCGCTGTTAGGTGGTACGTTTTTGGTATTGTTAGCGTATATCGCGATGGCGTTTATGTTAGAAAAGCAACCAGTAACGTATTCTGAAAATATCAGAGCGCAGCAAGAGCATACGCTCAAAAGTAAGCCTTGGCAGAAAGGGCAAAGCCCTGATCAACTGCTCAGTGTGTTGGAAAGGGATTTTGACCGTCTTGATGGCAAAATTCGTAACATGGAAGCGTATGTTACGTCTGATACATATAGGGTGAACAGAGAATTCAGTAAGCTCTAGGCATTTTGTATCCAAAGAAGATTTAACTGAAGCAGGCATAAAGCCTGCTTTTTTATCACAAATTACTAATTTTAAAGCACTATTAATCTTTTCTGCTCTGGAAGTTCGTTCAAAATTCATCTACTTTAAAAATAATCCCCCAATTTTTATGGATGAATGTAATGAGAAAATTGCTCATTCCTATTGCCATCTCGGCTGTCTTGTCGGGGTGCGGTAAAGAACTTCCTCCTGTTCCTGAACCTGAATCGCGTCCTGCGAAGCTATTTACAGTATCTGTTGGCAATGCCCAGTTTGAGCGACATTTTCCTGCCACGACGGAAGCTGGCGATAGAGCAGTACTGACATTTCGAGTTCCTGGGCTTCTTCAAACGATAGAAGTGAATGAAGGTCAAGTCGTTAGTAAAGGTGATGTTTTGGCGTCATTAAACCCAGATGAATATTCTCTGCTCGAACAGCAAGCTCGGGCAAATTTTTTGCTCGCAGATGTGCAATACAAGCGATACCAAAAGCTACGTAAAGACCAAGTAGTATCTGAGCAAGATTTTGATGAGGCAAAAGCGAATCACAACTCAGCAAAAGCTCAATGGAATCAAGCAAAGGCAAACTTAAGATATACCAAACTTGTCGCGCCATATGATGGCACTATTTCGTACATTCCAGCAGAAAACCATGAATATGTTGCCGCGAAAGAAGGGGTGATGAATATTCAGTCCAACCAACTCCTCAAAGTGATATTCCAAATCCCAGACTATCTTCTAAATCGTTACACGCAGGGGAGCGATGTCTCTGCCAGAATGATATTTGATGCGTTCCCCGAGCGAGCCTTTGACTTAACCTTTCAGGAAATCGATACAGAAGCCGACCCTAAAACGGGCAGTTACAAAGTCACGATGGTCATGGAGCGGCCAGCAGAAATAGGCCTTTTGCCGGGAATGTCTGGCAATGCTTACCTCCTGTCCAAAAGTGCAGGAGCGACAAAGATTCCTAACTCCGCGTTGCTAGAAGAGAACGGCAAAACATACGTTTGGCGTGTCGATGAGCAAGGCATTGTGTCCAAAGCCGCAATTGAGATGAATGACAAAAATCAAGTGTTAGTTGGGCTTAACGATGGCGACCAAATCATTATCTCGGGTGTCAGTGTAATTGAACCCGGAATTAAGGTAAGAGCGTGGATTAAGGAAAGAGGGTTGTAATATGAAAGGAGTCATCTCTCTAGCGACTTTACTTTCAACGCTTTTTCTCGTTGGCTGTGGGGATAAGGCGCCAGAAAAAGAGCTCGAAACGCCACGAGTTAGAGTTACGTCATTAGCGGGAAACAAGGTGGATGACAACTTGTACTTCCCTGCGGTTGCGAATGCAGCGGATCGCTCTCATTTGAGCTTCAGAGTGGCAGGAGAAGTCAGCAGCATCATGGTAAAAGAGGGCGACAAAGTCACGAAGGGTGATGTTATTGCAACGCTAGATCCCACGGACTATGAGTTGGATGTAGATAATGCGAGTGCGCGTTTTTCTGTTGTCGACAGTCAGTATCGCCGCTCACGCCCTTTGGTTGATAAAGGCCTATTAGCTAAGTCTCAGTTTGATGAAATTGCAGCACAACGACAAATCGCCTTAGCTGAGCTTCAGTTAGCCAAACTTCGTCTATCATTTACTGCCTTAAAAGCGCCCGTGGATGGGGTTATTTCGCGAGTTAATATCGACCAATTCGAAAATGTTCAAGTCGGACAGCATATCGTTAATATTCACAGCTTGGAGCGAGTCGAAGTGTTGATTCAGCTTCCTGACCGCCTCTATGTGAACCAACCGCCAACGGAAGAAAGGCTTACCGCGATCAAAGCATTAGTGCGCGTGCCCAGTGGTAACGAATATAACGCGACGGTAAAAGAATTTACAACCGAACCCGACCCAACAACAGGTACGTTTACTGTCACACTGTCGCTTCCTATGCCGGAAGAAGAGTACATCCTAGATGGTATGGCTGTTGAGGTAACTTCTAAAGACGAGAATGTTGGGCTTGATCTCAACCTAGGAATTAATGTTCCTATCGAAGCCATTTTTAATGCGGATGGTGACGAGCTGGGGCGCGAAAACAAATTTGTTTGGGTACTGAATGACGACAATACGGTATCGCGCAAACAGGTGCGAGCAGGTAAGGCATCTAAAACGTCCATTCAAATCCTTGATGGTCTCATGCTCAAAGACAAAGTCGTGATTGCCGGTGTTTCTCGATTAAGGGATGGCATGAAAGTGGAAGTGATACAGGAAATGGCTACGCAGGAGGTCGGTCTATGAGCGATCTTAATAAATCAGTGCCTCAAAGTGATGATGATGTGACCGGTATTGCTGCGTACTTCATCCGAAATCGCGTCATCAGTTGGATGGTCGCACTGATATTTTTGATTGGTGGTATCGCCGCATTCTTTGGTTTAGGGCGTCTTGAGGACCCTGCTTTTACTATTAAAGATGCGATGGTAGTGACCTCTTACCCTGGTGCGACACCGCAACAAGTCGAAGAAGAAGTGACGTACCCAATCGAAAAAGCGATTCAGCAGCTTACTTATGTTGATGAAGTAAATTCGATTTCTAGCCGGGGATTATCTCAAATCACGGTCACGATGAAGAACAATTATGGCCCTGATGATCTACCACAAATTTGGGATGAGTTGCGCCGTAAAGTGAACGACCTTAAAGGGACGTTGCCTCCAGGTGTGAATGAACCTCAAGTGATCGATGATTTTGGTGATGTTTACGGGATTTTGTTAGCGGTGACTGGCGACGGTTATAGCTATAAAGAGCTACTGGATTACGTCGATTACTTACGCCGAGAGCTCGAACTGGTTGATGGCGTGAGTAAAGTTTCGGTATCCGGGCAACAGCAAGAACAAGTTTTCATCGAAGTATCGATGAAAAAGCTGAGCAGTATAGGTCTTGCTCCGGATACCGTGTTTAATCTTCTTTCGACGCAAAACGTGGTTTCTGACGCAGGAGCGATCAGAATTGGTGACGAGTACATCAGAATTCAGCCGACTGGCGAGTTCCAGAGTGTGGAGGAGCTGGGTGATTTGTTGATTACTGAGTCGGGCGCTCAGGGGCTCATTTTCTTGAAAGATGTGGCGGAAATAAAACGCGGGTATGTAGAAGTACCGAGTAATATTATTAATTTTAACGGAAGTCTTGCACTAAACGTCGGCGTTTCTTTTGCTGAAGGCGTCAATGTGGTTGAAGTCGGAAAAGCGTTTGATCATCGCCTTGCCGAGCTAAAGTACCAACAACCTGTCGGTATCGAAATCTCGGAAATTTACAGTCAGCCTAAAGAGGTGGATAAATCGGTTAGCGGTTTTGTTGTGAGCTTAGCTCAAGCAGTCGGTATCGTTATTATCGTACTTCTGTTCTTTATGGGGCTACGTTCGGGGCTACTTATCGGTTTAATCTTGCTGCTGACGGTATTGGGTACGTTCATTTTCATGAAGTATCTCGCGATAGATTTGCAGCGGATTTCATTAGGTGCCTTGGTTATCGCGTTAGGTATGCTGGTGGACAATGCAATCGTTGTGGTTGAGGGGATTTTGATTGGTACTCAAAAAGGGCGAACTCGACTCCAAGCAGCGACCGACATTGTTACCCAAACAAAGTGGCCATTACTTGGGGCAACTGTGATTGCGGTAACTGCATTTGCGCCAATTGGACTGTCTGAAGACTCGACGGGCGAATACTGTGGCACTTTATTTACGGTTCTGCTGATCTCTTTAATGTTGAGCTGGTTTACCGCTATCTCGTTGACACCATTCTTTGCTGACATCTTCTTTAAAGGCCAGAAGATTAAACAAGGTGAAGGGGAAGAAAATGATCCATATAACGGGGTTATTTTCGTTATTTATAAAAAGTTTCTTCAGTTTTGTATGCGTCGTGCTTGGTTTACCGTTGTGGTGCTGATTGTGGGATTAGCGGCAAGTGTTTACGGGTTCACCTTTGTGAAGCAAGCGTTTTTCCCATCTTCGACAACGCCGATTTTTCAGTTAGATGTATGGATGCCAGAAGGAACTGATGTTCGAGCAACCAACACAACGCTTAAAGAGTTAGAAAGTTGGTTAGCTAAGCAAGAGCATGTTGACCATATCACGACGACCGCGGGTAAAGGCTTACAGCGCTTCATGTTAACGTACGCGCCAGAGAAAAGTTATGCGGCTTATGGTGAGATAACCACTCGTATGGAAAACTACGAAGCGTTAAAACCATTAATGGCGAAGTTTCGAGAGTATTTAAAAGCCAACTACCCAGAAATCAATTACAAGCTCAAACAGATTGAGTTAGGCCCTGGTGGTGGTGCAAAAATTGAAGCGCGCATTATTGGTTCAGATCCAACCGTCCTTCGTACGATAGCCGCTCAGGTCAAGGACATCATGTACGCCGATCCTCAGGCAACAAATATCAGGCATGATTGGCGTGAACGAACCCAAGTTCTTGAACCGCAGTTTAACGAGAGTCAGGCACGTCGCTATGGCATTACAAAATCAGATGTCGATGACTTCTTGTCCATGTCATTCTCTGGAACGACGATAGGCCTTTACCGAGACGGCACGACGCTCATGCCTATCGTGGCTCGTTTACCAGAAGATGAGCGCATTGATATTCGTAACATCGAAGGCATGAAAATATGGAGTCCAGCACAGAGTGAGTTTATCCCACTTCAACAAGTCACAATGGGTTACGACATGCGTTGGGAGGATCCTATCATCGTACGTAAGAACCGTAAGCGTATGCTCACTGTGATGGCAGACCCTGATATTCTAGGTGAAGAAACCGCATCGACGTTGCAAAAACGTTTACAGCCCCAAATCGAAGCGATTCAAATGCCTCCTGGCTATTCACTAGAGTGGGGTGGTGAATACGAATCTTCTGGTGATGCTCAAGAGTCGCTGTTTACTACCATGCCAATGGGGTACTTGTTCATGTTCTTGATCACTGTATTCCTATTTAACTCTATCAAAGAGCCACTCATTGTTTGGCTTACCGTGCCGCTGGCGTTAATTGGTGTCACTACCGGTTTGTTGGCGCTCAACACGCCGTTTGGTTTTATGGCATTGCTCGGCTTCTTAAGCTTATCGGGAATGGTGCTCAAAAATGGCATCGTATTACTGGACCAAATTGAAATTGAAATGAAGTCCGGTAAAGAGGCTTATGACGCGGTTGTTGATGCTGCGGTAAGTCGCGTCCGTCCCGTTTGTATGGCAGCTATCACGACGATCCTTGGTATGATCCCACTGTTGCCAGATATTTTCTTCAAACCAATGGCGGTTACGATTATGTTTGGTTTGGGTTTTGCGACAGTCCTGACACTGATTGTCGTGCCAGTGTTGTATCGTTTGTTCCATAAAGTGGCAGTACCGAAACAGGCTTAGTGCTACTGATATAACGATGAAAAATATCGCGCCTCTAGCTCATCAGTTAGAGGCGCTTTTTAAGGAAGAATAATGACAGAACAAAAAACGTGTGCGTGGGCGATGAATCACCCATTAGAGCGCGAATATCATGATTCCGAATGGGGCGTGCCAGTATATGACGACCAAGTCCTGTTTGAATTTATTACGTTGGAAGGTGCGCAAGCCGGGCTTAGTTGGATCACCATTCTTAAAAAGCGCGAAGGGTATAGAGAAGCGTTCGAGAACTACGACCTAGATGCGTTGGAACAAAGAAATGAAGAACGCGCTGAATACATCGTGGAAAACTTCGATGTTGTGAGGCATCGCGGAAAGATTAACTCGGTTTTCAGTAATGCCAAAGCGGCCAAAGCGTTAATTGCTGAATACGGAAGTTTATCAGACGCGTTGTGGCAGTTCGTGGACGGCGAACCAATCATTAATCAATGGCAACATATGAGTGACGTGCCAGTTTCGACAGAGCAATCCAAAGCCATGAGTAAATTCCTAAAAAAGAAAGGCTTCAAGTTTGTCGGTGAAACCATCTGTTATGCTTTCATGCAAGCCGTCGGCATGGTGGATGACCATATCGTTGGATGTCCTAAAAAGCAGAATAAGTAACGTTTGGCTATTAAGCTAATGTTGTTAGTTCTGGCTATCATGAATACGTTCCAAAGCTTCGATTCGACGCCATTGAGTGGCATCGAAGCTTTGTTTTCTTAAAGCAATGATTTCTGCCTGTTTTTCGTCTTGCCCTAGAAAATCCCTATTCAGAATATTTTGACGCTGCTTTAAGTAAGTGGCGAGTTGAGTCTCAAATGATGCTCTTTGCTCATCAAGCTTTTGCAGCCTCTGCGCTCCGGCATCTCCTACCAGAGCAACACGGGCGATGTACTTATCTTGTGAATCAAGCTGAGAAGCTTGCTCGAGCTGCTCTGCTAATGCGTTATTGCGTTCACTTTCTCGTATGTAATCCGGTTGTTCTGATAACGCTTGATTGAGAAGGTGTGTTTGACTCTCGATATCCGATGCCTGTTTTTTGATCGTCAGCTTTTCTAATGCAAGCTGGCGAAGTCGGTTTTCTTCGTCAAACAATTGGGTTATCTGCACCTCGTTAAAGTATTGAAGCTGTAAGTTCAGTATTGCTTCATTCAGCATGGTTAACTGTTCAAGCGTTAGGTGGTTGTGCTCAAAAGGCTCTAATGCAGTGAGTGCTTGCTTGTAGGAAAGGTAGGCTTGAAAAAGTGTGGCATCAATATTCAGAGTTTGCTTTGCTAAAGTGTCATCATTGACTTCCGCTTTGATCGTATCGAGATCTTCTTCGCCCAGCCGGCTAAGAGAATATTCGAAGAAATCTTTTGGAGAAGAGACATCGGCGGCTATATCTTGCTGAGATTGCGAATGGTTAGAGGTTATCTCTTGTTGTTTGTCGCTTTGCAACAGAGAAAGCGCTCCCACGCCACATATCGAGAGCAGGATAAAAGTGGTGAGAGCGACTTTCTTCATTGTGATGACCTCTTATAAACCTTGAAGTTTGAGACGATTTGCATGTTGGCGATAAAGCGTGACTGGATCGGTTTCAAAAAGATGATGAATACCGAGTAGGCCGTTAATTTCATCCAAATGGTTCATTTGATAATCATCACGTATGACTTTGCCCAAATGTGTGCTGCACGCACCAACTAAGCCATCATTTGGCCCATCAAAGGCTAAGCCAAGTACCATCATGGCAGCGTCGGTCGGATCGAAAACGTTTGTAAAAGTGGATGATCCGGTCCATGAGTAGTAATAAACGCCATTTGAAGCCAGCAAGTCACCATTACCACATTCACTGGTAGGGACTCCCTCCGGGTAGTGTTGGTTAAACGCTAATGATCCTTCCGTGGTTAATGCTGCTAGTGAGGCTAAAGGGTCTTGGTCGAGATCAGAACCACCTGATAGAAGATTAATAAGAGTAGTTAAGCCTTGCGCCAGTTTTACCGCGAGCTGCTCACTACCCGAACCCTCAGATACGGTGCCACGAACTAAGTCTGCCACTTTAGACCCTTTATTAACGCCTCCTATACTCGTAACTGATGCGACTAGGTCAGGACGGACAGAGGCAACATAGCGCGTTGTTGGACCACCATGACTGTGACCAATGAGATTGACTTTCTCTGCGCCTGTTGCTGCAAGTAAGGTTTCGACTTGAGCAAGCAGTTGCTCCCCTCGAACTTCGCTGCTATTGGTCGCGGATACCTGTGCAACATAAACCGTAGCGCCATCTTTTGTTAAGGAATGTGGTATTCCGAAAAAGTAATCAACGCCTGCCAGGGTATCAAAACCAAACAAACCGTGAACCAGAACAATCGGATACTTGGTTTGGGTATAACCTGTTGCAGCGGATACGGAGGTTATTGGGACGGTAATTAAGGTAAAAAGCATTAGCGCTATAAATTTGAGTTTCAAAACTATCTCCTTGTGGTATGACCTCTTATGAATGATAAAAAGTAGGAGAGAAACTCTAAATTTGGAAAGCCTATTTGTGGCACATTAATTCATTCTGTGACTGCTCAATTGAAAAACAACATAAATGATTAACATTAATTGATGGTCGGGGTGAATGTTAGTTAATTCTAATTAAGTCAGGGGTTTATAAAAACGCCCCGCAATGCAGGGCGATTCAATCATTGTTATAGGGAGGCTTCTTTTTCAAGCGTTAAGGCATTATAACGCGCAAAACCAGCCTCTAAATCAGCGATCAAGTCATTTACGTCTTCTAAGCCAATATGAATACGAACCAAAGTACCTTCAAAGTGTGGATGAGCTACGGTTCTCAGGCTGTTAAAGCTCTTAGGTTCGTTAGCTAGAATGAGGCTTTCATAACCGCCCCAAGAGTAACCCATACTGAAGTGTTTCATACCATCAAGCAGAGCCGTCGTCGCTTTTGGATAAGACGTTTTGAGAACAAATGAAAACAAGCCGTTTCCACCTGTGAAGTCTCGTTTGAAAAACTCATGGCCAGGGCTTGTTTCTAAAGCTGGATGGCGGACATGATCAACTTCTGGGCGAGAAGCGAGCCACTGAGCGACTTTTAAACTGCTTTCTGCGTGCTGTCTTAGGCGAACATCCAACGTGCGAATACCTCGAAGACCTAGGTATGCGTCGTCAGGAGAAACGCACTGACCCATCAGGTAGCTTTGTTCACGAAGCTGATCCCAATACTTTTCAGAAGCCACAGCAGTACCTAGCATGACATCTGAATGTCCAACAATATACTTAGTTGCCGCTTGAATGGAAATGTCTACGCCATGCTCGAAAGGAGAGAAGTTCACGCCTGCTCCCCATGTGTTGTCAAGCATCACGATGATATCTTGCTCGTGGGCAATGCGCGCTAATGTAGGTACATCTTGGACTTCCATGGTTATTGAACCAGGAGACTCCAAGAAAAGGACTTTGGTATTCGGCTGAATCAAGTCTCGGATACCTTCACCGATCATTGGGTCATAATAGGTGGTTTCGATACCCATCTTCTTCATGATGGTGTTACAAAAGTCACGAGTTGGTTCGTAACAAGTGTCCACCATTAGAATGTGATCGCCAGTTTCAACGAAAGAGAGGATGGCGTTTGAAATTGCTGCCGTTCCACAAGGGTAAAGCGCGCAACCAGCTCCACCTTCAATCTCAACCATTGCGTCTTGGAAAGCAAAGTGCGTGTTGGTGCCTCGGCGACCATAAAACAATGTTTTGTTTGCACGATTAATGGTGGCTTGGTTCTTTTCTGCAACGGTATTGAATACCACGGTTGAAGCGCGTTGAACGGGTGGGTTTACAACACCATTTGTCCACTTTTTATCGCGGCCAGCGGTAATGAGTTTGGTTTTTTTTCCCTCTGACATAAAAGTTCCCTGTCTTAAATATTGCGGTTTTGAATATTTAAAACATGGACGACGTAGGTTATGCAAGGGAAAAGTCAACTATCAGCCAATAACAGCCAAGATGAACAGGTAATGATGTCGAGAGGTATCGTGTAGATAGGGAGCTAAAAGAACAAACCTCCAGCAGGATGCATGTAGCGCTGGAGGTTTTTTAGCCTGTGTATTTGAGGTATTAGAGGAGTGGGTTGAAGAGATAGAACACTCGCTCTAAGAACCGAGAAAATAGGCTCCTTTTCTCCCATTCTTCCAATACAACAGTGTGAGATTGCTTAATATAGCTATCTTGTAACCAAGACATTTGCTTGGTGAACTCTTCGTCATCAACGGCGAGGGTCACTTCGAAGTTCAGCCACAAGCTGCGCATATCCATGTTTACGGTGCCAACTAAACAGAATTGGTCGTCAATTACGACAGATTTTGTATGCAGCAAACCACCATAAAACTCATAAATCTTGACCCCTGAACTCAAGAGCTCACTATAAAAAGCGCGTGAAGCCCATTGCACCATCATAGAGTCATTTTTATGGGGAATAATGAGTTCAACGTTAATGCCTCGTTGTGCTGTCATCTTTAACGTTTCGAGTAAATCAGCATTGGGCACGAAATATGGTGTTGTGATTCGTACCGAGCGATTGGCTTGGTTTATTGCCAATGTTAATACTTGATAGATCAGATATTCCGGCATACCTGGGCCAGAAGGCACAACCTGAATAGGGTGTTGGAATTCACTCTCATCGATCTTGCATTCAGGTAGTCTTGGTAAATGACGTTCGCCAGTTTCGACTTCCCAATCCCAACAGTGGATGGCACTCAATACGTTTACCGTTGGTCCTGTAATGCGAACCATGATATCCACCCAATGCCCAACGCCACTATTTTGCTTGAAGTAAGCCGGGTCAACCAAGTTCATTGAACCTGTATAAGCAATTTCATCATCAATTACGATGATCTTGCGATGTTGGCGAAGATCAAGACGACGTAAGAAAATACGCCACATCTTCACTTCTAGCGCTTGAATAACTTCAATTCCAGCATCCTGCATCATTCGATACCAAGGACTTCTGAAAAAACGTGGACTACCTGCTGAATCGAGCAATAGCTTGACATCTACGCCGCGTTTAGCCGCTTGAATAAGCGCAGAAGCGACAGAGTCAGCCAAACCACCTGGATGCCAAATGTAGAATACCATTCGAATACTGCTCTGCGCGTTTTCGATGTCTTCAATAATGGAATGCAAAATCTCATTAGGTGACTGTTGCAGCGACAATGTATTACCGCTCAATGCGGGAAGACCAAGGCGGTTGTTACAAAGTTCATCAATTCGGTAGATGTGCCTTCCCATCGTTTCTGGGTTGTGCGCGTTACAGTCGTTAAGCTGACTGAACCACTTCTCGAATGGTGTAAACATCTCTTTTGCGCGTTCGGCCCGTTTTCTGCCTAAGTTCAGTTCACCGAAGAGGAAATAACACGCGACACCCAGAACGGGAAGGATATAAATGATCATTAGCCAAGCTAAAGACACGCTCACTGCACGGCGCTTTAAAACGACACGAATGGTCACACCTGCGACCAGTAACCAATATAGCCCGATGCTAGCTAAAGTAAGAAAGTGATAAAACTTGTCCATATACGCTCAGAGTAATATGCCCTTCTAGGATATTAAGCATAAAAGTGGGTTGGGGGAATAGATTTCCCATTTAGACGTGGGATTGACCTTATATGAGGAACAAATTTCATAACAGCTGATTCTGTTATTTTAATGTGAAAAATAAGGTCATTCTTTAACTTTTGAATAAAAAAGCAGCATTTAACCTGCGTAACTCGACACTTGTGCGATAAATGTACTTTTTTGGGGTTCCAATTTTAAAGGGGAGCTGCTTTACTTTCTAGACATAGTGCGTCGAACGCTTATTTTATAAGTGTACAATAATTTTTACATAAACTTTTTAGACGCCTATCTCTATGCATACACAACAAACTAATTTTGGAGAAAAAGCGTGGCTACAACTAATACAGCAGCACCACGTGATACGTGGGGGTCTAAACTAGGCTTCGTAATGGCAGCAGCGGGTTCCGCTGTCGGTTTAGGCAATATATGGAAATTCCCTTACACAGCGGGTGAGAGTGGCGGCGGTGCATTCGTTGCTATCTACCTTATCTTTGTTATTTTTATCGGCTTTAGCGTGATGCTGACAGAGTTCGCTATTGGTCGTAAGACAGGTCTTTCTGCCGTAGGTGCATTCAAAACAACTGACCGACGCTGGACGTTCACTGGCGTTATGGGAGTCTTCAGTGGTCTTTTGATCATGGGCTTCTACCCAGTGGTTGGTGGTTGGGCATTGGCCTACATCTTTAAAGTGGGCGGTGGTCTACTCAGCGCGCCAGAAGCAATTGGCGACAGCTTTGGCGGTTTCATCTCAGATCCGATTCAACCTTTAATGTGGATGGGTGTTTACCTGTTCCTTAACGTCATGATTGTGATGAAAGGGATTTCGGGTGGTATTGAGAAAGCCGGTAAGGTTCTGATGCCGCTTCTGTTCTTAATCCTAATCGTTGTTTCTGTTAAGGGCTTAATGCTGCCAGGTGCAATGGCTGGCCTTGAGTTCTTATTCATGCCCGACTTTTCTAAAGTCGACAGCAACGTGGTTCTTGCTGCACTAGGGCAAGCGTTCTTCTCACTTAGCTTAGGTATGGGTTGTATGATGACGTACGGTTCTTACCTGAAGAAGAAAGAGAACCTAGTTCAAACAACCGGTATGGTTACAGCGATGGATACTGGTGTCGCGATTCTTGCTGGTGTTGCTATGTTCCCAGCTATGTTTGCCTTTGGCATGGAGCCTGCGGCAGGCCCTGGTCTTGTATTTGTTGTCGTTCCTCAGCTATTTGCTGAAATGGGCGGAGTAATTGGGTTGCTATTCGCGTTGCTATTTTTCATCGGTTTGACGGTGGCGGCATTAACTTCTTCAGTATCATTATTGGAAGTTGTCGTGTCTTACCTAATTGACGAGAAAGGCATGAAGCGCTCTAACGCAGTTCTGTCTGCAAGTGCAGTTATGGCGGCATTATGTATTTTTGCGTCACTATCGTTAGGTGGAATGGGACCAACGCTGTTTGGTACCGGTGCCTTTGATATCTTCGACTTGCTAACGGACAAAATCTTCTTAGCGGTTGGTGGTATGTTGGTTTGTATCTTTGCTGGATGGCGCCTAAGCCGTGCTGAGCTAGAAAAAGAGATCACTAATGACGGCGAAGTATCCTTCCCGCTATTTGGATTGTGGTACAACCTAGTTAAATACCTGATTCCTGTTGCGATTGCTATTGTTGCCTTCATGGGGATTAAGTCTGGCTTTGACAGTGGCAAAGGTGAAATCATGCTGCTGGGTATCGCAATCATTGGTCTTGCTGGCATTTTCTCTAAGAAGCTTTAGCAAAGACCTTGGGGGCAAGCCTCGATAGCTTTGTCCGGTAACTTATGTATACTGCTGGCTCCAAACGTGGAGCCAGTTTTTTATGTTCGATATTCTACATACCCATCCCGATTTTCTGATCATCAATAAGCATCCCAACGTCTCTGTTCATAAAGACGATGGCGACACAATGCTGCTGCAAGAAGTGGCTAAGCAGAGTGGTGATCAGCAGCTCTATCTTATCCATCGCTTGGATAAAATGACATCGGGTATTCTGCTCCTCGGACGTAACGCCAAAGCGGCCAGTGCGTTATCGCAAGCCTTCGCTGACCGCCAAGTAGAAAAGTTCTACCTAGCGATTGGCTCTAAAAAGCCGAAAAAGAAACAAGGTTTGGTCGTTGGTGATATGGAGCGTTCGCGCCGTTCATCATGGAAGCTGGTCAACAGCAAAAATAACCCAGCCGTTACCCAGTTTTTCTCTCTTGCGGCAGAGCCCGGAGAGCGTTTATTTTTATGCAAGCCACACACTGGTAAAACGCATCAAATCCGCGTGGCATTAAAATCGGTTGGCTCAGGTATTGTTGGCGACCCGATTTACAATGCAGGCAATGAGGCTGATCGCGGTTATCTGCATGCATTTTCACTTTGCTTCCAATACCGAGATGAGCAATATCGCTTTGTTTGCGATCCACGAGAATACAAAGTGCTTGGTAACAAATGGCACAGTGAAATCGTCTCTCAGGGTTTGGATACTTGGCTTTCCCCCTGGGAACTGAACTGGCCTACGATCAAATAACCGTCACAAAGAAAACTAATAAGAGAACTCGATGCAAGCATCACAACTTTCGCTGTTTTTTCAGCATCTAGAAACCGAGCTCGCGCAAGCTCCGAATGAAATTCGTCGACTGTTTCACGGTCGTGGCCGTCGTTTTGAAGGTCTAGAGCAAATCACCTGTGACTGGTTACAAGGTCAGTTGATCATCAACTTGTTTAAAGAAGTCGACGACGCGTTTCTCGCTGAGCTGAAAAGCGGCCTCAATGCGTTGGCACTATCACCACTGTGGGCAGACAAGCAAGGTCGTACTATGGTTCTTCAGCACCGTTATGCCGATGGTGCGCCTTCAGAAGTGCTTGTCGGTGAATTAGACGCTCGCCCTGTCGTTGAAGAAAGCGGTTTGAAATACCAATTGGATATTGGCCGCAACCAAAACTTCGGTCTGTTTTTGGACATGCGCTACGGTCGTGATTGGGTACGGGAAAATGCCAAGCATAAAAACGTGCTTAACTTGTTTGCTTACACGTGTGGCTTTTCTGTCGCTGCCATTGCGGGGGGCGCAGATAAAGTGGTTAACGTCGACATGGCGAAAGCGTCGCTGTCTAAAGGTCGTGAGAACCACAAGCTAAATGGTCATAACATCAACCAGGTAAGCTTTATGGGGCACGATATCTTTAAATCGTGGGGTAAGATTAAGAAATCTGGTCAGTATGACTTGATCATTATCGATCCGCCTTCATTCCAGAAAGGCAGCTTTGCGCTGACTAAAGACTACAAAAAGATTCTACGTCGATTGCCGGATTTGTTGACAGAAGGCGGTCAAGTGATGGCATGTGTGAACTCACCATCTGTGACAAGCGACTTCTTGATTGAAAGCATGAAAGAAGAAGCGCCAGAGTTGACATTCCGTGAGCGTCTGGATAACCCACCAGAGTTTATGGACGTAGACAGCGAAGCAGCATTGAAAGTGTTGCTGTTTAGCGAGAAGCAATGACGACGAAACGAAAGTTGTACCTATCTATAATACCAGCCGTTTGAGTACGGCTGGCATTTCCACGATACCCCGTTAATCTGAATAGCGAGACGCGAGTGTGATTCAGAGTCTATTATCAGAATGAGTTATTCCTAACACGCTGATATTAGATTCCTGATCTCGCCCAGGCTCGTCGGAATGACGGGAAACAATAAAAGATCGATACCAGCAGCATTAA
The DNA here is from genome assembly GCF_033339515.1 of Vibrio sp. 2130-1. NCBI lineage: Bacteria > Pseudomonadati > Pseudomonadota > Gammaproteobacteria > Vibrionales > Vibrionaceae > Vibrio > Vibrio sp. 2130-1. Next base: position 251,915 of record NZ_JAWOUT010000002.1, read on the forward strand.
CCGATCTGCACTTCAAGATCCGCTTCGATGGTTGATGAGCAGGCGAGCACATAGCCTTGTTCAATTTCTTCTGGCGTCAATGTTTCTAGGCTGGTGGAAGAGACGTTGCCTTGACGAACCTTGCATTTGCACGAGCCACAAATGCCGCTACGACAAGCGACGATTAATGGTAAACCTGCGCCTTCAAGCACATCGGCCAGTACCTGACCTTTTTGCGCATCGATGGTTTGAGCAAAGTCGGGAACAGAAACACGAACAACTTCATCGGAGACCGATGTTTCTGCGCCGGTCGCAGGCGTAAAACTCTCTTGGTAGAAGTTCGTCATGTCAAAACCAAGGTCATTCAAATAGCCGTGAACATCTTGCATGAACTGACTTGGACCACACAGGTAAACGGTGCGTTGCTTGAAATCAGGAACAAGCTCTTTAAGCCAGTCGGCATTCAAACGACCTTGTGGGTGTGACGTTCCTTCGCGGTTTTTCAGCAACAGCTTTAAATGGAAGTTGGGATACACAGCGTCGAACGTTTCTAGCTGATCGTAGTAAATCGTCTCTTCTGGGCTGCGTGCGATATGAAGAAATGCGATGTCCACATCGTTGTCGTTTTCATCTTGATTACTCAGCCAGTGTTTTGCCATCGAAAATACGGGCGTGACGCCGCAACCTGCACTGATAAGCAAGGCTTTTGTTTCGCCATCACGTAAAACGGGTGGATGGTCAATGCAGTTAAATTCGCCCGCTGGTGGTAATGCTTGAACGGTATCACCGAGCAGCAGCGAGTCAACGATGTAGTTCGATACTTTACCGCCAGATACTCGTTTGATGGTGAGTTGAAGGTGATCGTCTTCATTGATCGAGCTGATTGAATAGGCACGAAATTCCATTTTTCCATCAATTTCGACGCCCAAGTTAATAAACTGGCCAGGCTTAAACTGAAACAGAAGTGATTCGGTTAGTTCGGCCAATTTGATGCTGACGGTGTCGTGTGTTTCGAAGTATTTGTCGATGCAACGGAGCGTGACGGGTTGGTTACCTTGCCATTCAAAAAACATAACAATCTCTTTGGTTGTGACTATTTTTAGTTCGAAATAGATAGCGCCTCCACGTAAGGAGGCGCGTAACAAGCAGGTTTATTAGGCTGCGAGGATGGCTTTTAGATCATCCTGAACATTGCCAATACTGCGCATATCGAACTTCTCTTGGATGATGGCGATTAGGTTTGGCGTTAGGAATGCCGGTGCAGTAGGGCCTGTGTAAATGCCTTTCACGCCCAAGGCAAATAGTGTTAGCAAGATAACGATCGCTTTTTGCTCGAACCAAGAAAGCACAAGCGTGAGTGGCAGTTCATTGATATCACAGTCAAACTCTTTCGCCAGTGCAAGTGCAAGCTGGATTGCAGAGTAAGCATCGTTACATTGGCCCACATCCAATAGGCGAGGGATGCCGTTGATATCGCCAAACGTATTCTTGTTGAAGCGGAACTTACCACACGCCAAGGTCAGGATGAGCGTGTCTTCTGGCGCTTCAGCCGTAAAATCGGTGTAGTAGCTGCGTTCCGCTTTATCACCATCACAACCGCCGACTAGGAAGAAGTGTTTGATGTTGCCTTGCTTCACTTGGTCGATAACCGCAGGGGCGGCGTTCATCAGTGCATTGCGACCAAAACCAACCGTGATGTGGTGTTCGATTTCATCGTGTTGGAAACCATCTTGCGCTAGAGCACATTCAATCACTTGGCTAAAATCATCGCCTTCGATGTGAGCAACTCCAGGCCAGCCAACAATACTGCGGGTGAATAGACGGTCTGCGTATTGACCCACATTTGGATTCAACAAGCAGTTTGACGTCATTACGATTGCGCCAGGGAAGTTTGCGAATTCTTTCTGCTGGTTTTGCCATGCGCTGCCGTAGTTACCGACAAGATGAGGGTATTTCTTCAGCTCTGGGTAGCCGTGTGCAGGCAGCATTTCACCGTTGGTGTAAACGTTGATGCCTTTGCCTTCGGTCTGTTGCAGGATTTTTTCTAGGTCATGCAAATCATGGCCAGAGACAAGGATACATTTGCCTTTTACTGGCTTGACGTTCACCGTTGTTGGTTCTGGATGGCCGAAGGTCGTTGTTTCGCCTTGGTCGAGCATTTCCATCACTTTGTAGTTCATCAGGCCAATACGCATTGAGCAATCAAGTAGCTCGCCGAGATCTTCAGGATCGGTGCCCAACCACGCCATGATTTCATGGTATTCGGCATAGATATCGTTGTTGGTTTGCTCAAGAACGCGTGCGTGCTCCATGTATGCTGCGGCACCCTTAAGGCCGTATAGGCAAAGTAGGCGTAGGCCAATAACATCTTCATGTACTTGGTCCTTACCACGGTTAACCGCGACTTGAGGAGCAAAAGCTAAGATCGCTTCAGCGCTGTTTGGTAGCTCGAAGTTGGCAACGGCAGGAATGTCAGTAAGGTTGGTGTTTGACAAAGTCGCAGCAGATATTACTTGCTCTTTGAGCAGTGCTTTGTACGTTGCAGCTTGAGAAGTTAACTCCAGGATGCGTTCAGGGTCGAAGTTAACGTTCGTCAATGTAGAGAAAAATGCCTTGGGTGCCCATTGGTTGATTTCATCGTTAATGATGTTGAATTCAAGTGCTTTTGATGCCCAAAAAGAAACCCCTTGCAGTGTGTAAACCAACACGTCTTGTAGGTCTGATACTTCAGAAGTTTTGCCACACATGCCTTGTGCAAAAGAACAACCTTTAACAGCAGGGGTTTGAATTGTCTGTTCACATTGAATACAGAACATATTGGGTTCTCCAGTGATTGTTTTAATAGTCGTGATGTTGACCACTAGAGAGCAGAATGCATGCCAATTGTTATATTGTTGATTTTTAATGATTTTGTGTGTTTTTGATAGGGCGGGTGATGTAATTAAGACAACGCGGATGATGTCTTAATTACATCGGATTCTTGTGGTTGGTTATTTATTGATCCCGAGCTTTTTCCCCATTCGATATAAGTTACCGCGATCCATTTGTAAAAACTCCGCCGCTTTTGCCCAAACGCCACCAGTTTGGCTTAAAGCATGTTCAATTAAATCACGTTGATAGCTTTCTATCAGTTCTCGCATTGGTTGACTTTTTTTGGGTAAATAATGCGATGTGTTTTTTACATCACCGAGAGCCAATGAGGTGTCGAAATGGTTAAGCATGATCGTGCTTGCGCCTTGTTGAATGGCGTGCAAAGCCGCGCGAGTTAAAGTATGTTCGAGCTCGCGCACGTTTCCGTACCAAGGTGAAGATTCCAATTGAGTCAACACTTTAGGATGAACGTGCAGATTGGGTGCATTGAATTGTTGGCGTACTTTTTCCAACAAATATCCTGCTAAAACGGGAATATCCCCGTCACGGGCACGCAGTGGGGGGACTTGGATTGGGAACACGTTCAAACGGTGGAAAAGGTCTGCTCGAAACGTGCCAGATTCGACCTCTTTTTCTAATTGTCGATTGGTCGCGGCGATGATGCGCACATTGACCATCAAATGCTGATCGCTACCTACACGTTGCAGCTCGCCTTGCTGAATTACGCGCAGCAATTTTGCTTGCAAAATCAAAGGCAGTTCGCCCACTTCATCAAGGAAAATCGTTCCACCGTCTGCCAGTTCAAACTTACCGGCACGGTGGCTATTAGCACCTGTAAATGCGCCTTTGACATGGCCAAACAGTTCACTCTCAGCCAGACCTTCTGGTAAAGCCGCACAGTTGACGTAAATCATCGGCTTATCGCTACGATGAGATTGCGCGTGTACCGAGTGCGCGACCAGTTCTTTACCAGTACCGGTCTCTCCTGTGATAAGTACTGCGTAATCTGATTGAGCAACAGTCGCAATGTTGTTTCGTAACTGGTTGATCTGTGGACTCAAACCCACCATTTCGCCATGTTGAGAACGAGCTTGCTGGATAAGGGTTTGAGTGACGCTTTTTTGCTTCTGGTTTTGCGCTTTGAGCGCTTTTAACTGAGCAATGTTACGCAATGTCGCAGCGGTCAAAGCCGCAAAGGTTTCGATAGCGACAGGATCGATGCCATCAAACGCGCCCACCGTTAGTGCATCCATCGTTAGTGCGCCAACAAGTTGGCCTTCGACATACAAGCTAAAGCCCATGCAATCGTGAACATCAATGCATTGGTCTTCAGTTAATAGTGTGCCGTCGAAAGGATCCGGCAGTGAACAATCGGCATCGAAACGCACCGGTTCACGGCTATGAATAATGGCATCTAAGCGAGGGTGCGCCTTGGGGAAATAGCGACGACCTAAGACCGAGCTGGATAAGCCTTTTACCGCGACAGGAGTTAGAAACCCATCCTCATCGAAGATAAACAGGCAGCTCGCATCACATGGGAATACTTGTGCGACCCCATCAATGAGATTTTGATATTGCTGCTCGTGAGAGCGATTTGAGCTGAGGTTTAGCGCGATATTAAGGAGTACGTGGTCAACAGTCGGAGTCATAACAAGCCCAAAGTTATCTGGAATGGGCTCATGCTAGCAACTTGATGTCATTTGAACATCGAAAGGTGTGGGAGATTGATGTTCCATTGACGACGATCAAGTTTGATACGAAAAGAAACGCGCAAGTTAACAAGCCAGTGATGTAAGCTTGCGCGGGTTAGGTGTTTGAATTAAAGCAGGCCAAAGGTTTAGTTCGTCCGAATTAACGAGGAACGACTCTAGCGTCATTACCAGAAACATTGATTTGGACCGCTTGGCCTGGTTGGAAAATCATGTTTGGATTTGCTTCTTGAACAATAGAGATAATCTTTCCGTCCTCTAAACGAATGGTCAGATTCACGCCATTTCTTTTCGCGGTTGCTTCAGCCGCTTTGCTGCCTGCATAGCCACCCAATAGACCACCACCAATGGCAGCGATATCCGAGCCAGAACCGCCCCCAACTTTTGAGCCTAAGATCCCGCCCACGGCAGCACCAGCGATGGTGCCAATGGCATTGGATTGGGTAGAGGCATCAATGGTTACGGGTTCTACTTTTTCTACTGTGCCGTAGTAAACCTGCTGAACTTTGCGAGTGTCGGATGAGCCGTATGCATCTCCGTACGGGTTAGGTGAGCTACAGCCGCCAAGCACGAGCGCACAAGTAATGGTGAGCAACATGCCTAAATTGATCTGTTTTTTCATATAGCCTCCGAATGGTTTCTTCATTCAAAGAGTATATACCCCAATTTAACCTGCGTTTTGGTGCTTTATAAAACAGTGGCTTAGCGGCCTGTCCCTTAAGGAAACGCGATTGTCTAAGCAGTATTAATGATCGTTAAGCGTATGAAACCCTGAATAAATACGTGTAAAAGTAGTAAACCAGCATGCCGCGCCAAAGATATACGCGATGACGGCAAAGTGTTGCGGTAGCAAACAAAATAAAACCAAGCAGCCAATGGTTTCTGTACCTTCGGTTAAGCCGCTCATGTAGTAAAGCGATTTGTTTTTATATACCGGATTATCGATGCCTTGTTTTCCTGCCATGATGGCAAAAGCCAAAAAGCTACTACCAGTGCCGATGAAGGAAAAAATCAAAAATGCGCCTGCAACGGCATTGTGCTCTGGGTTGGCAAGCACAAAGCCAAAAGGAATCAACGAATAGAACAAAAAATCTAAGCTGATATCAAGAAAACCACCCGCATCGGTAATGCCTTGAATCCTCGCCAGTGCACCGTCTAACCCATCACAGATTCTGTTCAGCAAAATAAACAGCAACGCCAACAAGTACTGTTCGGTGATCAAAGCCGGCAGGGCAAAACAGCCAAGTACAAAACCAAACACTGTCGTCTGATTTGCAGTGATACCACATTTATCGAGATATTTCGCACTGAGTGCCAGCGGTTTGCGGATGAGCTTTATACTCAGGCTATCAAGCATGATTTGTCTCCCACGGCCAGTTTAGGCAGCTGCTGCCATCAGGAATATCGTCTTCATCGTGCGTTACCATCAAAGTAGGGATGTTCGCTTGCTGCAATTGTTCGACCACCCAATTGCGAAATTGCACGCGCAGGTCTTTATCCAGCTTGCTATAGGGCTCATCAAGTAGCGCAACTTTTGGCTTTGCTAGCAGCATACGAGTCAATGAGATACGGGCACGTTGCCCTCCCGAAATTTGGTCAGGAAAGGACTCTGCTAGTTTGGTCAATGAAATGTTCTTCAGTGCTTGCATAGCGTGAGCTTTACGCTCTTCACCTTTGATTGAGTTTGGTAGCGCGAAGGCAAGGTTCTCCCACACCGTTAAATGAGGGAAGAGCAAATCTTCTTGGAATAGAATACCGACCTGACGCTTATGGGCAGGGAGGGCATCCAACTTTTCGTTATCAAGCGTAATGGATCCAGAGTAGTTGAACTCGGCGGATAGGTGCCCGGCAATGGCATCCAACAAAGTGGATTTACCACAACCGCTAGGCCCCATCAGGGTAACGATTTCACCTTTTTCTACGGTCATGTTGAACGCTGAAAAAAGCGCGTCGCCATTGGTTTTACGGATGGCGAGGTTTTCGAGACAAAGACTCATTCAGTAGTAAACCTTTTATAGACAAGCGGCGATACTTCCTGTGCAAGTGGCTAAGCAGTATCGCAAAAGAAAAGAACAAGAATGGCAGCAGAGCTTGCCAAATGGCGTAAATAGCGGTGACACGTCGGTCAAAACCACTGGATAGTGCAACGGCTTCGGTTGTGATGGTACTAATGCGCCCAGCCCCTAGCACCAATGTTGGTAGGTATTGCGCCAGGCTGACACTAATACCGACAGCCCACGCGAATGCAATTGCAGGCAGGAGGATTGGCAGTTTCACTTTTAACCAAGCTTGCATCGGTGATTTACCCAAGCTGAGTGCGGCGCGAGTTAAGCCGTTATCGAAGCTGCGCCACGGACCGTCTAGCGAGAGGTAAATAAATGGGAACGCAAAGAATATATGCGCCCAACATACCCAAAAGAAATACGCATTACTGTTTAAGTACAGCGTCACTACTTGCATACCGAATAGCACGGATAGCTGAGGAATCAGCATTGGGATGGCGATGATGTAACCGGGCACCTGCCAGCGATAACGGAGACGATACTCATGTGCTATTAAAGCAAGAACTAGCGCGACAGTCGCGCTGATTAGGGCGATTGACATACTTTGTTCTAGAGTCCCTAGAATACTGTGCCATTCGTATTCCCAAAAACGCAGGCTGTAACGGCTTGGGAGCAAATCTGGAAAGCGCCAACGTTGGGCAAAGCTCCACAGCACCATGAGTGGAATCATTAGAAGTGCAAGTAGCGCGACCAGTGAAAATAGGGTTTTACCGGGTAAACGAAACCCGTTTCGACCAGAGTACTGCCAGCGTTTGAAGCCTTTGGTAATACACCATTCCATTAAGCGTGCAAATCCAATCAAAAGGCTTGCGATCGCAAACAGTATTACTGCGCCAGCGGCCGCTCTTGGTAGGAGCGATAAATCTGGATCGTTAAACCATTGCCATACCAAAACCGCAAACGTCGGCGGGTTGGTGGGGCCAATAATCAGGGCGACATCGACAACGGACAAACTGTAAGCCAATACCGCCAGCATTGGAAAGCGCAGTTTTGCTATCCACTGTGGGAACACGCATTTCCACCACACTTGCGCCGAACTGTAGCCCATCGAGTGACTGACTTTTTCAACCTTATCGACTTTCAATTGCTGAAGGATCGGAATACTCATCAACAATAAAAACGGCACTTCTTTAATCGCAAGCATGATGACCAAACCGAGTGCATGTGGGTCTTTAATCAGCAATGCTAAGTCATTCACCGTTTGTGCATTCGGGTCGTAACCAAACAGTTGGTTGAGAACACGAACGCCCATACCAGTTGGGGCAAACAAGAACGCAAAGCCAATTGCAAACGCGACGTGCGGCATAGCGAGAAGTGGGGAAAGGCTAACTTCAATTTTTCGCCAAAACTTGCTGCCCCAAGACGCCTGTAGAATGGCAAACGTGATGAAGCAAGCCAAGTAGCTACTGAAAATGGCGGAGTAGAAAGTAAGCCCGATGGATGTCCAAACACCTTCCCAATCAAAGACGGCATTGAAGCCATCAAAAGAAAAGTGGTGTAGACCGATAGGAGGTACATAACCGAGCGCAGAGACCACCACTCCAAGTAGTCCCGGAATGGTAGGCAAAATACAAACTGCGATAATGACTAAATACAGCGCTCTTAACATGGATTCTTACTAATTCCCGTAGCGTTTCAACCATTCTTTTTCTAACGCCGCTTGCCAACTTGGATGTGGCTCAGCGATAGATTTGAATTGTTGAGTGTTTTTGGCTGAACCAGTTAGGTATTGGTTGCTTAGTACCGAAGGGTCGCCCCAGATGTTTAGGTTACCTTTGCGAGACTGTGCTTCAGGGCTCAATAAAAAGTTTATCGCAACTTGTGCACCAGCACTGGCATTTGCGTTCCAAGGAATCGCTAAAAAGTGGATATTTGAGAGTGCTCCTGCGTCCATTGCGTACGCTTTGGTGCTCTCTGCAAGATTACCGCTCGACTGCGCAGAGAAAACCGCGTTCGGGTTAAAGGTAATCGCCAGGTCAGTCTGACCATCATCTAGTAGCTGAAGGGTTTCTGCTGTACCGCCTGGAAACTGCTTACCACCGCGCCAAGCGACTTTATGGAACTCATCTAGATAAGACCACAGCGGTTGAGTGACTTGCTCAAACGTGTCATCGGTAACTGGTTGTTGCAGCTCAGGGGCGTTGTTAGACAGTTCAATGAGTAATGCTTTGATAAAGCTTGTGCCATGAAACTCTGGTGGTCGAGGGTAAGTCAGGCGATTCGGGAACGCTTTTGCATAGCTCAGCATTTCTGCGAATGATTTTGGAGGGTTATGGAGGGTTTGCTCGTCATGGATAAACACTAATTGTCCTACTCCCCAAGGTGCTTCTAGACCTTCTGTTGGCTCGGAGAAGTCCACATCAATTGGTAGAGATTTATCCACATATTGCCAGCTTGGCAAACCTTCGACAAAAGGACCAAATAGCAATTGGTTGTCCTTCATTGATTTGAAGTTTTCGCCATTGATCCAAACCATATCAACACTGCCACCGCTGTTTTTGCCTGCCGCTTTTTCTGCGATAAGTCGAGTAGTGGTCTCAGAAATATCAGTTACTTTAACGTGGTTTAGCGTCACGTTATAACGTGATTTTAGCTCTCTACTCGCCCACTGTATGTAGCGATTAATTTCTTGGCTTCCGCCCCAAGCATGAAAGTAGACGGATTGCCCGTCGGCTTGTTGTTCGATTTTTTGCCATTCGCTATTCACTGATGAATCGGCAAAAGAAGGTGTCGCAAAAGTCGTGGCTAAAATGCCAATGCTGCTGAGTAGCTTTTTCATATCTATTCCGTGTTATGTCTTTTGGTGCTTGCTTTCGTTTCTATTGACGTTTTCGCAAGTCGTTCCGCTCTGTTACAAGGATAGTAATTCATCTCTCTCTATTATCAATGCCAATCCCAAACGGAATCACTCATTGATTCAAAGAATTACTCTCAATGTGAAGCAAAACGAAGAAAGGACAAATTTGGTGTCATTTTAGGAGCGGACCGTTTGTTTGAGGATATTCTTTCAAGTAATTGAAAATTATTGTCCCCAGAGATATGAATAGGTTGTTTTACAGAGCAAAATTGATGTTTAAAGCATGGAATTGAGGGCAAAAGAGAAAGAAAGTTTGTCACTTAAATGACTTTGGCATGCACGACCAATGACTCGTGGACATAAAAAAAGCAGCCGTCTGGCTGCTTTCAAAATACTATTTGGTTTACTTAGTTGGGATTAGTTTACCCAGTCACGTAGTGTAAACGTCAATTCGTGATCGGCACTTTTCAGAACAAGACCATCTGTAGTTAGCGTGATATCGCTCCAGTTAGATAGTGTTTGTGTCATTGCGTTTTCGATCTTCATTTGATCTTCCATACACATCTTCATGGTCATGCCCATTTTTTCGATGCGTAGTTGGTTGTTTTTCAGCTCGGCTTGACCGAAGAAGTTGTTACAACCTGCGTTGCCGTTTGCGGTTAGATTTTCACCGATTTCTAGGCGAGCCGCTTTTTGGTGTTCGTCTAGAACGATATTTTTGCCATCAACTTGAACAAGTTCCCAGTTGTGGTGCTGCAAATCTTGAGCCGTTATTTCTTTCACATCATCACCGTTGCTAGCACAAGCAGTCATAAGAACAGGGAGAGAGATTGCTGTAACTAACGTTTTTAGGCTAAGCTTCATTTTATAGACTCCGTTTTTATAAACGCGGTAAGTATAAGTAATAAAACACTGTTTTTGTCAGCATAAGGTTATGGTTTCGTATGTTTTTGACATAACGAAGCATATAGCAAGTTTTGTTGCTGACTAATCTTCTCATTATTTAAACTAGGCCAATACGCCCTAATATGGAAAGAGCGGTTTTAGTATGGAGCAACTGGAGTTTTTTACTGTCCCAAGCCCTTGTGTTGGAGTATGTACCTCCGATGAAAAAGGGTATTGCAAGGGGTGTATGAGAAAGAGAGAGGAAAGGTTTAATTGGCTTAACTTAACCCCCGCTCAGCAGTTGCACGTTATTAAGTTGTGTCGTCAAAGGTACAGAAGAAAGATGTTGGCAGGGAAGACGAAGCCAGAACAGCTTCAAGATGAGTCATCGCCTCAACAAGACTTATTCTAGAACTCTTGTTCAGTCTGTGGGGTTACGCCTTCGCTTTCGGTTCTGATTAGGCTTTTACATATTCCCGGTCCGGCAAGGTGTCCTTTAAGAACCGGGAATCTCCTATCCATTTTCCCTATAAAGCGGTAATTGGCGTTATTTCATCGACCAACGGTCGCTAACCCAGCCTCCCGCTTGTTCGTCGAAGTGATTTCCTGAAAATCGATGATTGAATTCAACATCTAATTTACTTGTTGGGCGTTCATCCATGAGTTGATGAATGTATCTCGCCATAGGATCCGTACAAGCTTCACGCTCTCTACGGGTAACTACTTCTTTGATCATTTGGAGTCTGTAGCTATTGCTGGCTCGTTTCATTTTTGACCTCCAGAACTCGATGGCAGCAGTTTGAACACATTGACGTCCAGATCGCTGCTCATTAGTGTGCGCGTGGAGGCACATCACCATCGTTTGAAGTCCAAAGACAAATTGTTTGAGAGCAGTGTTTGTAACGCCATTCACATCTTTCTCAGAATCATTGACTGTGCGATTGAAAATGTTTCGCGAAATTTAGCCGATGAACCTGCATATTTAAAAGACCTTATCAAACATAGAAGCCCAACACAGGGGCGTCAATAACACAAATGAACAATTTTTGAACATATTGTGAAGGTGGAGAGTTTTCAGTAATTTATCGAAAATAAAAAACCGAAGCACAAAGCTTCGGTTTTAAGGAAAGCCCTGACGAAATTGCTTGTAAAAGCTCTTAGCGCCAGGGGTAAGGTGTTGAGTATTAGCTACCAGTTGCAGGACAGCCTTTTACTGGTTGGCCATTACTGAAGTATTTGATGTTCTCTAAGTTCTTGTCGTAGTTATCCGCAGAGATTTGTGGGTTGTTTACGAAGAACTCGCGCAAAACGTATGCATCAGTTAGCTGTGTAGATTGAACATCGATGATTGGATAGTTATCGCCACCAGCAGCACTGAAGCTGATTACAGAGAATGTGTACGTTTCGTTTAGATCGAAGCCTTTATTGTTAATATCGGTAATGGTTACTGAGCCAGCATCACAATTTACATCTAAAGTGATGTTATCTAGTTGAGCGTAAGCACCAGACCCTGCAGATTTCGTCGCAACCACGTCTAGGTATTCTTTAACTTCTTTACCTGTCATAGTTGCTTTAGTCACGAAGTTACCAAATGGCTGAACCGTTAGTACGTCACGGTAAGTGATATCACCATCTTGGATTGAATCACGCACGCCGCCAGAGTTCATCACACCAAAGTCAGCATTTACCGTTTTGTAAGTACGGTATGCCTCGCCGAGTAGGTGACCTAGGTTAGTTTGTTGAGAGCGAACTACGTTACGATCACCTTCTAACTTACCCGTCGTATTAGAAATCTTCTCATCTAATAACTCTTGACCTTGTTGTTGGTATGGCAGTAGTAACGCTTTTACTGTTGCATCTTGTTGAATTCGTTCACCGATAACTTCATCGTTTTCGTCTAGAAGGTTTACAGGAATCAGTGCGTAGTTCGCTAAGTGAAGCTTGCCGTCGTAGTATTCGAAGTCAGCACGACCCACATATTTACCCCACTCATGCGCTTGCATAATCCAAGTGCCTTTTTGTTGGTCTGGGGCACAATCATCCCCAGGTTTGAAATCAGCATACTCATTGGTACCTGGTTCCATACATACAGGGTTTTGCGAGTGACCACCGATGATAGCGTTTAGCTGTCCTTCTTCAAGAGAGCGAGCGAGTTTCACGTCACCTGGTGCTTCACTACCGTTTTTACCATCTTCGTAGTGACCCATGTGCGTCGTTGCAAATACTAGGTCTACCTTTTCGTTCTCTTCGATTTCCTTCAGTACCTTTTTGATTTCTACTTGAGGGTCTTCGAAGTGGATGTTTGATACGTTGTCTGGATTGACTAGCTTCGCAGTGTCTTGCGTTGTTAGACCAATAACAGCGATCTTAAGGCCGTTGATAGTAAATACTTTGTAAGGGTCGAAGTAACGCTCGTTTGTATCTTTTTTATAGATATTCGCAGCCAGCATAGGGAAGTCAGCTAGCTCGGCTTGCATATCGAGAATATCTAGTGAGTTATCAAATTCGTGGTTACCGACAGCCATTGCATCGTAACCAAGTAGGTTCATCCCTACGAAGTCTGGAACCGCATCTTGCATGTCTGATTCTGGTACACCGGTATTAATATCACCGCCAGATAGAAGAATGGTTTCACCGCCTTTTGCTTCGACTTCTGCGCGGATAGATTCGATTAAAGTGTGACGCGCAGCCATGCCGTATTCGCCGTCGCTGTTATGCCAAAAGCGACCATGGTTATCGTTAGTGTGGAGAACGGTGAACTTAGTACAAGAATCTGCAGTCTCGCAGGTTACTGGAGAATTGTCGCTGTCTGAGCCGCATCCTGCTAGCGCAGCGCCCACTGCCACTACCAAAAGAGATTTGGAAAACTTCATAAGGGATCCTTTCTTTGTGATTTTGTTATTGTTACGGCGTGAAATATACGGAATTAATGTGAAACTTTAGTGATCTATCTCTTATTTATACTTCTATCGGAGCAATGAATTAATAAGCCTGCAAACTACGTCTATAAATAAACAGAATTGGTATTTAGTATTTATTTTATATAGCTAGCTCTATTTTTTGTGAGGTAGTTAATTGAATGTGTGTTGTTTATGTGAATCAATGCGCATTTTTGCGAAGTATTACGCTGATTTTGGTGATAATTTTGCCAAGTTTATGTTTTCCCTAATAGGTATGACACAAATCGTTATAAATTTTCGCTCTAATGATGAGGGGCTCGGTTTGTATGCATAATGAACAGCACAGAACTTAAACTCATTTGATCATGGCTTTATTCTGCCTAACTCTATCAAAAATTGTATTTATCTCTTTACTATAATTGCGATCGTTTAGAAACCTTATGCTTTAGGCATCGTTTATTTATCCTCATCCGATACCTTATCGTGCTTATTCCGCATTTGACACTTGAGTGTTTAAACAAATAGATTCAACCTAATGAGTCAAAATGAAAAGTAAATAATGGATCGTTCTTCTTCGAATATTATGATGTGAACTATCATTTAATTAATGAAAATGAAATGGATTAATGTAAAGCGTTGCGACTGTAGCTGTAATCTTTGAGCTTTGGTTTAAAGGGTAGGGTTAAAAGAATTTGTAAATGGTTAACGCTAATAAAGGATGCTTATGAGATACACAGTAAGGGACGCACTCAAAAAGGAGGTAGCCCAAATCGCCAAGATACACGTTGATTCTTGGCAGGTGGCGTATAAAGGATTAATGCCAAAGAGCTACATAGAGCAGTTTACGATTGAGCGTCGAGAAAGGATGTGGGCGCGAGTGATGACGGAGCAACTGGCCCAATTGATCGTAGTTGAGAGGCAAGGAGAAATTGTTGGCTTTTTAAGTTACGAGTTACCTAACCACACCAGCGAAGATAAAACGGCATTAGTGACATGTTGCTACGTTACGCCGCTACATTATGGGCAAGGAGCAGGAAGTGCACTGTTAGATGAGTTAGAGACACGTTTGCTCTCTACGTCAGTTATGCAAATCAGTTTGAAAGCACTGGATACTAATCAACAGGGGCTTAACTTTTACAAGAAGTGTGGTTTTGTGCGTACTGGAGAGGAAGAGTCGGAAGTGATTGAGAGTATGACGCTGACCGATCTCACTTTAGTGAAGTATATTGCCCGCTCATAAATCAAATGCTATATGCCAAATATAGTAAAACCCCGGAGGTGGTAAGACTCCGGGGGTTTGAAATTTTTTAGATGTCTCGGTTGGTAAGTCCGATTATCTTTTATGCAAAAGGTTTGGATTTAATCCGATTAATTCCTTGGTAGGGAATTAGATACGGATGAAGTCCATGTGTTCAACTTTTGGCTTGAACGCGTGACGTTGAACGTCTTGTGGCTTAACTTTAACTTCTTTGCCATCGATAACTAGAACGATGCCTTCGTAGAATTCAGGCTTGTCCATTTGGTTTACGATGTCGTCGTGGTTAAGAACGATAGCTACTGCTGCTTCTTCACCGCCGTATACAACTGCAGGGAATTTGCCAGCGTGACGTAGGCGGCGGCTCGCACCTTTACCTAGTTCAGTACGTACTACTGCTTCGAATTTCATAGTATTTACTCTCAAATTAGTAAAAATCAAATGTTCACAATCAACAATGCGACCTTGTTGTTCGTGGTAAAGCTTGAAACAGGAACTGTTCAAGCGAGCGCGGATACTATCATTCCACTTATAAATGGGCAACCCAAATCGTATCCAAATCAACAAAAAGGTATGATTTAGCGGGGTGGAAGGCTATCCCTTTTAACGCTTTGCTTGGATTTTGTTCACATCGACTTCATTTTCATCGGTTTACTAATCATGGTCCGAAGAACAAAGTTTATGTGTTATATGCTTTATGTTCGGCTGAGATGTAAGACTAAAGATGCTTTTAATCCACCTAAAGCGCTTGTATCCAATGTTAATTGACCTCGGTAACTGTGTGCCATTTCACTGACTATGTTTAGACCAAGACCTGAGCCAGGAGTTGTTTCATCCAATCTAACTCCTCTCTTGATTACTTGACTCAGTTTCTCTTTAGGGATGCCTGGCCCATCATCTTCAATAATGATGTGTATATTTTCCTTATCCTGAGAGGAGTGCACACGAATCATGCTGTTGGCCCACTTATAGCCATTTTCTAGCAAGTTACCTAGCATTTCATCGAGATCGGTCTGCTCTACTGCTACATTCAGCTCTGAATCAAGTTCATTAATTAAGGTAATGCTTCGGCTCGCATACACTTTATCAAACGCCATTGAGATAGCATCCACACGATCTGCTGGGTTCGACTTCACTGATAATATGTTCATCGATCCGGCCATACGGGCACGACCCAAATGGTAATCGATATGGTCTTGTATTTGATTGATTGGAGCTCGGAGACGGGATTGTGCCTCAGGTTCTAACGTCTGAACTTCATTTTTTAGAACAGAAAGTGGCGTTTTAAGTGCATGAGATAGGTTACCTGCATGATTGCGAGCTCTCTCTAGTAATTCTTGGTAATGGAACAGCAGAGCGTTGAGGTCGAAGATTAGAGGAGAAATCTCTTTTGGGTAGGTTTCTTCTAGACTCTTTTTATTACCAGACTTCAGCTCGGCTAATTCTTTTTGTAGCTTTGTAAGCGGACTCAATGACCAAGCAATTTGCAGTAAAATGACGGTAAGCACGCCCGCGAATAATAAACCCAAAATAAGCCAAAGTTGGCCGATTAACGTCTGAAGGGTATTTTTAATGGGCTCTTCGTCAATACCAATAATAATGTGAATAGGACCATCGTAATCAGGAAGATACAGCGCTTTTTCTAGCGTAATTAGTTTTTCGCCTCTTGCTCCATACGCATCTTTATCC
The DNA here is from genome assembly GCF_033339515.1 of Vibrio sp. 2130-1. Lineage (NCBI taxonomy): Bacteria > Pseudomonadati > Pseudomonadota > Gammaproteobacteria > Vibrionales > Vibrionaceae > Vibrio > Vibrio sp. 2130-1. Next base: position 268,063 of record NZ_JAWOUT010000002.1, read on the forward strand.
AAACCTTTGTATTCGATTTTTTTGTCCCACAACGAACGAGAACGTTCGAGGCTTGCCTCTGTAGAGGCGCTCCAATACAAACCACTGTAAGGTCGGTTAAATCGAGGGTCTGATAGCTGAGCTGCGAGTGAAAGATGCCCGGTGTTATCGACTTCTAACTGTGCGGCGACTTCATCCATAAAAATGCTGAGCTGTGAGCGAGTGTCATCAACCATATAGTTGTAGACCTGCGTCGGTATCGTCACACCAGCGGCGAGGATCATTGCCGTTAACCAAACGATCGCCGCTAAAACGAGGCGACTTTTGATACTCAGTCGTTTTATTGCGTTCAACGGTAGCCTGTTTCTATTCGGCATTTAATTGGTATCCCAACCCTCGGACAGTTTTGATGATCTTTGGTGCGATTTTTTTGCGAATTCGGCCGATAAAAACTTCGATTGTGTTGGAGTCACGATCAAAGTCTTGTTTGTAAATGTGCTCGACGAGTTCGGTTCGAGAAATCACTTTTTCCGGGTTATGCATAAAGTAAGCGACCACTTTATACTCTAGCGCCGTCAAGCTTACCGCTTGCCCTTGCCACATGACTTTAGAAGTGCGTGTATCCAAGCTCAAGTCGCCAATTTGCATCACAGGAGAGGCATTACCAGAGGCTCTTCGTAGCTGTGCACGAATACGAGCGATAAGCTCAACCATTTCAAATGGTTTAGTTAGGTAATCGTCTGCACCTGCGTTTAAGCCTTCAACTCGCTGCGTTAGGGTGTCGCGAGCGCTTAGAATCACGACAGGAGTATTAATGTTTTCATCTCGGATGCCTTTTAGGACGGTAAGACCATCCAGTTTTGGCAAGCCGAGGTCAAGAACAATGGCGTCCCATTCTTCCGAAGTCGCGCGATACAGAGCGTCTATGCCATCTTGGGACAATTCTGGTACCCAGCCGGTACTTTCTAATGTTTCGATGATTTGCTCGCCTAAACGAGGATCATCTTCAACAACAAGTATTTTCATATTGATGATTCTTATTATGTTTGGATTTTTATCGAAGTAAGCTACGCATCGTGTCTGGATTACGCATTAGACAAGTTTAGTTGTTTTGCGGCTTTAACGCTTTGTTAAAGCTGCGACCTTTGATCTCAAGCATTTCCAGCGTGGCGGCGTCGTACTCAACTTTCAGGACGCTATTGTTGTACAGAATTTTCAATTCATACACCCAAGCATCATCATCTTCTTCAAGCTCGACCTTGATGATGCGGCCGTATAGGTCGTTTTCTACTGCGGCGTAAAGTTCCGAAAATGGTCGTATATATCCTTGTTGAACCGCGCGGTAGACCTCATCTTGATCTTCATCGAATTCGATGCGTGTTCCTGGCTTTTCGACATCTTGCACGATGGCGTGGCCATTTTGTGATGTGTACTCGTTGTCATGCTTGGCAAAACTTGGTGCACACATGAATGTCGCAATAAGGCCGAAAAGTAACGCAGAATGTAGAGAAGTCGTTGCTTTATACATAGTCAAACCTTTTCTGGAGCGTTAGCCGCAGTATATCGGATATAGATGAACAGAGAGTGAATCAGCTAATTAAGTTTTGCCATGTGTTGTGGATGTTATTTCAACTCATCTTCAAAAATTTTATCTCGCAGCTTCCAAAAGCGACCAGATTTTCTAGCAATAACAAACTGAGGCAAACGGAAACGATGTTGATTAGCGACAACGCGTGTCGGTGAAGCCTCTTCAAAAGGACGATGCTTGTCTGCTAAGTGGGGGCGTACGAACTGATCTTTAAACGTTTGTTTTTGTTTTTTGGTACTCAATGACCAAAACTCATGAACTAACGCATTGCCTTCGCCTTGGTATGGTTCACCAGAATACGTCACCTTTAGCTGAGATTTACCATCACTGGACTTAAATACAGATAGGTCCATTTCTGTGCATTCAAAGATCAATGCATCTTTGAGATTAAGGGCTTCTTTTAGCTTTTTATCTGGGTCAACGAGCGTCGCGTCACACTCATGACAAATTCGTGCAGCGATATCGTTGTCCGCACCACATTCACCACAGTATTTGGCACGGAAACGGTATCCACAGTGTTCACGTTCGCCAGTGTCTTCATCTTCAAAGTAACCTTGGCAACGTCTGCCAAAGTGTTCAACCAAGAAACCGTTACTATCCAACTTACCCCAGAAGTTGTTATTGAATCCGCAAGCCGGGCAAGGAATCGTGATAATTTCACTGTCAGAGTCTGGTTTGGGATCACCGACTTCAGGTTGGTATAAATCGTAGCTGTTGCCTGCGTAATCAAGCACTAAACATTCTGATTTTCCGTCTGATAAGCGTAACCCTCGTCCTACTATCTGTTGGTACAGACTGACTGACTCTGTTGGTCGCAAAATCGCGATTAAATCGACATGCGGCGCATCAAACCCGGTTGTCAGTACCGAAACATTGACCAAGTATTTTATTTGACGATTCTTGAACGCTTGGATGATCGCATCGCGCTCCGGCGTAGGTGTATCACCAATGACGATTTCAGTTTCGCCTTCTGGCAATAAACTGTGTATCTCCTGTGCGTGTCGAACAGTTGCAGCGAAGATCATGACACCTTGACGCTCTTTCGCATATTGCATGATTTGCTCAACAATTTGTGGAGTCGCACGTTTGGCTTTATCGATCACCATGTCCATTTCTGCTTCTTTGTAGCGTCCGGTGTTAGCGGGCTTCAGCTGAGAGAAGTCGTAAGACAAAACGGGCGCATCCATCATGCGGGCTGGAGTGAGGAAGTTTTCGTCGAGCAAGTAACGGATCGGCAGTTCGAAAATACAATCGCGGAAGAATCGAGGCTCTTCGGTTCGCACTTGACCTCGGGTGTGATACTGATAAATCCAGCCCATTCCTAAACGATAGGGCGTTGCAGTTAGTCCCAGCACCTTAATGCCAGGGTTCAGTTCTCGTAAGTGAGTAATAACTTTTTGGTAGCTGCTGTTTTTGTCATCTGGCACACGATGGCACTCATCAATAACGAGCAGAGAAAACTGGTTTTTGAACGAATCTAAGTTACGTACGACCGATTGAACCGAAGCAAACACGACTTGCTGGTCAGTTTCTTTTCGTCCCAATCCTGCTGAGAAGATGGAACCTTTTAAACCATAACCTTCATACTTTGCGTGGTTTTGCTCGACCAGTTCTTTTACGTGGGCGAGGACTAACACTCGTCCTTTCGCAAGGCGAGCAAGTTCTGCGATCACCAAGCTTTTTCCTGCACCGGTTGGCAGCACGATCACTGCTGGTGTCGAGTGTTTACGAAAGTAATGAATAACGGCTTTAACCGAGTCGGCTTGATAAGGACGAAGTGTGTACATGAAAATATGTGAAATTGCTCAACTATTCGAACGAGGAACGCTATAATACCTGACTTTTATACCCAAGTGACCTTTAAACCAAGATTTAGAGATCACTTGGGTATAATTCAATGAGGTATTCATGCGTTTAGATAAATATTTGTGTGACGCTCTGGGTGCAACACGCAAACAGGCAACAAAGATCATCAAAAGTGGAGACATCACCGTTGACGGTGAGGTTCAAAAAAGTGGTGCATTTAAAGTACCTAAAAGTGCGGAAGTGATGTGGGAAGACCGTGTTATTGGTGCTCCTGGTCCTCGTTACATTATGTTGTATAAGCCTGCTGACTTTGTTTGTTCACATGAAGATGGCTACAACCAAACTGCATTCGCATTGCTTGATGAGCCTAAAATTGAAAACCTTCACTTTGCGGGCCGATTAGATGTCGACACAACTGGTTTAGTGTTGATTACGGATGATGGTAAGTGGTCTCACCGTATTACCTCACCTAAGCATAAGTGTGAGAAAACGTACCGTGTTTGGCTCGTCGATGCTATTCAGCCAGATTACGCGGAAAAGCTCGAACAAGGCATCATTTTGCGCAATGAATCAGAAGCAACATTGCCCGCTCGTTTGGAAATCGTGAACGAGGCCGAGAATGAAGTATTGTTAACTATCGTGGAAGGTAAGTATCACCAAGTGAAACGTATGTTCGCGGCGTTAGGAAATAAAGTTGAGTACTTACATCGTGAGCGTATTGGTTCTATCGAACTTGATGAGGCACTAGAACCAGGTGATTATCGCTACCTCACGCAAGAAGAAATTGATTCTATTTGGAATTAATTGTCGGCATGGGAAATTCTTTAGTTCCTAATAGGAACTAGTCTTTTGGTAGGAATTGGCTCAAAATAAATTTTCCTACCAAAATTAGTGCCTAGACAATTCCGGTGTGCTTACTCATCTCAGTGATATGCCTTTGCATTTAGCTGATGCATGCATACTCTTATTGCAAAGCCTTCGGCTACGGTGAATGGAATGATGGTGTCAACGCCATCATTTTTACTGCATTGTGTTTGTTTCCCATAAACACATTTCGCTTTCACATGCTTTTCTATGTCGAGTTCGTCAAGGTCACACCTTGGTACATATTTGCCCTTATGATTCTCGAACGTTGGATAGAACAGGTTTTTGGCTTCTACATTCAGCGATATGAGAACTTCCGTTATTTTCACTTTGTTCTGCAAGTATTGACGGTAGGGCTCCAACAAGAGGTAAAAGAATGACAGAAAAAGCTCAAAGTGCTCCGCAATCCCAAATCAGTTTTCTATTGTTTCTGGTACTAGGAGCGATTGGTGCTTTGACGCCTTTGGCGATCGATATGTATTTGCCTGCGATGCCGACAATTGCGAAAGATTTGGGGGTCGCGCCTGGCGCGGTTCAGATTACGTTGACGGCTTATACCGCGGGTTTTGCGATCGGCCAGTTAATTCACGGGCCGCTTGCCGATAGCTTTGGTCGCAGACCTGTGTTGATTTTAGGCGTACTTTTCTTCGGCTTGGCTGCTGTTGTGAGTGCGACAACAAATGGCATTGATGCGCTGACCTATGTACGTACGGCACAAGGTTTTGCTGGCGCGGCAGCGGCGGTCATTATCCAAGCTGTCGTGCGTGACATGTTTGACCGTGAAGACTTTGCACGCGCAATGTCCTTCGTTACTCTGGTCATTACTATTGCGCCGTTGGTGGCACCGATGATCGGTGGCCATCTCGCGATTTGGTTTGGTTGGCGTTCCATTTTTTGGGTATTAGCTATTTTCGCTGTAGTCGTGATTTTTCTCGTACTTTGGAAAATCCCTGAAACGTTACAGCTTGAAAATCGTCAGCCTCTTCGTTTCCGCACGACGCTGAGAAACTACGCCAGATTATGCTCCAATCCTGAAGCGATCGGTTTGATGCTCTCAGGTGCGTTTTCATTTTCCGGAATGTTTGCATTTTTGACGGCGGGTTCGTTTGTTTATATTGATTTATATGGTGTTCGACCAGACCACTTTGGTTACCTATTTGGTTTGAACATTGTGGCGATGATCATCATGACCAGTATTAATGGTCGCTTGGTGAAGAAAGTTGGTTCCCATGCCATGCTTCGTTTTGGGTTGTTCGTGCAACTTTTGGCGGGGATTGGTTTATTCGTAAGTTGGTTAATGGACTTCGGATTATGGGGCATTGTACCTTTTGTTGTGCTGTTTATCGGTACATTGTCGACGATAGGTAGTAACGCGATGGCGCTGCTTTTAAGTGGTTACCCATCAATGGCGGGTACGGCGTCGTCTCTAGCGGGGACATTAAGATTCGGTATCGGTTCATTGGTTGGTGCGCTGGTGGCATCACTGCCCGGGAATGTTGCTTGGCCGATGATCATCGTGATGTTTGCTTGTTCTGTGCTTTCAGCACTGTTTTATTGGACTTTAGGAAGAAAGGCGTAATGTCGAATTACACCAAAGAAATTCAAAACTTGGTTAACTCAGCACTTGAAGAGTTAGATCAAGAGCATCGCTCAGGTAAGTTAGCCAATGCCCCTGTTGCGAATAACCATTATTTAGTGCGTTGGGTAACAAAGGCGCTAAAATCACAACGTTTCGGACGTACAGTGGGCGATGACTTAACGCGTTGGCAAAAAGCAGGTCGCTCAAAGGGGAACGATGCTGGTTTGTTGTTTATCTTCAAGCGTATTTCTGCTTTTTATGCGCAATTCTTCCCTGAAGGTGAAGACTCCAAAGTGTTCAAAGATTCAGATATTGAGTCTTTTCTTGATTTGATGGAGCAAGCAGGCTGGGAAGTCTCAACGTCTGAGCAACTGATTGGGTGCGGCAAAGTACAAATCTTCACTGAAGGTCAAAACTCTTTAGCGTTATGTGCAGACCAATGCGAAAGCTGTTTTGATGGCGAGTGGCTCGTAAAGCCAATGAGTTGGTTTGTGCGTGGCAATCATGCTGAGTTTGTTGAGAAAGCAGCGCAAGCGGGCTTTATGGTTCATAAGGTAACAGACTACAAATCGATGGTGAAATACCATGGCGAGTACCTTATTTTTCCAGCAAACGAAGGCAACCAGTTAGCCGAAATTCCACTCTCGTTCAAAGCTGACTAAAGTGACATTTTGAGTGTTTAGAAGCCCCTGTTATTGGGGCTTTTTGTTTTCTAAACGGTTTGCTTCTTTCGCGATGGCTTTGACCATGCCTTTAAATATGAAAAGATGGGCTGGCATCATTGCAAACCAATAAAGCAGTCCAAGAAACCCTTGCGGGTGCCACCAGGCGGTAATATCCAGCTCTCGTTCGTCACCGAGATCTTTGATGGTAATTTCTAAACGCCCAAGGCCTGGGCCTTTCATACCAAAAAACAGTGAAAGAAACTGATTATTATCGCAGCGAATCACTTTCCAAGAGTCAATAAAATCACCGACTTTAAGCTCTGGTCCAGGAGGAGAAACGCGAATCGGTTTTCCGCCACCAAAAAAGATATCGAGCCATTCACGTGTACGCCACAAGATGTTGGCAAAGTAATAGCCTTTTTCGCGACTCCCGATCTTTTGCGCCACTTTCCATAATGCCGCAGCGGAGGCATGAGTTTTAATGCTCGCTCCAGCTTGTTTTGGGTAATAGCCATATCCTGGTTGCCATCGACGAAGCGCTGCGGGTTCAAACCCCCAGACATTACTGCGTACAAATGTGCCTTCATCTTGAATGGTATCAGTTACCGCTTGCTCGTAGCTCATCAGCGTTTGAGGAAATCGTTCTTCAATCGCTTTGGAGTCTGCAATGTAGTCGTGCTCTAAGCCCGCAAGTAATGCTTTACCGATACTAGTTGGCACTGAGGTAACTAAACCTAGCCAGTACGATGCCATTTTCGGAGTAAGTAGCGGGGTCGACCACAGCCGATACGGCTTGTTCGTGATTCGGCAAATGACTTTGAACTGTTCGCGGTAGCTAAGTGTATCTGGCCCACCAACTTCATAAATGTGACTTTCTTCTGGAGAGGGGGCTTCTGCTAACTTCAATAAATAGTGGTTGAGATTGGGCAAGGCAATAGGGTTCGCTTTTGAGTCGACCCATTTAGGCGCGATCAAAATAGGTAAGTTGTAGACAAAGTCACGCATGATTTCGAAAGCGGCAGAGCCGGGGCCGATGATAACGCCAGCACGCAATTCAGTTACTGGAACACCAGACTGTCGAATTATTTTTCCCGTGGCTTTACGAGCGGCTAAATGGCGAGAGTTTCCGGTTTGAGGTTGAATGGCACTCAAATAGATAACATGCTCGACGGAGCTTTGTTCCAACGCATATTTGAAGTTCAAAGCAAGGTTTAGTTCGTACTCAACAAAGTCATCACCTTGAGCCATCCCGTGCACGAGAAAAAATACTAAATCAAAATCGTTCACTACAGCCTTCGTGGTCTCTGCGTCAGCCAAGTCGAGATACCTTAACGTTAAATTAGGGTGAGGCTGAGTTCTTGACTCTAAATAATCAATATGTCGCGCCGCTGCTGTGACGGCGTAACCTTTATCTAAAAGTAACGGAAGAAGTTGAGAGCCAATGTAACCCGAGGCGCCTAGTACCAACACCTTTTTCATTATCTGTCCTTTTATCGTTGGTGGAATAAACACCACAGAGTATAATCATGAGACACTTTCCCCATTCTATCAATAAGTTGTCGTTGGAGCGCTTGTGACTTTTCTTTCTCAACTCTCAATACACGCAGATAAAGCATTCTTACGTCGTTTATTTGCAATCGCGTTACCAATTACACTGCAAAGCATGATGTTTTCAAGCCGAAGCCTCGTCGATGTTCTTATGCTTGGTCAACTTGGTGAAGCAGAAATTGCCGCTGTTGGAGTTGCTGCGCGCGCGACTTTCGTCACCACCATCATGTTAGTTGGGGTGACAACGGGCGGTGCGTTGTTAACCGCTCAATATTGGGGGGCTGGCGATAAAGTTGGGGTGCGTCGCAGTACCGCTTTAACATGGATGATCGCAATGATGTTTGCTGCGATTGCTGTTGCTTTGTTTGTTGTTTTTCCACAGCCCATCATGAGTTTGACTACCGATTCACAAGAAGTGATTGAGCTAGGGGCCAGCTATCTCATTATTTCGTCGGTTAGCATGTTTGCTGTTGCATGTGTGGCCAGTATGTCGGTGGGCCTAAGGGCGATGCACCAACCAGGCTTAAGCACTTTTTTTAGTGGTATAGGCATTTTATCTAATGTGTTTCTTAACTGGGTTTTAATTTTTGGTCAATTAGGCTTTCCTGCTCTGGGTATTACGGGAGCAGCGATAGCAACGGTAATCAGTGGCGCGATCGAAGTAGGTTGCCTGTTTGGTTATCTATGGTTGAAAAAACACATAATCGCATTTGGTTGGGATGATATACGCGCAGGATTGGTCTTCGATAAAATTACGCGTTTCTTGAGCCTCTCTTTGCCAACCACATTTAACTTCTTGGCGTGGGCTGGTGGGCTGTTTGCTTATCACGCCATCATGGGGCAAGCAGGCGTACAAGGTTTGGCGGCACTTTCCGTAATGACACCTGTTGAGTCGATCGCATTGGCGATGATGATTGGCTTATCGAATGCGGCTGCAGTTCTAGTCGGGAACCAGCTCGGCGCTCGTAATTTTGAACCCGTTTATTATCAAGCATGGGCTACGGTCATTTTGAATGTGCTTATCGCATTTGTGGTCGCCATCTTGTTGATAGTGTCAAATCAATGGATCCTTAATGCGTTTAGTGCACTGACAACAGACACTCGCGAGCTAGCTGAACAGTTTATGGTGATTCTAGCGTTGGGTGTCGTGTTACGCTCGGTGCCGATGATGGCGATTGTTGGTGTATTACGCGCGGGCGGTGATGTTAAGTTTTGTTTGTATCAAGACATCTTGGCGCAGTGGGTGATCGGGATTCCACTCGCAGCATTTGCAGCGATTTATCTCAATTGGGACCCACAATGGGTTTACTTACTCTTTTTGACGGAAGAAGTTGTGAAGTGGGCGATTTGCTTGCCAAGAATGGTTAGCCGAAAATGGATGAAAAACCTGATTGGCCAGTAAGGAGGAACAGAGTTTATTTTGGCTGCAAAAATCTGCTCAAAACGTCAACAAAATTAGCAACAGAAAGTGAATCGAGTTGCATTTGTACTTCCATAGTGTGATCAAGCATTCAAAATACTTTCTACTAACAGGATTTTAGTGTAGATTCTGATCCCAATTTTTAAACACCATCCGAGCGGCATAATCAATGTTAAAACTGTCAGACCTATGTAAAGGCTATGTAGACGGGGGAGAGTTTCACCCTGTATTACAAGGGGCAGAATTAACATTGCAGCAAGGCGACCAAGTTGCTCTGATGGGAGAAAGTGGTTCGGGTAAAAGTACTCTGCTGAATTTAATCGCCGGATTAGATACTGCTGACTCTGGTGAAGTGCAGTTTCCAAATTTTGCTATGCATGAAGCACCGGAGCATTTAAGAACCCTTTATCGCCGCAACAATATTGGTAATATCTTCCAACAATTCAACCTGCTTCCTACACTTAATATTGCCGACAATATTCGTTTTTGTCGTCAGTTAAAAGGTCTGCCGGAAGATAAAGAGTTGTGGCGTCAAATTCTTTCTGCTTTGGACTTAATGCCATTGCTAGGACGTTATCCGGAAGAGGCGTCTGGTGGTCAGCAACAACGTGCGGCGATTGCTCGCGCCCTTTATATGGAACCCAAAATCCTGCTTGCTGATGAGCCAACTGGTAGCCTAGACGAGCGAAACGCAGAAGCAGTAATGCGCTTATTAACGAGTCTCGCTCGCCAATTGGAGTGTACTTTGCTGTTAGTGACGCACAGTGAAAAAGTTGCCGCCCATATGGAAGGAAAGATTCGACTTCAAGGAGGGCAGCTACATGTTATGGCCCGTAGTTAAGGCACTACTCGGTCATTACCGTCGTTACCCTCTACAAATTATTCTTGTCTGGCTGGGATTAACTTTAGGCGTGTCCCTCCTTGTTGGTGTTACTTCTATCAACCAGCATGCAAAACAAAGTTATGCCACTGGGGAAAAACTTTTCTCTAATCCTTTGCCATACCGAATCCGAACGAAGCACTCTGCCAATAAAATTCCTCAAGGTTTCTATATTCAGTTACGTCGAGCTGGGTTTAACCAATGTGCACCGTTTGACGTGCTTCATCTAGATGCCAAGACCGATATGAGCCTGATGTTGGTGGGGATAGATCCTGTCGCGATGATCCCACTACAACAAGGAAAATCGCTAGGTGAGATGCCTGTTTTATCACTAATGAAGCCTCCTTATCCTATTCTTGTTAGTCAAGATTTGGCCGCTTACATGAGTTGGCAGGATGGGGACTTCATTGAGATGAATGACGGAAGCCGTCTTGGGCCTATTCAAGTAGATAAGGACAAGATGCTTTCGGGTACTCGGCTGGTTACTGATATATCGTTGTTGCGTATGCTCAAGCGGAGCTCAGGTTTGTCTGCGATTTCTTGTGGTGAAATGCCAGAGGAAAAGCTAATAGCACTGAAAAACATGCTGCCAAACGGAATGACGCTTGTTAGGAATACGCGTACTGAGCTTGAGTCGCTAACTAACGCATTCCATATGAATCTCACCGCGATGGGAATGCTGTCGTTTTTGGTCGGGTTGTTTATTTTTTATCAAGCGATGTCTCTGTCTTTCATCCAGCGACAACGTTTGGTAGGTATTTTGAGACAGACTGGTGTTAACGGAACACAGTTAGCGCAAGCCTTATTGCTAGAGTTGTCTTTGCTCGTCTTTATTGCGTGGGCGTGTGGTAACTTTTTTGGCTTGATCTTAGCAAATGAGCTTATCCCAGCAGTGTCTTCGAGCCTGAGTGATTTGTATGATGCCAACGTAGGCTTAACCATAGGATGGTCATGGCAATCTAGCTTATACAGTCTAATCATGGCAGCGATGGGTGCGTTGATATCGTGTCTGTGGCCATTAATCCGTTTGCTGAAGTCACAACCAATCCGCCTCTCTTCTCGACTGTCGCTAATGCGATTTGCTGGAAGAGAGTTCTCTTGGCAGGCGCTTGCGGCGTGTGCGTTTTGTGTCGCTGCAATAGCGGTATATCAGGCCCCGAAAACACAAGAAACCGGCTTTGCTATTATTGCGCTGATGTTGGTTAGTGTGGCGTTGTTTATGCCATTTATTATGTGGCATATGTTCCAAAGTTTTTCTTATACCATGCGTTGGGTTCGTGTCCGTTGGTTTTTTGCTGATGCAGCAGCAAGCATGAGCTATCGCGGTGTGGCTACGATGGCGTTTATGTTAGCGCTGGCGGCAAACATTGGTGTAGAAACAATGGTCGGAAGCTTTCGAGATACAACCGATAAGTGGCTAAATCAGCGATTAGCCGCTGATGTGTACATCTATCCGACCAACAATTCAGCCGCTCGGATGAGCGCATGGCTCCAGAATCAGCCAGAGGTGAACTCGGTTTGGTGGCGTTGGGAAAAAGATATGCCGACCGAGCACGGTGCTCTGCAAGTTGTGAGTACGGGCTCTTCTGAAGGTGAGCTAGACTCACTTACCGTCAAGTTAGGTGTCCCAAATTACTGGTATCAACTGCACGCTACCAAGAGCTTAATGGTCAGCGAGTCGATGGCCTTGAAGTTGGATATCCGCCCTGGCGATTTCATTAACTTGCAGGAACCGCTTGGTGGTGATTGGCAAGTCGTAGGCGTTTACTACGATTATGGAAACCCATATAACCAGGTGATGATGTCGCACCGGAATTGGCTGTATGCATTTGCAGGTACGGGTAATGTTGGTCTTGGCGTAGTATTAAAAGATAACGTCAATGGAGAAGGGCTGAAAAATCGCTTAGAGAATGTATTCCGTCTCCCGCAAGATCGTGTGTTTGATAACGGTAATATTTATAGCCAAGCAATGAGAGTGTTTGATCATACCTTTGCGATAGCAGGAACCTTGGGCAATATCACGCTGATTATTGCCGTGTTTGGTTTATTCTTTGCGACGTTGGCAGGAGAACTTTCACGGCAGCGGCATTTTTCCTTATTAAGGTGTATGGGTGTGTCCGGAAAAGAACTTGTCGTATTAGGTGGTTTGCAGCTATTCGTCTTCGGAGCCATTTCTGCGATTATTGCAGTGCCGCTCGGCTTGGCGCTCGCACATTTGATCGTTGATATTATCATTAAGCAATCATTTGGCTGGTCTCTAGAGCTTCAAACGATTCCATGGGAGTATGCTCAAACTATTGCTTGGGCGATGCTTGCCATCATGGTTGCTGGCGCATTGCCTGTTATTAGAATGATCAAAAGTACACCGATGAAGTCATTAAGGGACGCGTTGTAATGAAAAAAATGGGCTCTAAAAAACGCTTGTTGGTTTCAACGCTCATTGTTGTTACGTTCGCTTTTCTGACTGGGGCTGCTTTTTACTCAACTTTTTGGTTAGAGGCGACAGCAACACGAGAAAGCGAACTTGATTCTATCTTAACGCGTGAAAATCAAACGATTTTCGAGCCTGTACTACCTAATGAGCATGTCTCTTTACCCTCAGACTTTCGCTTTCATCCCGAGTATCAGCATGAATGGTGGCACTACTTTGCGAAACTAAAAGATGAGCAAGGCAAGATCTACAATGTTCAATGGAGCTATTTTAGGGTTGCGACGGACGAGCGAGAAACCAGCGGTTGGCAGAACCCTCAATTGTACATTTCACATGTTGTCGTCAGTCATGGCTCGCATGTATGGAAAGAGCAACGGGTAGCTAGAGGTGGGATAGGCCAAGCTGGTATGATCAATCGTCCTTTCAGGTTATGGATTGATAATTGGACTTGGCGATCGCTCGGTGCGACGCCTTTCCCGGGCAACTTGAATGTGAATACTGATACGTTTGGACTTGAGCTCAATACCATGACAAGCGGCCCCTTTGTCGTGAATGGAGACAAAGGCTTCCAAGTTAAACATGCGTTGCAATCTGTTGCTTCTTTCAGCTTCAGTGCTCCATTTTTAAAAGTAAAAGGCAGCTTAAGCTTAAATGGTAAGCGATTCTCAGTGACGGGTTCTGCTTGGGCGCAAAAAGAGTGGGGCAGCGGCTTAATTGGTGAGGGGCAACAAGGCTGGGATTGGTTTGTTTTCAATTTAGATGATGGTCGAGCATTAACTGTTAGCCGTTATCGTCACCATGGGCAAACACCGCACGTGTTTGGCACGTTGTCGACACGCTCAGGTAAAGTCATCAACCTCTCAGACGACGATATCAGTATTAAACCAATGCAAGTGACCAGTTTATCCAATGGAAGAAGGTTACCTTTGCAGTGGATTATCAATATTCCGAAGCATCAAATTAATTTGACTACCCGCATTATCAAGTCAGATATGTGGCTACCCTTTGTAATACCTTACTGGGAAGGGCCTACTTTAGCTTCCGGCTCCAATGAGGCTTGGGGCTTTATGCAGCTGACAGGCTATTGAGTTGTGAAGAAAACCACCCCCTACGGGTGGTTTTTTAGTGCGCGAAGCTTCCTAGCTTTTTCTCAAAAGTACGGGGTTATCATGATGGTACAAGCCGTGTTATGCTGATTTTCTCATCATCTTGATAAATATTTGGTGCGACAAAAACAAATACGATCTCCGATCAAAATTGAGTGTCATGTTGGAAAATACGATGTATAGTAAACTTAACATCGAAAAAACCGAAGTTTATACTCTGAAGAAGCGATTATTCTAAAGTTTTCGACAGCTATACACTCTTATCACTCTTTGTTAATCGTTTATTAAGATAATAAATATAAGGACGAAACCATGAACGATGTCATTCGTGACTTTTTCAAAATGGAATCAGCAGGTGGTATTCTTCTCGTAATTGCAGCGGCAATTGCGATGACCATTGCTAACTCACCGCTGGGCGAAACTTATCAATCTGTACTGCATACTTATGTATTCGGTATGTCAGTTTCTCACTGGATTAATGACGGCCTAATGGCTGTTTTCTTCTTACTTATTGGCCTTGAAGTGAAGCGAGAGCTACTTGAAGGAGCGCTAAAATCAAAAGAAACCGCAATTTTCCCTGCGATTGCAGCGGTTGGTGGTATGTTAGCCCCTGCTCTTATTTACGTTGCGTTTAATGCTAACGACCCAGAGGCGGTTTCTGGCTGGGCCATTCCAGCTGCGACGGATATTGCATTTGCTCTAGGTATCATGGCGCTACTAGGTAAGCGTGTACCAGTAAGCCTTAAAGTATTTTTGTTAGCTCTCGCTATCATCGACGATTTAGGCGTGGTTGTTATTATTGCACTGTTTTACACAGGTGATCTTTCTAGCATGGCGCTGCTTGTTGGCTTCATCATGACTGGTGTCCTGTTCATGTTGAATGCGAAGGAAGTGACGAAACTGACGCCATACATGATAGTCGGCGCGATCTTATGGTTTGCGGTACTTAAATCTGGTGTTCACGCAACACTTGCAGGCGTAGTGATCGGCTTTGCTATTCCTCTTAAGGGTAAACAGGGCGAACATTCCCCACTTAAGCACATGGAGCATGCACTTCATCCATACGTGGCATTTGGTATCTTACCTCTATTCGCATTTGCAAATGCGGGGATTTCGCTAGAAGGCGTATCGATGTCAGGCCTAACTTCAATGCTGCCATTAGGTATTGCTTTGGGGCTACTGGTTGGTAAGCCTCTAGGTATCTTCACCTTTAGTTGGGCTGCTGTGAAAATGGGTGTAGCTAAGCTACCGGAAGGCATTAACTTCAAGCATATCTTTGCGGTATCTGTGTTGTGTGGTATCGGTTTTACAATGTCTATATTCATTTCCTCTTTAGCGTTTGGAAATGTAAGCCCTGAGTTTGATACCTATGCTCGACTAGGTATCTTAATGGGCTCGACGACAGCCGCGTTACTTGGCTACGCGTTACTGCACTTTTCTTTGCCTAAGAAAGCGCAAGCGTAAGATACACACTGTTTAGTAAAGCCTCCCATTCGGGAGGCTTTTTTATGTCTGCAGATCGGCACATCAACCACTTCAGGCTGGTTACTTTTGTGACCAACTAAGGTCTAGCTTATGGAGTTGGGGCAAATCATCGAAAGAGGCGCTTGGCAAATCTATAGGCGAAAAAAGCCCAGCCGAAAATTTGACTGGGCGGATACAAACATAGGAGTTAATAAGAAAAAAGCAGCAACGTAACAATTAGATGGAAACAAGTTTGACGGCCAGTGAAACTTCAAATGCCCTAACTGTTACGTATATTCAGACCGAGCCTTTTCCAAACAGTTCCATTTTTTTCAAAAAATTTCTACTTAATGCTTTCTAGCTTCTTACACACCCGAAAGTAATAGAAAAATCGAGATGGATTACCAACTTGGTGAAGTGACTAACTTCGGTGTTTCTCATTTTATATCCCCTAGAACCGAAGATGTATTTCATACTCTCGTCGCTTACTCCGAGCCGTCAAGGCTATTGTTAGCGTTTCAATTGCGATGGTCTGAGAAATTTGATCGTTTTCTTCTGACAAGCTTCACTGGAGTATTCGATTGAATTTCAAAAGATTAGATCACACCTTTTACTGTCTGGTCAGACCAATTGGTTAAAGTGTGATGTTAATCATTTGTTAATCTTAAGTTTCGGGAGTATATTTTCAAACAGTTGTTTAATACGAGTGATTAAAATGGCCCCGAGAACATCAACAAAAGAAAAAATACTCGATGTCGCAGAAGGACTCTTTGCTGAACATGGCTTTAATGATACTTCGCTAAGAACGATAACAGGTAAAGCTAACGTTAACTTAGCATCGGTAAACTATCACTTTGGCGATAAAAAAACGCTGGTTAGAGCGGTTTTAGATAGGTATTTAGAAGCACTAATGCCGAGCATTAAGACTTCATTAATTGAGTTAAACACGCGCGATAGCTACAACATGGACGATGTCTTTGAGTCATTGCGATTACCTTTACGTACATTAAATGATGTACGCCCAAATGGTACTGCGCTATTTATGTTGTTAATTGGCCGCGGTTATACAGACGTTCAAGGTCATCTACGCTGGTTCATTACCACCAGATACGAAGAGGTACTGAACCTTTTCACTTTCTCGATAATGAAGGCGAACCCGGAACTATGTGAAGAACAGTTGTTTTGGCGACTGCACTTCACGTTAGGGACCTGTGTATTTACGATGGCTTCAAGCCAAGCTCTTTCGGAGCTGGCAGAAAGTAAGTTTGAAAAGGAAGTCGATGTGAAATCTGTCGTCGATTTACTGATTCCATATTTGTCAGCAGGAATGTCAGCAAAGCAGTTGGCATAAGACAAATAAGAAAGTTAAACCAATAATAAGATTATACCCCGAGCGGTTACGTGAACAAAAGGATCTGAACTATGAGCTCTCTACGAAGAAAATGGATTAGTGACCCGGCTTTTAAAGTGTTCAAAAAAGTATTGCCACCTCTGTCTAGCACCGAGAAAGAGGCGATGGAAGCGGGTAGTGTATGGTGGGATGCCGAACTATTCTCAGGCAAGCCAAACTTCACAACATTGCATCATTATCCAACGCCTACACTGACGGCAGAAGAGCAGTCATTTATGGATAATGAGCTTGAGACCCTGCTAGAAATGCTTGATGACCAGAAGATTGTCAAAGAAGACAGGGATTTACCGCCTGAAGTATGGAAGTACCTACGTAAAGAGCGATTTTTCTCTTTGATCATCTCGAAAGCATATGGTGGTCGTGAATTTTCCGCTTTGGCGAACTCAACCATTGTTTCTCGTATTGCGACTCGAAGTATCAGTACCGCAGTATCGGTAATGGTACCGAACTCTCTTGGCCCTGGTGAGCTGCTATCGCACTATGGTACGCAAGAGCAAAAAGATTACTGGTTGCCTCGTTTAGCTGATGGTACAGACATCCCTTGTTTCGCCCTAACTGGCCCTGAAGCGGGTTCTGATGCAGGTGGCATACCTGATCAAGGCGTGGTTTGTTACGGCACCCATGAAGGCAAAGAAGTGCTTGGCGTGCGAGTTAGTTGGAATAAACGCTACATAACGCTTGCGCCAGTTGCGACAGTGCTCGGGTTAGCATTTAAACTGCAGGATCCTGAAGGGCTACTTGGTGACAAGAAAGAGGTTGGCATTACATGTGCGTTGATTCCCGCTGACCATGAAGGTGTCGAGATAGGCGAACGCCATGATCCTTTGGGGTCTGCGTTTATGAATGGTCCTACTCGTGGTGAAGATGTCTTCATCCCTATGGACTGGTTGATCGGTGGCGCTGATTATGCAGGTAAAGGTTGGCGTATGCTGGTTGAGTGTCTTTCTGCTGGTCGCGGTATCTCTCTCCCAGCGCTTGGCACCGCGATTGGTCACCTTACTACACGTACAACAGGTGCTTATGCTTACGTGCGTAAACAGTTTGGAATGTCGATCGGTAAGTTTGAAGGCGTCGCAGAAGCGATGGGGCGCATTGGTGGTCTTACTTACCTACTAGAAGCGACGCGTACGCTAACGACGACTTCTCTCGATATGAAAGAAAAACCTGGGATTGTAACCGCGATTGCCAAGTACCACATGACGGAAATCGCGCGTACCATTCTAAATGATTCGTTTGATATCCACGCGGGTCGTGCGATTCAAGATGGTCCAATGAACTATCTTGCTAAACATTACCTTGGTATCCCGGTTGCTATCACCGTTGAAGGCGCGAATATTCTGACTCGTAACCTGATGATTTTTGGTCAAGGTGCGACTCGATGTCACCCATATGTTCTAAAAGAAATGGAAGCCGCGGCGAATCCAGATTCTGAACAAGGTGCGAAAGAATTTGACAACTTACTCTTTAAACACATCAAGCACGCGCTCGGTAATACATTCGGTGCATTTGGTGCAGCACTAACTGGTTCTCGATTTATTAACGCGCACATGAGTGGCCCAACGCAGCAATACTACAAAGACATTACTCGTCTCAGTCGTGCACTTGCAGTAAGTGCAGACTTTGCGATGTTAACCTTAGGTGGAGACTTGAAGCGTAAAGAAATGATCTCCGCACGTTTGGGTGATGGATTAAGCTATCTATACATGGCATCTGCTGCCTTGAAAAAGTATGAAGATGAAGGCCGTCAACAAGGCGATCTAGACTTCGTTCATTACGCTGTTCAACACTGTTTGTATAACGCTTCTAAGTCATTAAATGAGGCTTACACCAACTTCCCTGTGAAATACGTTGGCGGTGTGCTTAAGGGGCTATTGTTCCCGCTTGGTAATCATTTCAATAAGCCAAGTGATGAGCTGTGTGTGAATTTGGCTGAAGCGATGATGACACCAGGCGCGCAACGTGATCGCCTCACGCATCTGTGCTACATCGGAAAATCAGAGGATGACAGCGTAGGCTTAATGGAGAATGCATTCCTTGCAATGTACGACATTAAACCTTTGGAGCGTAAACTTATGAAGGCTGCGAAGGATGGTAAAGTGGCTCGTAAAGGTCTGCTGCATGACCGTTTGCAGCAAGCATTTGAAGCAGGCGTGTTAACTGAGCAAGAAATTGATCAAATCATGGCTGCAGATAAATTGCGCTACAAGGCGATTCAAGTTGACCACTTTAGTCATGACTTTTCTGAAGTGCGAACTCATAGCCCAAAAAAGTCGCAGTTGAATCCGGCGGCATAATAGACAACTAATGTTAAGAAAAGCACCTCAATGAGGTGCTTTTTTGTATTCTTGGGGAGTGGATGGTGGGATAGTGCTCCAACCACTTGCCTTTTAAGAGCATTTTTACAGAAATTAGATGCGAAATCCCAACGAAACTTTTATCCTAACAAGGTTTTTTAAAGGAAGTTGAATATGATCATCAAACCTAGAATTCGTGGATTTATCTGTACTACAACGCACCCTGTTGGTTGTGAAGCTAACGTAAAAGAACAAATTGCGTACACCAAAGCGCAAGGTCCAATCAAAAACGCACCTAAGCGTGTTCTTGTTGTTGGTGCATCAAGTGGCTACGGTCTATCTTCTCGTATCGCTGCGGCATTTGGTGGCGGTGCATCAACTATCGGTGTTTTCTTCGAAAAAGAAGGTACTGAGAAGAAACCAGGTACAGCAGGTTTTTACAATGCCGCTGCTTTTGAAAAGCTAGCGCGTGAAGAAGGTCTGTACGCAAAAAGCTTAAACGGCGACGCTTTCTCAAATGAAGCGAAACAGAAAACTATCGAGCTGATCAAAGAAGACTTAGGTCAAATCGATATGGTGGTTTACTCACTGGCATCTCCAGTACGTAAAATGCCAGAAACTGGTGAATTAGTTCGTTCATCTCTTAAACCTATCGGTGAAACTTACACATCAACGGCTGTTGATACCAACAAAGATGTGATCATCGAAGCTAGCGTTGAGCCTGCAACAGAAGAAGAAATCAAAGACACTGTCACTGTAATGGGCGGTGAAGATTGGGAACTTTGGATCAATGCGTTGTCTGATGCTGGTGTTCTTGCTGAAGGTTGTAAGACCGTCGCGTACAGCTACATTGGTACTGAGCTAACTTGGCCAATTTATTGGGATGGTGCACTAGGTAAAGCAAAAATGGACCTAGACCGTGCAGCGAAAGCGCTAAACGACAAGTTAGCAGCAACAGGCGGCAGTGCCAATGTTGCGGTACTTAAATCTGTTGTAACTCAGGCGAGTTCTGCAATTCCTGTTATGCCACTGTACATCGCAATGGTATTCAAGAAAATGCGCGAAGAAGGTGTACACGAAGGCTGTATGGAACAAATCTACCGTATGTTCAGCCAACGTCTATACAAAGAAGACGGTAGCGCGGCAGAAGTTGATGAGATGAACCGCCTACGTCTGGATGACTGGGAACTTCGTGACGACATTCAGCAGCACTGTCGTGAGCTATGGCCTCAAATTACGACTGAGAACCTAAAAGAGCTGACTGACTACGTTGAGTACAAAGAAGAGTTCTTGAAACTATTTGGTTTCGGCGTTGAAGGCGTAGATTACGAAGCGGATGTGAATCCAGCAGTTGAAGCAGACTTCATTCAAATCTAATCGAATCACAGACTAGATAACCAATAAACAAAAGGCGCTCATTGAGCGCCTTTTTATATTTCATAGTCAAAGTGAGTATTAACTTAGTATTATCAGAATCGTACCAGCTAACGTCATTAAAATATTCGCAATCGCATAGGTACCCGCATAACCAAGGGCAGGGATGGTGGACTTAGCGTAGTCGTTAACGACATCCATAGCCGGAGCGCAAGTACGGGCGCCAATAATGGCACCGAAGAGCAGGGCACGGTTCATCTTGAGTACGTGTGCGCCAACTAAGTAAGCCAGAACTACAGGCACAACACTGACAATAAATGCCAAACCAATGACTTTTGGTCCTACTTGCGTTAGGTGCTCGAACATCTTTCCACCTGCACTTAGACCAATTCCGACCATAAAGAACATTAACCCTAGATCTTTGACCATATTCAGCGCCCCTTGTGGGACATAACCGAAAGTAGGGTGATTTGCTCGTAAGAAACCAAGCGTAATACCGGACAACAGAAGACCCACCGCATTACCCAAACTGAAAGACACCTGACCGAACGTCATTGTGATGAGGCCAAACAGAATACCCAAAATAAAGAAGCTACAAAAAGCGAGCAAATCGGCCATTTGACTGTGGATCGAGATGAAACCGATTTTTTCCGCCAGTCCATGTACTCGGCTTTTCTCGCCGCTCACTTGAAGGACGTCCCCTTTAGCGAGCACAATGTCTAAGTCCATAGGCATTTCAATCTGAGCGCGAACTACGCGGTTTAAGAAACAGCCAAACTCAGACAAATTCAAATCCGATAAACGCTTACCAGCGATTGCGTCACTTTTTACGACGATTTCTTCTTCAACGATGCGTAAATCAAGCAAGTTACGGTCGAATACTTCTTTACCATTACGGAAGCTAGGGTCTAAGCGAGCATGGCTGTCAGGGAAGCCAACCAGTGCAATTTCATCTCCCTCTTGCAAGATAGCATCACCATCTGGGTGGGCGAGAATACCATTTCGGCGGATTCGTTCAATGTAACAGCCAGTTTGACGATAAATACCCAGTTCTCGTAAGTTTTTACCATCAGTCCAGTCAATTAGCTCTGGGCCCACTCGGTAAGCTCGAATAATGGGTAAATACACTTTTCTCTGGCTTGAATTTCCAAGGCCACGCTCTTGTGCGATTTGCTGCGCGGAATCAGAAAGGTTTTGTTTTTGCAGTTTTGGCAACAATTTAGCAAACATGATCATGCTAATTAAGCCGACCAGATAAGCCATCGCGTAGCCTACGGATAGATTTTCTAATACCAGAGAAAATTCCATATTCCGCGGTATAGTCGCAAGGCCAGAGTTAAGAGCATCTTGTGCACCAACCAGTACTGGCGTTGCGGTCAATGCGCCTGCCATCATACCGGCGGATAAGCCAAAATCGAGGCCGAAATAGTGACTCAAGCCATACGTTAAGCTGACCGCAGACACGAGAACAGTCATGCTTAAAATAAAATAATGCTTACCATCTCTGAAGAATATACCAAAAAAGTTTGGTCCAGCTTCAATGCCAACGCAGTAGATAAACAGCATAAAGCCAATGGTTAAAGCTTCTGCATTAAATGAGAAACCAAGGTGGCCCATTACCAAAGAGGTAATAAGAACGCCAATAGAGTTGCCTAATTGTAATTTGCCAAATCGAATTTTTCCGATGGCAAGGCCAATGGCTAATACGACGAAGATTAGAAGGATAGGGTTTTGCTCGAGAAGGTATACGACGTCTATGTTCACTGTGTGGCTCGGTAGAGTGTGTGCCAAAAAAGATTAAGAACTGTGAATTGTAACTAAATATAGCAAAAAGATAAGTGAATTTTTTTAGGTTTTACCATTAGTTGACTTAACGTAATAACCAGCTGAAAAATAATAAAAAAGCCGCATGAAGCGGCTTTTTTGAAAACAGTCTTTATTACTCGTCAAATAGACCTAGGTGCTCTTTCGCGTATGCTTCGAACTCGTCGCAGCCACCGATGTGCTCTTGGTCGATAAAGATCTGAGGAACGGTTTCAACTGGTTTACCAACTGTTTTCTCAAGATCTGCTTTAGAAATACCTTCAGCGTGAATATCAACGTAACGGTAGTTGAAGTCATCACGTTTTGCTTTTAGCGTTTCTGCGTGCTCTTTTGCACGAACACAGAAAGGACATGCAGGGCGACCAAAGATAACAACGAACATAATCTTATTTCTCCTAAATCTATTCTTTTTTGAAAGCGTACAAAACATAGCGGCTGAGTGCGCTTTCTTTTGTTGGAGTAACTATGCCCGATCCAGATACGGAAATAAAGCGGCAATTACCTCTTGGTTCTATAGGTGAAATCTATCGAATAAAAACTAAACGCACGTGCTTATTTTACGACTCTGAAGTATGTGAAGTGACGCATAAAAAACATACATTCTAAAGGGTTAATGATGGCAAGGTGGAATTGGTCAATTTTTTTTGTTTAAAAAAATAGCAATCTATTTTGGCTATACGCAAATAACTTCAACTCTTACATAAGTGTTAAATCAGAGGGCGAGAGGTTATTTGGGTATATTCTTTTGGGAGGGTGTGTATGTTTCAGTTTATGACTGCAACAAGGATTATATTTGGTGAAGGTGCACTTCAATCTTCATTATCCGTTATTAACCAATTTGGCTACAGTGTTTTGCTGGTTACTGGGCAGGATACCCAACGAGCCGCCCCCATTATCCAATATCTTAAAGCTCAAAATATGCGTTACCAGCACGTAGCTATCGTTGGTGAACCATACATCACGATGGTAGAAGAGACCGCAGTGCTCGGTAGAAAATTCCAACCTGATATGGTGGTTGCGATAGGTGGTGGCAGCGTCATCGATATGGGCAAAGCCTTAGCTGCCATTATTCCCAATCAAGGCAATGTTTACGATTACGTAGAAGTGGTAGGAAGAAGCGTCCCTTTAAAAGCAAAGCCTCTTCATTTTATTGCAATTCCTACGACAGCAAGCACCGGTTCAGAAGTGACCAGAAATGCTGTGCTGAAATCTGGACAAGATAAAGTGAAAGTGAGTCTTCGAAGCCCTGATATGCTCGCAGACGTTGCCATTGTAGACCCGACACTTACTTACGGGACCGACCAATACACATCTGGACGTGGCGCAATGGATGCGTTCACTCATTTAATGGAAGCGTATGTGTGTGGTGAGCCAAACCCTCTTACTGATATGGTCTGCGAAGAGGGGCTACGCCGTTTAAGCCGTTCAGTGATTGCCGCTTGTAAGCAAGATAATCATAAGGCGCGCTCTGATTTATCGTTCGCTGCATTGCTTGGTGGTATGGCGATTACTAATGCCAAATTAGGTGCCGCTCATGGGTTAGCATCGGCGTTAGGAGGCAAGTTAGACGCCCCCCATAGCGTTATTACGGCTCGCCTAGCTCCGCACGTGATGCAGGAGAACATTAACGCCGCTAAACTCGCGGGTAGGAATGATGTGATAAGTCGTTATCGCAAGCTGGCCCAATTAGTCACTGAGCGAGTAAATGCTAACGAACACGATGGAATTCTTTGGGTAAATATGGTGCTAGATAAGTTAGCGTTACCGCTACTGGCTCAATTTGGAGTATGCCAAACCTCTTTTGAGCAAGTGGCAATGATGCGCTTAAATCAATGGCAATCAAAGGGAATCCTTTACCTCTTAATCAGGAACGTTTGATACACATATTGCAGCAAGTCTGTGATTGTAGCGGAGAGTGCGCAGCTGAGAGTGCACAACATGTCAGTTCTGTTGAAGTACTGGAATCAAGAACGGACTTATCGAGTGTCAACGACTTAGGATGATTGCTCCCTTAGCTGCATTAAAACAAAAGGGGAGACTTGAGCTCCCCTAGATAAAGTATTGACTAAGCTTTAGTGCTTAGTACTGGCTTAGTTTGTCATAGCGACTGTCTTTCAACGCATCTTTTACGCGTTTTAGGTTCTCACGGAAACCAGTACCACGGCGAAGAGTGAAGCCAGTTGCTAGCACATCAATCACTGTCATTTGTACAACTCGGCTCGCCATTGGCATGTAAACGTCGGTGTCTTCTGGAATATCGAGCGTGATGGCCAGCGAGCTTGCCTTTTCTAGAGGAGAATCCTTCGCTGTAATCGCAATAACCGTTGCGCCATTTTCACGAGCAAGGTTCGCTATTTCTACCTGACTCTTTGTTCGACCGGTATGAGAAATAAGAACCACAACATCATTATCACTGCAGTTGATACAACTCATGCGCTGCATAACAATATCTTCAAAACAAGTAATTGGAATATTAAAGCGAATAAACTTGTTTTGTGCGTCTCGGGCAACAGAAGATGATGCACCAAGGCCAAAGAATGAAATGCGCTTCGCTTGCGTTAGCAAATCGACCGCACGGTTCACTTGCATTGGATCTAGGCTATTTTTCGCGACATCTAAACACGCCATCGTCGATTCGAAAATCTTATGGGTGTACGCGTCCGGGCCATCGTCTTCTTCCACATTACGGTTAACGTAAGGGGTGCCGTTGGCTAGGCTCTGTGCCAAGTGAAGCTTAAAATCTGGAAAGCCCTTGGTGTCCAGACGACGACAGAAGCGGTTTACAGTGGGCTCACTAACGTCGGCCATTTTAGCCAGCGTTGCAATGCTTGAATGAATTGCAGTTTGTGGAGACGCCATAATTACTTCCGCAACTTTGCGCTCTGACTTACTGAAATTCTCCAGGTTTTTTTGAATTTTTTCTAATGTATTCATAGTGTTCACGAGGGTATAGAGAACAACTCGCTGGCTCTGCTAACGAAAGGAAACACGAAGATTCCGGAGTAGAGTGGGGCGTTAACGAAAACAACCAGCGCCATAGAATCAGTATAAACCTGATCTTCAATCAGTCTAAACCAATAACGGGTACTATTTAGTGAGAATTTGACAGGCCTCAAACAAAATGTTGTAAAAACTACAGAATTGGATGTGTAAACGAAGTTTTGTTGCGCTAGTCGTACGATAATGATGTTTGAGTTACATCAAAACGAAAAAAAATTTCAAATTGATGTAACTCGATCTGGCCGTTAAGACGATTGAATATCAACAACCAGCTGTTGAATTCTTTTCATCAAATTTGGTGCTTGCTTGGCGATTTCGCGTTGTTCATCAAGCACTGAGCTCAAAATTTCTTTTGTAGTCAGTGGATTTGCCAAAACCACTCGAAACACTATCGTATTCATGCGCTGCCATTGGTCTGGGTTCAGTCTTGTACGTGAAACGAACGATTTGCCCGTTTCGCGCTGACGCTTTTGAATAAACTGTGTTAACTCATTGATCAGCTCATTCAGTTGTTCTTTTTGTGAGCCTTCTGCTTGTGCTAATACTTCACGGATGAATGGCGGCAAATAACGGTATGTGAGCAGACAAAGCTCTGGTTCAGAAACTAACTCGAAATCATCTTGCTGTTTGATTAAATCCGCAAAGTATCGAGCTTTTTCAATGCTTTGGTCAATCAGAAGCTCGTAACCTGGGCGACTTATGATGTGCATTGCGGCGTAGACCAACATCGCCATGCCCGAACGTGAGCCTTCTAGTGTATGGCTGCCTAGGTCTTTTGAACCTTTGCGCAATATATATTGAGCGTGATGCTCTATGGATTTCATTGCGTCAGGGTCTTTGAACAGAACCATACCAGCGCCCATCGGGATGTAGAGCTGCTTGTGCGCATCAATAGTTACTGAGTCTGCCATTTCCACACCTTTAAGAAGGTGACGGTGATGGTTAGACATAAGTGTTGCGCCACCCCATGCGGCATCCACATGGAAGTGACAGCCGTGAGCTTGGCAGACTTCAGCGATTTCAGGCAATGGATCAACATTACCTGTCTCTGTTGTGCCAGCCACACCAATAACAGCAATAGGCTTGATGTTTTGTTTTTCGAGCTCAACAATTTTCGCTTTCAGGTCGTCGATAACAATGCGGTTGTTGGTATCGGTTTTAACCGCAACCAAACCCTCCTGGCCTAGCCCTAATACATCGGCTGCTTTCTTAAGGGAGTAGTGACCACGCTCAGACACTAGCACCGCTAAGCCATCATAGCCATAGTGCTTCATGGCTTTAAAAAGGCCTTCCTTTTCCACGCCTTTAAATGAGCCATTGGCTCTTAACGCTTTGTTACGTGCTACCCAAAGCGCAGTGATATTGGCAATGGTGCCGCCGGAACAAAATGCGCCTAATGAGTGGTTTGCACTGTGCATCCACTGATTGTAAAACGTATCATTCTGACCATATATCAAGCGATGCAGCATACCCAAAACTTGACGCTCAAGTGGCGTAAAGGCTTTGGAAGTCTCTATTTTTACCAGGTTTTGGTTTAAGGCGATCATGATCTTTGACAGTGGCATCAAGAAATAAGGCAGTGCCGATGTCATATGACCAATGAAGCTTGGTGAAGATGTGTGAACTGAGTGCGACACCAAAGTGTCGAGTAAGTGCTCTGTATGATCTGACACGAACTCTGGCTGCTCAGGAATCTGAGCAGAAGAAAAGTCTTTTTCGATTTCGCGTAAAGGCTTTTCTTCTGCCACGATGTGTTCACGAAGAAATTGATTTAGATTTCGCGAGAGGCTCTCGTCAATTTTAGTTAACGTTGAGTCCGGACCTTCTGGGACAGTGAAGATCTTTAGCAAGCTCTCAAAGCTAACATCAGCGGTTTTTTGTTCCTTAACCATAGCAAAGAATCTTTGTAGTTATTTTGGTAATGCGAGCGGCACAATCTAAACTAAAACGGGCGCAAAGTCCCGTTTTAATTGTTGAAACCCAAGTTGTAGAAATGAAAATTTTAGGTGAAGGTTACGATATTCACATTAAAAAATTCTAGATTGAGTACGTTAAAACATTCTAGTGTTTTCGAATGCTAATCAACGACTAATGCGAGCAATCTTAGTCACATTTCTGCTTTTCAATCTTTTCTATTGACTGATTGTACTTATTAAGTGCGGTATCAATTTGTTGGGGATGACTAAGCAGATCAGCGAATGCTGAACGAAGTTCGTAGTTTTTTGGGTGGTTAGTTGATTGACGGTCGCTAAATGTCTGTTTTGCAACTTCACCTAACTTATCGCTTCGGGTCGCTAACTGCTTAACGTCATGTTGCTCTAGTTTTAACCATGCTTCGATTGGCTGTTCCGTCGCAACGCGGCTAGGGTCGTTCTCTAGAAAGTAGTGAACCGCTTCGCGGTTTAATTCAAAGTGATGTTTACGTCCATCCAAGAACCATTGACTAACTTCTTTCAGATCTGGATATTGGGTAACCGTCAAATCAACAAGATCTTGATACCACTGTAGTGAGGCATCGACGTAGCCATCGTATTTGCTAGCAAGACATTGTTGATCTGCGGCAATCGTAAAAGTTGAGCTTGTAGCGAGGAGCGCTGCAACGACAAAGCGTTTCATTCTTCTTCCTTCTGGTTGTTATCCCTTTATTAACGCAATGCACATCAGTTGATGTTTATCCCTTCTTTCTATTTGGTCGTGACAAATCGTTGGGCTGAATGACGAAAAGAAAGAGGGGTCTTGCCAAAAAATATTGACCACTTTGACGTTAACTGGGTATTTAAATTTTTGCCGTATTGTAATGGATGTTAAAGCGAAAACCTGAGATCTAGCTAGCAAGTGATACAAAGAAAAGCATCATAACTGGTACCAATAAACTCAAAATAAAGCCGCTAACGATAGCAACAGGAACACAACGCACACCACCGGTGGTTTGAATAACGGGTAGGGTGAAGTCCATTGCTGTTGCACCGGCATAACCAATTGCGGTGCACGGATAGCTACGAATAAAGAGAGGAATGGCAACCAGTGCGACTAGCTCTCTCATCAATTCAATCAAGAACGACGCGCCACCAAATACCGGACCAAAAGCGTCACCCATTAAAATACCTGCGAGTGAATACCAGCCAAAACCTGAAGCCATTGCGAGTGCTTGATAAAGAGGAAGATCCAAAAACACCGCTGCAAGAACGCCACCAAGCATACACGTTGCGATGACCACGGCTGCAATGGCCATTCCTTGTTTATTTAATAGGATTTGACGCAGAGTAAGCCCACTATTGCGCAGCTGAATACCAATAAAAAATAGAAGTAGAAAGAGTATCCATTCGCTTGCTGTATCTACCCAACTCAAATCAATGGGTAACAGCAGGCCAACCACTAACCCTCCGCCAACGACCACGATAAGCTTAACTGACTCTAAAGCCATCGAAGATAACGGTAGCTTCTTTTGATTCTGATTGGTCTGGAGTGGAATAATTTTATCAATAATAGGCAGAGCCAACAGGTTGCAGGCACTTAGACACAAAAAAAACGTACTCGCATAGAGGAGAATACTTTGTAAGTTGCTGCTTAAATTATCGAGCGCCGCCAAACTAAGACCCATCAACGACAAAATGACGTAAATAAGGTAGGACGTTGACTGATTGATCTTCTCCAATAACGAAGATCGAGATATAGGAATTAGATACCCCACCACAAGCGGAGCGAAAATAAATAGCATCCCTGAAAACATAAAGCTCAATGATTCCTTTTTGAGATAACATCAACACGCATAAATCAAATTATCTATCGGTTGAAATTAAAGACATTTCACCACACACAGCTCAGCCTTGAGCGAATCGTTTTATCACGGATAAGGTATTATCAGAAAGCGATAAATTACAAACCGCTAGCATTGAGTACAGCTCGGATTTGATCATTGAAGTCAGTATCACTCATGTTACTAAGTTCATACAAGACTTCTGCACCAGTTAAGTTGAATTCAACTTCATGTTCGTCAATGCGTTCATCGTGATTGCGGAACATCAATAAATGATGCGCAATTCTAGCGATGTCGAGATAACTCACTTCTGGTCGCGTTAATTCGTATTTTTCGTTTGAGGATACTTCTCTGAAGTCGTTGTCAAACCCCCAACGCTCAAGTACCAGTTTACTTGTGGCAGAACAACGTGTTTGGAAGATCTGCAATGCAATATCTGGGTCTAAGTAATTGCCCCTATCTAAGTACAAGTGGTACTCATTAATTAGGCAAAATAACCCAATATCGGCTAATAGACCGACCAATAACGCCTTTTCTTGCTCTAGATGGCCATAAGTGCCTGGCTCGTGGCTACGAAACGATTGAACCAACATCACCATGACGGCACCGAGCTCACGCGATATCGCGGCACTCTTCACCAAGATAGCATTGCATTCTTTAGTGAGATTAACTGAGTGTTTAAGTTGCTCAATCGCTTGTGCGGTAACAATATCACGTACACGAAGTATTCCGAGACGAGATACCGCGGTAGTTAAGTCGTTGCAGGTGATATTTCTGCGATTGAAAATCACAGAGTTAGCGACTCGTAAAACGACCGCTGCTAATCCGGGATCTTCCAATAAACAGTTAGCAACATCGGCAATCGTGGTGTGTTCTTCGACACATAACTGCTGAATTTTAAGCACGACATCAGGAATAGGAGGTAACGAAATCTTACCCGTGGAGATGGACTGTTCTACCAGCTGAGCAAACTCGGATTCCAGTGCGTTTATAAGCTTATCTTTATTATTTGGCAGCCAAAAAAATGATAAATGTTCCATTGTGACGCTGTACTTGAGATCTTTCGTACAGTGTACCCTTACAGCGTATTCTTTATCAATTAAATGCGTATTATGTGCCCGTAATTGCCAGCGAGATCATAATGATGGCGCGTTTTAGGCATGCTATGCGTCAAAAAAATATCACCACACGAACAATAAGTGTGAAACTAATCACGTATGCAGAATTTATACTTTTTTATATGTGACCTATGTCCTAACTTATTTTTCAACGTTAAGTATGATTAAGCAAGTTGGTGAGCACAACTCACAAAAATATCGCCAACAAATCGACATTTATAATTCGCTATAAGCTGCTGTTTATCTGGTGACATCGCTAATCGGGGTAATTTATTCAGATTAAAGAGGTCAATGGACATGACAGACCAAGCTTTTTTTAAATATGTACGCACCTTCAGTGAGTACCAAAAACGTTCTATGTTCGGTGGTATTGGTTTATTCACCGATGATGCTATGTTTGCGCTTGTCAGCAATGATTGCTGCTACTTACGTGGTGGTAATGGGCTAGATGAAGTGTTTACTCAACTGAGCTGTGAGAAGTATAAGCACGTCAAAAAACAGACGACGGCAACAGTAAATTATTATGATGTAACCGATTTATTCGAATCCGGATATGTAGGGCTTGATGAACTGGTACAGAAATCAATTGAATACTCAATTAAGGAACGGAAATATCAAAAGTCCTCTGCCAGTAGACGCTTAAGAGACTTACCCAACATGCAACTAACCCTTGAACGTATGGTCAAGAAAGCCGGTGTTGATGACGTAGAAACCTTTTTAGAACTTGGACCTGTAAAAGTCTTCAACAAAGTTAAAACGGCTTACGGTAATGATGTTGATGTAAAGCTACTGTGGAAATTTGCTGGTGCAGCTGATGGCGTACATTGGAAACTGATCCAAGAGCCGCGTAAAAAACAGTTATTGGCACTGTGTGACTAAGCGAAGCTGATCGCACAATGATTGACTCGTTTCGATGGAGTTAGCGGGTCGTAAAGGCAAGTGTGAAAAGCGGAAAAAGGACGTTGAAGTTTTTCACCACTTCATTGAGTTAGTCATTAAATTAGACAAAAAACCGAGGCAGAGACCTCGGTTTTTGTTTTTTAATTTGCTCTTTTCTTACAGCACAAATCTTAAAACTTAAAACGCGTAGTGAACATTACCTGATCACCGTAAAAATCGTTGATACGTGCTTCAGCACCCAAAGAGAAAAGCTCTGTTGAGTGGAATCGAGCGTAGGCAGAGCCAGTCCAATCGTCATCGTTATCGATAGAAACGTAGCCGACTTTGCCGCCTACTTCTAATTGAGGGCCTAACCATTGGCGAACACCTAAGTTAAGCTCCATACCAACATCTGTGCTGCTCTCATTCGAAGGTTGTACAACGCGCATTAGCATTTCACCAGTAAGATCTGCCCAGTTGTTTAGCGGAGAATGGAAGCCAAAGCCTGCAGCTGAGTCAAAATCACTTTCAAACTCAGAGTCAATACGAGCAATAACATGCGCGTTCGGGTGAATTGATTTGCTGAATCCAGCACCAAATGTCACAGGACTTGCGCCAATACGTGCTTCGAAATAGTCGTAGCTAAAGTTGCTCATAGTTGCTGGCGCATTGCGATCGTTTGCAGCTAGGGCATGGCTTGATGCCACTAGTAAGGCAGCGGCTAATAGTGTTTTACGCATAACTAACGATAAACCTTGTTCATTATTTCCATGGATTCAAGCAACCACTTGAACCGTAATCTGATTTGTCCGACATCATAATAAAAAGGAAGGTCCACGACCAACAAAAATGTGTCGATGTTTTGTCAATTAACTTAATAGTTCCTTGGTTTAAGCAAAAACTATGCCATATACGTAGTGTCCGAGGGTTTCACTCGAACAAGTAACGATGTTTTTCTAACCTCGTTCTACTATGCAAGGTAAGGTGGTTCAATGAGCATCGTTGAGTTCAAGTTAGAACCAAACACTTTATTACTCGCCAAAGCTTGCTCTTCTTTCTGCCATGGCGTTGAGGACTGCCTCAGAATCAAGGATTTGAGTCCAGGATAGCAGGTTATCATCATTCTCAATCACAAACGCGGTAAGCTGAGACACGATTGCTGTTCTCAATGCTTCACCTTTCCAAGGTTTGGCAATGTAATAATCGAGACTCGCGTTATTTACGGCTTCTACGGTGTCTTCCAAACCAGCTTGTCCTGTGAGTAAAACTTTGCGCGCTGCTTTTGTGTCACCATTTTGACTGAGTTCGATTAAGAAGCTGATCCCAGTTTGTTCCGGCATAATGTGGTCACATAAAATGAGCGCAAGCTGAACTTCTTCTTCCGCCATCTCCTCAATCACTTGCCGAGCTTCAGTCACCGATTCCGCTCCTTCGACGACAAAGTTCTCCTCGAAGGGAGCAAGATCTTGGAGCACGCTATCCAAGACTTCTCGTTCGTCATCGACACATAAAATTAGATACTTGGTCATGTTTCATCTCCTTCTTCGATGACTGGTAACCAGACGGTCATTCGTGTGAACTGGCCGATCTCTGATTCGACGTCAATCCACCCTCTGTGTGCTGTTACGATTTGCTGGCAGATGGACAGCCCGATGCCTAAGCCAAAATTACCTTCTTTTTTTGTGGTGAAGTTCAGCTCGAAAATGGCGTCTCTTTGCGATTCAGGAATGCCACATCCATTATCTTCAAATGAGATAACGGCATAATGTGTGTGCTCTTTTTCTACAAGGCGTGTTTGTATGTTTAACACACCTTTCTCTGGAAATGCGTCAATGGCGTTAGAGACCAAGTTCGTCCACACCTGTTGGAGTGCGATCGGTTGACAAAGGATGGAAGGCAAGTTTGCATAGTCGGTTGAAACTTGGTGCATTTTTAATTTGTTCTCGAAAATCACCAAGGTGTCTTCAATACCTTCATGAATATCAGCATAGTGCAGGGTTTCATCATCTGACCGAGCATATCCTTTCAGGCTTTTTACCATATCAGCAATTCGTGCTGCACAGACATTAATTGAGCGAAGTGTAGAACCTGCTTTGTGGTATTGTTCTAGTGTATTGAGAGCATGATAAGACGCTTGCTGCTTTCTCGTTAGTTGGGTAAGTAGCTCGTGATCGGATTCTAAACCAAGGCTCACCACTTTCTTTGCTAATGCTCTGTCTGGAAGTATATGGCTAAGCGCTTTTACGCGTGATCTGAGCTCGGCGGTTGAAGCGGGTTTTGAGATTTGCGCTTTGCTCAGTAATTCAATGCCTTTGCTTTGTATATCGGAACTGGGCGCATCGTTAAGTAATCGTTCTAGTGTATGCGTTAAATTCTCTACGCCCCTTAATATCGCGGCTACTGGATTGTTTAGTTCGTGGGCCACTCCCGCAACCAATTGACCAAGCATCGCCATTTTTTCTCTTTCAATGAGCTGCTGGTGGGCTGATTCTAAAGATTCGAGCGTTTTTTGAAGTTGCAGTTTGGTGTTGATGCTTCTTTGCAATCGGCGGTTGAAGTGGCGTAAGAGCAAGTTTGTAAAAAGAGGCAGTAAGTTTGAGTCGCTTTGCATCACTTTATTGAATACGTTGCGATCGAGTTTGATAACTTCTGTTTTGGTTAGTGTTAGAGCTGTCGAGAAAGAACATTCCCCAGTAACAAACGACATGCCTCCGACAATATTCCCTTTGTTATGGCGTACAACCTCTCGCTGCATGCCTTGCTCATCGCGCTTGTACAGAGCCACTTCACCTTCGGTGATAAACCACAAAAAGCAATTTGGCTCGCCTTCCACGGTTAATAAGTGTTCAGGTGAGTATGTACGGCACGCTCTTGTTTCGTCATTATCTTTGAAAAATTGCTGGAGAGCGGAGATCACTTGCTCGGCTAACTCGGCATCAGACATCGAGTGGTAGTCGTGTAAGAATCCGGCTTGATAATGGCTCATCTGGTTATTGATGTGCGCTCGCAACAAGCTGTGATGATCCAATATTTGACTGTAACTTAGCAGGTCTTCTTTGCCATTTCGCAAGATAAATTGGGTCAGCTCTTTTTGCACTGTGTTAAATAAGACGTGATCTGGCAAAGGTTTAGTGAGGCAGTGGTCGAGCCTGCCCTCATTAACGGCAGTGAGAATTGCCTCTATATCAGACGAGCAGCTAATAAGAATTTTTCTTGCTTGCTCGGTATGTGGCATCCGGTCTAAACCAATAAGAAAATCCACGCCGTTAAAATGAGCGTGATGGCTCGCTATAACTAAAGCAACAGTCTGTTCTCTTTCTTCTAGATACTCTAAAGCGCTTTGAGCCTCTTCTATCGATTCGACAGAAAAAATATCAAACTTACTTGAGAAGGCAGACAGCTCCAATCGAAACTGTTCAGCACTGATTGGGTTGTTGTCGAGACACAACACAGCATAACGATTCACAGATGTTTTAGCTCCGGTTAAAACTTCGCCACGCAAACTTTAACAATAAAAGGGCATGATGAGTGGGAGCCAAGTATGATTCCTGATTAATGGGCTAGAATAAGCATCAATAGTCTGATTTGTCTCAATGTTTTCTCCGCAGGTGGTTTGGGGTAGACTGACCGAAAATATCTAATAAGTGACGTTATGCAAAATCTTAAAAAAATCGGCGCCATTGGTGGTGCTATCTCATTAGCACTGTGTTGGCCATTGGCTGTCGGACAAATTGGTCAGTCCATCATTGAAGATGGTATTACCAATATGAATGATGAAATGATTAAAGGCGAAGTGGTCGAGTATCAGCGTGGCTATTTGTCTTCAGTCGTGCTGACTCGTTATTCAGTTGTTGATCCTGAGCTTAAAACGCAGCTAGAGCGTGATGGTATGCCAACGACGTTTGACGTAACCAGTGATGTTAGCCACGGTCTAACAAGCCTAACAGCTGATTCAAAATTGGTGGACAATGACTTTTTGCCTCTCACGATGCATAGCCAAACTCAACTAAATGGCAATACAGCATTTATCCTCGACCTAGACAGTTGGCATTATCGTAACGAAGCGCAAGGTGTTTCTGTTTCTACAAGCCCTGCAAAAGTAACAGGTGATGTGACGGTATTGGGTGATCTCAATTACCAAGTTTCCGTTCCTTCTGTTCAAGTGGATTTTGAAAACGGTGAAGAGCTTCATCTGAATGCATTGACAGGGCAAGGTAAAGGAAAGCAAGCAAAAGGCTACTGGTTAGGCGAGCAATCTTTCTCTCTAGAGAAGCTAGATGTGGTTGATGCGAACTTAACGCCTGTCTTTTTGATTGAAAATGCGAGCTACCGTGGTAACACTACGATGAGTGAGTCTGGTGATAAGCTGAACAGTCAGTTAAACCTAGATGCTAAGAAACTACGTTTAACTGATGGGACGGATGTCGATAACTTTAAGTTGGATTTCTCAATTGCAGATGTGGATAGCCAGTCTTTTGATCAAATTATGTCTATCTATCAAAGCTCTCCTATGCTAGATGAGCAGGAAATTGCGAATTTATTGCCGCATGTCGATACGCTGTTTAGCAAAGGTTTTGATTTATCCGTGAACGAGCTTTCACTCGCGTTCGGTGACGGCAAGTTCCACAATGAGTGGCAACTATCCATCCCTGAAGGTACTGAGCATATTACTCAAGATCCAATGAAGTTGGTGACGGCCACTACTGGTGAACTTAGCACTTACTTCTCCGATGAATTAGTAACGCATTACCCATTTATTCAAGAAGGGATTGATGAGCTCCTTATTATGGAGTTGATCGAAAAAGTAGAGGGCGGTTATCAATTAAAAGCAGAAATTGGTGAAGGCAAATTGAAGTTCGAAAATGGGCATGAGTTCCCATTGGTGGCTCTACTTATGCCTGCTTTGATGCAACAACAGTAATTCGTGTTGTTGCGAATTTGTTCCAATTCAACGCTTAGTCTTTAAAAAGAGGTCGTAAGACCTCTTTTCTTGTTTTTATCACTGCGAAAACGTGATATTAATTTCGTAATATTTACATAGCAGGAGCAATGAGCATCATGGAACAAAATACGGACAACGTATTTAACTTCAGTGCAGGGCCAGCAGGTCTGCCTAAAGCAGTTATGCAGCAAGCACAACAGGAACTAATCGATTGGCAAGGCCTTGGTACTTCGGTCATGGAAATCAGCCACCGAAGCAAAGAGTTCATCAAAGTTGCAGAAGAAGCCGAGCAGGATTTACGTGATCTTCTGAATATTCCGGACAACTATAAAGTACTGTTCTGCCAAGGTGGTGCTCGTGCTCAGTTTGCTGCTGTTCCTCTAAACTTACTTGGTGATGCCGATACGGCAACTTACATCGATGGTGGTTATTGGGCTGAAAGCGCGGTAGCTGAAGCGAAAAAATACTGCGAACCAGACGTGTTTGATGCAAAAACAGAAATCAACGGGAAAGTCGCGGTTCTACCTGCAAGTGAATGGAAAATTGCTCCAGAAGCGGCTTACGTTCACTTCTGTCCAAATGAGACCATTGATGGTATTGAGATTAACGATCTTCCTATCACCGACAAACCGATTGTTGCTGACATGTCTTCGACAATTCTTTCTCGTGAAATTGATGTGTCGAAATACGGTGTGATTTACGCGGGCGCTCAGAAAAATATTGGTCCTTCCGGCATTGCTATTGCTATCGTGCGCGATGATTTATTAGGTATGGCGAAGCAGGTACTACCAAGTATTTTGGATTACACTGTTTTGGCAGAAAAAGAATCAATGTTCAACACGCCACCAACCTTTGCATGGTACCTGTCTGGTCTTGTTTTCAAATGGCTGAAGGCACAGGGTGGAGTAAAATCGATTGAGCAAGTGAACCGCGCTAAAGCCGCGCTACTGTATGATTACATCGATCAGTCTGATTTCTACCGTAATGGCGTGCACTCAGCAAACCGTTCTTTGATGAACGTGCCATTTCAACTTGCTAAGCCTGAACTGGATGCAACCTTCCTTGAGCTAGCAGACTCTAAAGGGCTGAAAGCGCTAAAAGGTCACCGAGCAGTTGGTGGTATGCGAGCATCCATTTATAACGCAATGCCGCTAGAAGGTGTTCAAGCGTTAGTAGACTTTATGCAAGAGTTTGAGAAAAGCTACGCGTAAGCTCAAACTGATAACTGATATTTGTTCTCCAAAGCGTCGCTATTGCGGCGCTTTTGTTTATCTCAACTCACATCATTCCAGGAAGGTAAAATGACCAAGGCAAATATTGAAGCGCTGACTAAGCAGTTCCCACTCTTGGCAGCACTTATTGATCTTGAAGAGGTTTGTTGGTTTAACCCCCATATCACTTCCTTGGAGGAAGGCTTACCTCATGTCGGGTTAGATGAAAAAGATATTCAAGCGGCGAGTGAACGGCTAGCACGATTTGCGCCTTATTTGATGAAAGCGTTTCCCGAAACGGAAACGTCGCGTGGCGTTATTGAGTCCGCAGTGGTGGATATTCCCAATATGAAAGTGCGTTTGGAGCAGCAATACGACACACCAATATTGGGCCATTTAATGCTCAAAAAAGACAGTCATTTGCCAATTTCTGGTTCGATCAAAGCGAGAGGTGGTATTTATGAAGTGCTCACTCATGCAGAAAAGTTGGCGTTTGAAGCCGGCTTGCTCTGTGAAAGCGATGATTACAGCAAATTGTTCAGCAATGAGTTTCGGCAGTTTTTTAAGCAGTACAGTATTGCAGTTGGCTCAACCGGCAATCTTGGTATGTCCATCGGTATCATGAGTGCGAAGCTGGGTTTTTCAGTTTCAGTCCACATGTCTGCGGATGCGCGGGAATGGAAGAAAAATAAGCTCCGGTCACATGGTGTTAATGTCGTAGAGCACCAAGAAGATTATGGTATTGCTGTCGCGCAAGGTCGTAAAGAGGCAGAAAAAGATCCCAACTGTTTCTTTATCGATGATGAAAACTCACGGACGCTGTTTCTAGGTTACTCTGTTGCGGGTGAGCGTCTTAAGCAGCAGTTTGATGACTTGGGAATCGTGGTTGATGAGCATCATCCATTGTTTGTTTATCTTCCTTGTGGTGTTGGCGGCGGGCCTGGTGGCGTGGCATTTGGCTTGAAGGTAGCGTTTGGCGAGCATGTCCATTGTATTTTCGCGGAGCCAACGCACTCCCCGTGCATGCTGTTGGGCGTACATACAGGCTTGCATGACGATATTTCGGTACAAGATTTGGGTATCGATAACATCACCGCCGCTGATGGCTTGGCAGTCGGGCGTGCTTCGGGATTTGTCGGAAGAGCGATGGAAAGGCTACTTGATGGTTTTTACACCATTGATGACGCTCGTATGTATCACCACTTGGGTGAGTTAAGTGAACTGGAAGGTATTAATCTAGAGCCTTCTGCATTAGCCGGTATGATTGGTGCAGTGCACGTCTCGAATAACCATGCTTACCAGTCTCAAATGAAATTTGACGAAGAAAAACTCAAAAACGCAACACATCTTGTTTGGGCAACTGGTGGGGGCATGGTTCCGGAAGATGAAATGGCGGCTTATCTCAAAAAATCTGGTCGGTAAATCAGCACTGTATACGTGCTTAATTAGGTAACTAATAATACAGGAATAACAAAAGGGCTCATCGTTTGATGAGCCCTTCTCGTCACTGAAAATCGAATTATAGAGATTGTAATAGCTGGTAGTAACGACCTTTTTGAGCGAGTAGCGTTGGATGGTCGCCTTGTTCGATGATCTCACCTTGTTCCATCAAACAGATGCTATCCATACTTTCTAGCTCTATCAGTCGGTGTGTAATGAATACTACTGTCTTATTAGCAAAGTGTTCATTGAAAAGCGCCATCACTTTTTGTTCCGTACGCTTATCGAGGCCTTCAGTCGGTTCATCTAAGAGTAGGATTGGGGCATCACGTAGCAATGCTCGAGCAATACCGATTCGACGTTTCTCACCACCAGATAACTGACGGCCGCCGTCGCCTAACCAAGCGTCTAACCCCGGCTCTTCAAGAAGTCCGCCAAGCTCGACTTTTTGTAAAATAGTAGACAGTTGCTCATCACTTGCATCCGGAGCGGCCATGAGTAAGTTGTCACGTAGTGTCCCGTTTAGTACATCTACGCGTTGACTGACCACAGTCATTGCTGCTCGCAGGTCCGACTCGCTCCAATCTTGCAGTTTTGTACCACCGATTCGAACTTCACCTTGGTTAACATCCCAGTAGCGGCAAAGAAGCTGAATCAGTGTTGATTTACCTGAACCTGTTTGACCTACAATTGCAGTTTTAGTGCCCAACGGTAGTGAGAGTGACAAGTCTTTCAGCACCTTTTGCTGACCGTCAGGGTAAGTGAAATCAATGCTGTCGAATTCAATGTCTAACGTTGTGTCTTTATGTTTCGACTGCTCAGGGAAGACAACGTCAGGTTCAGCCAAAATTACTTCATTTAAACGACGAGCAGAAGTCAACGTTTGACCGAGATACTGGAATGCGCCCGCGATAGGCATCAGAATCTCAAAGCTCGCCATGGTTGCAAACGCAAACAGCGCAATCCAAGGATCAGGAGCACGACCACCTACGCCGTCTGCAGCAAACCAAAGCATCACAACCAGTGTAATGCCGTTCACCAGCATAAGCAGGCCTGAAGCCATGCCCGTTAAATTCGCGTTCACAAATTGGTTAGACAGCAACTGCTTCTGCTTCTCTAGAATGAGATTACGATAACGTTCTTCTGCTCCAAAGATACTCAGTTCACTGTAGCCTTGAAGCCAGTCCAGTGTCGCCACTCGCAATTGCGCTTTATGATGAGTGAGCTTCTCGCCATTGTTTTTACCCAGTTTATAGAACAGTACTGGCCATACAAACAACATGACGGTAAGAATCGAGCCAAGCAGTAGGGCGAGATGCCAATCAAAGAAAGCCAGGACAGCCGTTAAACACAATATGCCAAAAATACCAATCACGACAGGGCTGATAAGTCGAAGGTAAACGTGATCCATCGCGTCTACGTCCGCTACTAGGCGGTTGAGCAGATCGGCATCACGCATCGTAGAAACACGACCCGGAATCAGTGGTGCAAGTTTCTTAAAGAAGAAGATACGTAGATCGGTAAGCAGCTTGAACGTTGCATTGTGGCTAACGACACGTTCTCCCCATCGACCTGCGGTTCGAGCCATTGCAGCGCCGCGTACCCCGGCACCTGGTAACATGTAGTTGAAGGTCTCACGAGCAACCGTCAAGCCTGCCACCGCTGCGGCTGAAATAAACCAACCTGATAGCGTTAATAAGCCAATAGACGCCGCTAGGGTCAGAAATGCCAGTAGCATACCTAGCGAAAGACCAAACCAGTGTTTCTTATAGAGTTTTAGATAAGGGAGTAAATCACGCATCTAAGTTCCCCTTGTCTGTTTCACGTTGTGCGAGGTTCGCTTCCAACATGTCTTTAAATAAGCCATATTCTGTCGACAGTGTGGCATAATCACCACGTTGAACAATCTGGCCGTCCTGCATAACAAGAATTTGCGATA
The DNA here is from genome assembly GCF_033339515.1 of Vibrio sp. 2130-1. Lineage (NCBI taxonomy): Bacteria > Pseudomonadati > Pseudomonadota > Gammaproteobacteria > Vibrionales > Vibrionaceae > Vibrio > Vibrio sp. 2130-1. The sequence goes on from NZ_JAWOUT010000002.1 coordinate 308,582, forward strand.
CGTTTTGTAAAGGCGCAAGTTGGTGAGTAATCATCAAATTCGTTGTGGCATGCGCATACTTGTTAATGCCTTCCATCACGAGTTTTTCACTGCGAGCATCTAAGCTTGCGGTTGGTTCATCTAATAACCAAAAACGACCATTTTGTAGCATGGCGCGAGCCAGTGCTAAACGCTGCGCTTGGCCGACAGATAAACCACCAGAACGATCAGATATCGGATAATCCAACCCATGCATTTCAACAAATTCAGCAGCGTGAGAGTCATTCAACACAGAATGTACGTCTGCATCCTGAATATTGTGCTTACCTAGTGTGATGTTATCTCGAATGCTACCGTGTAATAGCATCGGGTTTTGACCAATCCAGCTTACTGCCTCTCGCCATGTGGCTAGATCCAGTTGCGACAATTCACAACCATTAATCTTCAAGCTACCTTGATAAGGCATGAAACCGAGGATGGTGTTTACCAAGCTTGTTTTACCTGCGCCACTTGGTCCAACTAAAGCCGTACTTTTGTTGGCTTCAAGAGAGAAGGATAGGGGACCTGCGAGCTGCTTACCTTCCGGACTAAAAATGGTTAACTGGTTCGCTTCAATATGGATAGGGCTGTTTTTATCTAACGCTTGGGTACCATCTTTGATTTGATCGACTTCCAAATCCAGAAACTCGACAATGCTTTCTGCTGCCCCAACCGCTTGCTGTTTCGCATGATAGAACGTGCCCAAATCACGTAATGGCTGATAAAACTCTGGAGCAAGAATCAGAATGAACAAACCAGCAAAGAGCGTAACACCTGTGCCGTAGTAGCCGAAGTCCAGCTCCCCGATATAACTAAAGCCAAAGTAGACAGCGGTAATTGCGATAGAAATGGAAGTGAAAAACTCTAACACCGCAGAAGACAGAAACGCGATTTTCAGAACGTCCATGGTACGAGTACGAAAGACTTCTGAAGCACCCTTTAGCGTCTCAGTTTCAGATTTTGTTCTATCGAATAAGCGAATGGTTGTCATTGCTTGCAAGCGGTCATAAAAGTGACCCGACAAACGCTGCATCGCTTTAAAGTTTTTACGGTTTGCTTCTGCGGCTTTCATCCCAACCAGTGCCATGAAAATAGGCACTAGTGGTGCAGTGACCAGGAAGATCAAGCCTGCTGCCCAGTTTACTGGGAATACGACAACCAAAATGATGAAAGGCACTAGTACCGATAATGACATTTGAGGCAAGTAGCGTGAGAAGAAATCTTGCATATCTTCTACCTGCTCTAAGATGAGCGTTGCCCAACTGCCAGCAGGTTTGCCTTTGATGTAAGCTGGCCCAAGCTTATGAACTTTATCTAAAATGAGTTGGCGAATATAAACTCGAATTTGCTCCCCGCAACGGTAACCGGCAAGCTCTCGACCCCAGGTACAAGCAGCTCGACCGATAACCGTGCCACCGAGCCCAACAAAATGCCAAATGAGCTCGGCTTTGTCGACTTGGTCAATGATTAACTGGTGCAGAATGGAGGCGAGCAGGGCTGCTTGAGCCAATAAAAACACGCTTGAAAGTACGCCTAGGCCTATCGCAATCATAAGCCAGCGCTTGGCTAACTTACTTTGTTGCTTCAGCCACTTATTCAAGCTGCTTTGCTTTTTCTTATCCATCGTGAAGGCTTAATGATAATTGTTTTAATGAGGCGGTAGTATACAAAAGAAAACCCAGCGGGAATACCGCTGGGCTTTAAGGATATGACACAAATGTGAAAAGTTATTTGTCACCAAGTGAGTCTAAGAAACGTTCAGCATCTAATGCAGCCATACAACCTGTACCTGCAGAGGTGATCGCTTGACGGTAGTTGTGGTCCATTACGTCGCCAGCTGCAAATACACCTTCGATACTAGTTTGTGTTGCGTTGCCTTCAAGACCTGATTGAACGATGATGTAGCCATCTTTCATGTCTACTTGGCCTTCAAAGATTTGTGTGTTTGGCTGGTGGCCAATTGCGATGAATGCACCCATTACGTCGATATCTTCTGTCGCACCGCTGTTCACGTCTTTAATGCGGACGCCCGTTACGCCCATATCGTCACCCAGTACTTCATCGAGAGTGCGATCGGTATGAAGAACGATATTACCGCTTTCAACTTTATCCATCAGACGTTTCACAAGGATCTTCTCTGCGCGGAATGAATCGCGGCGGTGGATCAGGTGAACTTCTGACGCAATGTTAGATAGGTATAGCGCTTCTTCAACAGCCGTGTTACCACCGCCCACAACTGCAACTTTCTGATTACGGTAGAAGAAACCGTCACAGGTTGCACAAGCAGAAACGCCGCGACCTTTAAATGCTTCTTCAGACTCAAGGCCAAGGTATTTTGCTGATGCGCCGGTAGATATGATTAAGGCATCACAAGTGTACTCACCTGAGTCGCCTTTTAAACGAAATGGGCGTTGTGATAGCTCTACTTCATTGATGTGATCAAATACGATTTCAGTTTCAAAACGCTCGGCGTGTTCTTTCATGCGATCCATCAATGCTGGACCTGTCAGTCCCTCAGCATCGCCTGGCCAGTTTTCAACTTCAGTTGTGGTGGTTAGCTGACCACCTTGTTGCATTCCCGTCACAAGCACAGGGTTTAAGTTTGCACGCGCTGCGTAGACGGCAGCTGTGTATCCTGCAGGACCAGAACCAAGAATTAATAATTTACAGTGTTTTACGTCGCTCATTATGGCTCCAAAAAGGGCGTAACATTTCCCTCGATTGTATGGAAATTCTTAGTGCTTTAAAAGCATAAACAACGATTGTGATCGAATAATTGGTTATAGATTAGAACCCACTAAATATTGATAGAGAACGTTGACTTCTAGCATAAAATTCTATTCGTAGTAGAGAAGTCTAGTTTCAAATATTGTCAAAGCGTAAAACTGAAACATGGCTCTGTTTTTGTGGTTTGATTTGGTTTGTTATGTTGTTTTCGTCGTTTTGTTGAAGCTATCAACGTTAAAAGCTGGTAATTGCAGAATATTTGCGTAACCTAGTGTGTAAATTAAATGTTAATTAATGTGCCTCATTAAAGGAGCAAATGATGTTACATTCACGTGAGAATACTCTACATTTAACACAGCTCAGCATGGCAGCAATTGAGCAGCTTTCCCCATCGTTTGAAGAACTGCCTCGTACCGAACATGCAGATGGTCAGTATCGACTACGACGTTATTCCGTGGTTGGTTTTGATAACGGCAAAGTCATCGACTTAAATAAAAATAGCTTTGTTCAATCCTCTGATATCAACCGATTTCAAGGTGATGTTGTAAGACAATTCGAGCCAATTGAGAAGGATATTCTTACCAGCGATGGCTTTCGAGAAATGTGTGAATTGTTTGTCAATGCGAATCATCTGCCAAACGGTCAAGAAATAGAAATTCACCAAATCCGTATCAGGGCACTGGAAGAAGAAACCCAAGTAGCACCTGAAGGTGTGCACCAAGACGGTTTTGATCACATTGCAATGGTTGGTGTGGGACGCCATAACATCATCGGTGGCGACATCATGCTGTACAGCAGCCATAACCAAGCCCCATTTTTCCGTAAAGTGCTAGAAACCGGAGAGGTCGCAATCTTGGCTGATAGCAAGCTGTGGCATAACGCGTGCCCAATCCGCTCTGTTATTGATGACGAAGCGGGCCATATGGATGTATTTGTACTCACGGCTACGGATAAGCGTAATGAACTTCAATCTTAATCAGATCAGAGAGCAATTTCCGGCGTTGGCTCAATACCACAACGACAAGCCCGTGACGTTTTTTGATGGTCCAGGTGGCTCACAAGTGCCTCAATCAGTACTAGACAGCATGGTAGGGTATTTAGGTCGTTTCAACGCTAACTTAGGCGGGCATTATTTTTCTAGCCAAGTGACCGTTGACGTAATGCAAAATGCGCGTGAGTCGGCTCAGGCTCTACTTAATGCACCTTCATCTGGCAATATTGTCTTCGGTGCCAATATGACCTCGCTAACCTTTCAGCTTAGTCGCGCGATTAGTCGAGATTGGCAAGCAGGAGATGAGATCATTGTTTCCGCTTTGGATCACTATTCAAATGTATCCAGCTGGCAGCAAGCGGCAGAAGATAAAGGCGTTACGGTTCATCAAGTTCGTATCAACGAAGAAGATTGTACGCTGGATATGGAGCATTTAAGCCGCCTTCTTTCTGATAAAACGCGCCTTGTCGCTGTGACTTATGCATCGAACACGACGGGCTCTATTGTGGATGTACAGCAAGTAGTCAGCATGGCGCACAATGTTGGGGCACAAGTTTATGTGGATGCCGTCCATTATGCGCCTCATCATTTGGTTGATGTTCAAGCGTTAGGTTGTGACTTTTTAGCTTGCTCAGCTTACAAGTTTTTCGGACCGCACGTTGGTATTGCTTACATAGCCGATCAGTGGCTCCACAGTATTCGCCCTTACAAAGTCGAGCCTGCCACTAATATAGGCCCAGGTCGATTTGAAACAGGAACGCAAAGTTTTGAAGGTCTTGCTGGTGTCGTTTCTGCGGTTGAGTATCTGGCTCAATTTGGTGAAGTCGGTTTACCTCTTCGCCAACGATTGGAGCAAAGCTACCAACTGTATGAACAACATGAACAGCGCTTGAGTGAGCGTTTCTTACAGCGTTTGAATGCATTAGATGGTGTCAATCTATTCGGTATCGCAAAGGAAGATAGCCAACTCCGCACGCCAACTTTTGCGCTAACGTTTGACCGATATTCTCCAGAGTTCATCGCGAAAACACTGGGTGAACATAACATTTGTGTATGGAATGGTCACTTTTATGCGTTGGGCTTAGTTCGTCAACTTGGTTTAGAAGAATCGGGTGGTGTAGTGCGAATTGGTTGTATGCATTACAACACAATAGAAGAAGTCGATATGTTATTCGATGTGCTAGAAAGCATCCTTGACGCATAACTAACGATTTCTTCCTGATAGAAAAACAAAAGCTCGAGTCAAACTCGAGCTTTTTTCGTTTTTATTTGAATCAACGCGTTTTACAAGCGATTACTCACTAACTTCAACTTCATAGGAAGTGAATTTTCTTACATTAATAACGCCAGTATCAAAGATGAGGTATTGACCTTTAATGCCTTGCAAAGTGCCAGTAACAACCGGGTTTTTATCGAAGTTATGCGAAATGATCTTCGTTGGGTGCTGTTGTACCGGGTAGCTAAGGTCGGTAATGCTTTCGTTTAATACTTCAATGGCATCTTCGCCGAATTGCTGTTTTATCTCGGCAATTTTCTCTTCGACTAAAGGCAATAGCTCAGCAAAACGGTCCTGCAATGCCATAGGTTCACCGTCACCTTTAAGCAGTGTGCGCCAATTGGTCTTGTCTGCGATATGTTTCGCCAGTTCAACTTCAATTAAACCGGAGATATGGCGAGTTTTTACTTTAAAAATTGGCAAGCCCTGAGTCGCGCCTTGGTCAATCCAACGAGTCGGGATTTGAGTATGACGAGTGATACCAACTTTTAAGCTGGATGTGTTGGACAGGTAGACAAAGTGATCCACCATGCAATTCTCTTCACCCCATTGTGGTTCGCGACAAGTCCCTTGATCGTAGTGGCAGGTCTCTGGCTTCATGATACACATGTCGCAGCTTGCTAGCTTTTTCATGCATACAAAACAGTGGCCTTGCGAATAACTCTTTTTCGTTTTCTTTCCACATGAGCAACAAAAAATATTGCCAGTGTGAGTCAGTGTGAGCGTTTTACCCAGAAACGGAGTTAAGTCGATCTCTTCCTCACCGACAGGAAGGCGGTAGTTGACGGCACCGTCCAGAGAAGCACGCATTTTGTTTAGCGTGCCAGTTGCAATTAATGACATGACATTACTCATTATTGTGTTTTTGCACAGTATATACTGAAGTGGAGAAGAGATGCAGGGTTGACAGGAGCTTTAAAGTAAATGTCTTGCACTAAATTATTATGCATCGTGTTTTATTTTCTAAAAGTTATGGCTGTGAAATGCTTCGCAAATAGAAGTTGGGCTGCATTTTTTAGAAATTTTAAAACGTGATAACGGTTCAAAATCCGTTACTATGTGTCGAAACTAAGAATTGAATGAAAAAGTGATTTTATTTCTTGATAAATCACCTTTATTTCATTTTTTGAAATTATTGAACCTCACGTATTGTATAATCTCAGCAGGTCACTTGCCCATGAAGTGGATCCATAACTTTATCTTTGCTCTTTCTATTTGCACTATCAGTTTGGTTGCCCTTTATAGTGTGCTTGGCGATACGCGAAAGCTGACCATTACACCTGAGCATTTCAATATCTATGCAACTAAAGATGCCAGTGAAGGAGGTGTGAGTGAGGCAGATATCACATACGACCGGCAAAGCCTAGTTCTTAGCTGTGAACTAAAGCAGAGCTCGTATGCTTGGCCTTACTGCGGAATCTCGGTTTATACCGATTCAGCAACGCCAACACAGGGTATTGACCTTTCCAACTACCATACGATTCGATTGAAGGTGCGATATGAAGAGGCAGGAATAGGGGCTAACCCTAGCCACGACCTACGTTTGTATCTTCGCAATTATAATTCTGAGTATTCCAAGCCGGACGACGAGTACACCATTAAATATAATGGCATGCAGTTTTCTCCGTCGGGTTCGAGCGATATTGTCGAAATTCCGATTAAAAATCTTCAGGTGATGACCTGGTGGTTAGCAGATAACGGAGTCGCGATTGAGCACTCTGCACCTGAATTTTCAAACATCACACGTATTGATATTGCAACTGGGTCTGGTGCGGCACTTGGTAAACATAGAATTGTGATTGATAAAATTGAGTTTGAAGGCGCTTACCTTGCGCAAGAAACATTGTTGTATGCATTATTAATCTCTTGGATGGCGCTTGGACTGGCGTTTTCACTGCATGAGTTACGAAAAAATAGAGTGGCTTATGAAAAAGCGCAAAAGCGTCACCGTCATTTGGAAAAGGTGAATGATACTTTGCGAGCTCAAAACTACGAGTTTGCAGAGTTAGCGCATCGAGATGCTTTGACGGGCGCGATGAACCGATATGCTGTGCAACACTGGCTGGAACAACAATCTCGTCAGGTTCGTTGGGGGCATAACACCTTCAGTATTCTCTATTTGGACTTGGATAAGTTTAAAAAGGTGAACGACAAATTTGGGCACCAAATGGGGGATGACATATTGCGCGAATTTGTCATGGTGGTAGCGACTTCTATTTACTCAGACGATCGACTCGTTCGTTGGGGCGGCGAAGAGTTTGTCGTATTTTGCCCTGATACCAATATTGAACAAGCGCTAGAGAAGGCAGAAATGATTCGCAAAAATGTGGAGGATCATTTGTGGGTGCACGGTGAATCATTAACTTGCAGTATTGGCGTTGCCCAAATGCAGAATGAACGCGTCTCAGAAACCATGGCGAGAGCTGACGAAGTGCTGTATCAGGCGAAGCGCAATGGTCGCAACCGAGTGGAAGCTCATTATGGTTTACTTGCTTGCGAAAAGAAGCAAGCCTGATAGCCGTTCACTAAAAGGAAAGAAAAAAGGTGGCCAACTGGCCACCAAGAGGGAAACTGCTGAACACCACTTAGGGGGGAAGTTTGGGTTATCGATACGATTACCGTGAGCAGCAGTGTAGTGCTAATCGAACTTACTATTTTTACCAGAACAACCAAGCGAAAAGCGTTAGTGCAGCAATACAGGCAATGTTTAATACGAAACCAATTCGCATCATTTCTTTTTGCTTGATATGACCCGTACCGAACACAATCGCGTTTGGAGGTGTTGCAACAGGTAACATAAATGCACAAGATGCAGCGACGGCAATCAGTGCAGAGAGAATAACCGGAGACATGCCTAAGGCTTCTGCAATGGTCGCAAATACAGGGACAAGTAGCGCAGCACTGGCGGTGTTACTCGCAAACTCAGTTAAGAAGACAACAAAAGCAACCACTGCAAGAATCGTTAAGAGAATACCGGCTTGCTCAAGGAAGCCTGACAAGCTATGAGCCAAAAATACGCTTGTTCCGGTTGCTTTTAGGACGTTACTCAGACAGATACCACCACCAAATAGGATTAACACACCCCAGTCGGTTGTTTTCTCAATATCTTTCCACTCGACGGCGCGAGAAGCACCAAGTAGAAGGATGGCGCCAATAGCTACAAGAGTATCGAACTTCGCGAAGCCACCCAGCATAGCGTTAATAGGCTTACTGAATATCCACAACGTCACGGTCAGTAAGAAAATCGCCAACGTAATCATTTTGCCGTTTGTCCATTCGACTGGTTGATGGTCAAGGTCAAACTTGTGGCTAAGGTCAGGCTTAGTCATAGTGTACAATACGAGGATAGCGATTGGCATTAATACTAGGGAAATAGGTACACCAAACTTTATCCATTCAGTGAAGCTAAGGCCAACTTCAGCTGCTGCAATTGCGTTTGGTGGGCTACCAACCAGTGTTGCAATACCACCAATTGAAGCACTGTAAGCGATGCCGAGTAGAACAAACAAAAAGGTGTTGTGGTTTTTCTTGGCGTCTAGCTTTGTCATCACACCCAGCACAAGCGGTAACATCATCGCAGCGGTGGCGGTGTTTGAAATCCACATTGACAGGCCAGCACTCACACCAAATAGCATGAATACAGCGACAGACATTTTTCCTCTTGCCAGCAATAGTACTTTATCTGCAATAGCTTGATCTAACTTTTGTTTATGCAGAGCCGCAGCTAGTGCAAAACCACCCAAAAATAGAAAAATGATGGAGTTGGAAAAGTTATTCAGTGCGGCTTGAGTGTTGAACACACCCAAAAATACCGCAAGTAGTGGTATGAGCAGCGCAGTAATGCTGACGTGAATCGCTTCGGTTAGCCACAGAATAGCAACAAAAACTAAGATGCTCAGGCCGGTTACTACTTGTGGTTCAAAGGGTAAGGTATTAAACAAGATAATGAACAATAGGATATTCGCGTTCAAAATCATGCTGTTGCGAGTGAAGAACCAATTCTTCAATGTCACAGCGAGTGCGGTCATGGGTAGTGCTCCTTTTGCATTGCCTTTTGTCGGTTTTTTTATGGCAAAGTAACTGACTTGTAGTTATTTATTGATGAAATGTTACTTTGAATGCGAAAAAGAGTTTTGCCTGAATCGTAGAGCAAATTAGAAAGTGTGATGTTGAGAATTGGAAATGGGTAGAAAACTACCCATTTGTTTTATAGAAATGTTACTAGGCTTGTGAGCCACGTTATTCCCCTATTCGACGGGGACTTGAAGAGGCTCGTTAGCTGCTTTATTTGGCTCTTTTACTGCGACGATAGGTTCTTGAGGGCCAAGAAACTTAGGCTGCGTATTGATAATATACAGGTCTAAAAACGCTTTCACACGGGCTAGCAGTTCTCGAACACGCATCGATGTTTTTTGCTTGTTGGCCGTCGGCCCTGCTACCGCGAGACACTGCGCATCAATGCTGTAAGCATCAGCGATGAACAGTGCGCGTTCGCAGTGAAAGCGTTGAGTCACAATCAGAAATCGCTCCGAAGCAAAAATTTTTTTTGCTCGTACAATCGAATCTAAGGTACGAAAGCCAGCATAATCAAGGTGAATCACTTCTTCAGGCACGCCTGCTTTAAGTAAGTCGCGTTTCATTGTCCACGGTTCGTTGTATGAACGGTGGGCGTTATCACCACTCAATAAAAACTGTTTTACTTTGCCTTGGTTGTAAAGCTCAATCGCCGCATTAATGCGATGAGTGTAGTAAGTGTTGAGGATCTTTCCGATGTATTTACTGGTACCAAGAACTACGGCAACCTCATGTTGAGGGATTTGCTCGTATTCAGTGAAAATGCTCTCTTTGGCTTGTAAAACCACCCACCGGTCGATGGCTATAACAGAAACAAGCAGACTAAGTGCAGAGATCGACAAAATCAAAGCAAATCGCTTCCAGGAAAATTTCAGCTTCCACTTTGATCTTATGCGAGAAAACAACAAAACGTTTTATATCCTTAACTAAAAATGTAGTTCTCATCATATCTGATAGAAACAAAAAGAGAGAAGCCCATTTATGCCAAAATCTGGTTAGGATGATAAAAAAATAAAAGCCCCTACATGGTAGGGGCTAATTATTAAACGAATTGTCTCAAGCTTAGAACGCAGTGCGTTTGTAACGGCGGTAAACAGGTTGCCAGAACGACTGTTCAATCGCCACGTTCAATGCTTCATCAGTAATTTCTAATGCGACACCTTGTTCAATTGCCTTTTTACCAACGGCGAATGCGATTTTTTTCGACACTAAGTGGATTTCTTCCAGTGGTGGAAGTAGAGCCCCACGACCGTTGATTGCTAGAGGAGAACATGTTGCGAGCGCGCGGCTTGATTCCATTAGCATCTCGTCAGTGACACGTTTTGCATTGACAGCAAGTACACCAAGGCCAATGCCTGGGAAGATGTAGCTGTTGTTACATTGTGCAATAGGGTAAGTGCGACCTTCATGAACCACTGGCTCAAATGGGCTACCTGTTGCAACCAGTGCTTCACCATTTGTCCAACGAATGATGTCGTTCGGTGTCGCTTCCACGCGGCTTGTTGGGTTCGACAGTGGGAAGACAATCGGACGCTTACAGTGTTTATGCATTTCTTCGATGACTTCTTGGCTAAATAGGCCAGGAGCACCAGAAACACCAATTAGTACCGTTGGCTTCGCGTTACGCATTACATCGAGTAGTGAGAAGCCATTTCCTTCATTTTCCCACTCTTTCGTATTGGTATGCTTTTGCACCAAGCGTTGTTGGAAATCAAGAAGGTTAGGCATGCCTTCTTGTAACAGACCCCAACGGTCAACCATGTAAACTTGTGAGCGAGCTTGCTCGTCAGAAATTCCTTCCGATACCATTTGCGCGATGATCGCTTCTGCGATACCACAACCAGCAGACCCTGCGCCTAGGAAGGTAATACGTTGTTTAGAAAGCTGAGTTCCTGCTGCTTTACAAGCTGCAAGTAGAGAGCCAACAGTAACAGCAGCAGTACCCTGAATATCATCATTGAAACAACACACGCGGTCTTTGTAACGCTCTAGAAGAGGCATCGCATTTTTCTGAGCAAAGTCTTCGAACTGGATCAAAGCATCAGGCCAACGGCGCTGTACCGCTTGGATAAACTCTTCTACAAATGCATCGTATTCTGCACCCGTAATACGAGGATGACGCCAACCCATGTACATCGGATCAGCTAAGCGTTGCGGGTTATTGGTACCCACATCAAGCACGATTGGTAGCGTGTAAGCAGGGCTGATACCGCCACACGCGGTATATAGTGACAGTTTACCGATAGGAATACCCATGCCGCCGATACCTTGGTCACCCAAGCCAAGGATACGTTCGCCATCTGTCACAACAATCACTTTAACGTTGTGGTTTGCTGCGTTGTTCAGCAAGTCGTCAATACGGTCACGGTTCGGGTATGAAATGAACAGACCGCGACCACGACGGTAAATGTTAGAGAAGTTTTCACATGCTGCGCCAACAGTCGGCGTGTAGATGATCGGCATCATCTCAGAAATGTGATTTTGCACTAGGCGGTAATACAATGTTTCGTTGGTGTCTTGGATATTACGCAGATAAATGTGTTTATCCATATCGCTTTCGAAACTTTTGTATTGCTGGTAGGCACGTTCCACCTGCTCTTGGATAGTTTCGGTCGACTCTGGAAGCAGACCTTCTAAGTTGAATGAACTACGTTCTTCAGCAGAGAATGCACTGCCTTTGTTCAAAAGAGGGGTTGCTAAAAGAGCCGGACCCGCATATGGAATATATAGTGGGCGTTTATCGTTGTTCATTGGGTGCCTTATGTAGGGTTGAAGGATGCGCACCAAATTTTAACGGGTTCACTATTTAGTTGTAAACATGCGTTGATGCACATCAATGTAATGTCGCAAAAAAATTCAGATACCGACGAAAATATCGGCAATATTGGTTGTTTAGAGATACCTAAAGCAGGATTTTTTTACTTGGGTATAATGTTTTGCATCATCAAATCAAATCCAATTTCTATGTTTCAACTACCTATCGACAGCCTGCAAGCTGAGTTTGACCATCATGTAAGCCTTAACCATCTTGTGGTGGAAGCCGAAACCGGGTCGGGTAAATCTACCCGCTTGCCCATGTGGGCGGCAAAACACGGACGCGTTCTGGTTATTGAACCACGTCGAATTGCTTGTACCTCGCTGGCTGAATTTCTTGCGGAGCAATCTGGAGAGCCAATAGGTCGCAAAGTCGGTTACGCGATCAAGCTTCATGCCTACTTTGATGAAAAAACCGAAGTTGTATTTGTGACTCCGGGGGTTGCACTGCGTTGGTTTTCGGAAAACAAGCTAGCAGACTTTGATGTCGTGATAGTGGACGAATTTCACGAGCGACGTTGGGATATTGATCTATTAACCGCCATTTTGAAGCAAGAAAATCAACATCGATTGATCGTCACTTCTGCTACCTTAGAAGGCGAAAAGCTTGCTCGTTACCTGAATGCTAAGCGTCTGCGTTCGGAGGGACGTTGCTTTCCAGTCACGGTGACACATCGTTCCACAGACAGCCGCTATTTACCGAACAAAAAGGGATGTGAACAGGAGGTTGTCGGATCGGTAAAAGAAGCACTGGAAGATGAAGATGGCGATATTCTTGTTTTTCTCCCAGGACGTAAAGAGATCGCCCAATGCGCGCAGATGCTACAAAGCAGCAGTGATGTCATGGTGGTTAAACTTCATGCCTCGGTCAGTGATGAAGAACGACATCGTGCGCTGACGGTACAAAAGCAACGGAAAGTCGTATTGGCAACCAACGTCGCGGAAACCTCTCTGACCATTCCTAATATCCGTGTGGTAATCGATAGTGGTTTAGAGCGCAGAACTGTACAACGAAATGGACGTACAGCACTGACATTAACCAACATTTCTAAGGCCAGTGCCGCGCAGCGAATGGGGCGAGCAGGTCGCGTTACCGAAGGGGCTTGTATTCGTCTATATGGTGAGCACGCGCCTTTAGAGTTGGTGACACCTCCAGAATTACACAGAGAAGAGCTCGTCGAGCCCATGCTGGCAGCGGCTTGTTGTGGGTACCGTCTCTCAACACTCGATTTTCTCGACTCAATTCCCCCAAAGTCGCTAGAGGCATCTCATTCGACGTTGTTATCCATGGAAGCGATTGATGAGGATGGCAATGTCACGCAGCACGGGAGAAAAGTATATCCACTACCTATTGATGCACTGTTTGCCGATCTCGTTACCAGAATTCAAGCGAAGCCAGAGAAGGAAGCAATGATTGATTTGGCTGCCGCCTTATCTGTGCCTGCGCAGCTCTATCAGCGACAAAGTGGTGAAGTCGCTGAGCTTCTATCTCAAGATGAGCCATACGGATGTGATGCCTCTTTACTGATCCGTTTGGTTCGGGGGGAGCAACTCTCAGGCATTATCATTGATGCTAGCGCGCTCGAAGAGGCACAAGGTTTAGCGAAACAAATGCGAGAAGTGTTTGAATTGCCGGAACTTGACGTTGCCTCTCGATATAAACGTGAAGCGCTCTTTTTCTCCATCGCCTCATTGCACCCTGAGCTTGTGTTTGTCCGACGAGCTCGTCGAAGGGATGCTCTAGGAAATGGCGTAGTCGAGATGCTGGTTGGGCGTAACAGCCGCTTTCCTGATAAAGAAGAAGCGGCCATCGTGCTAGATAGCCATAGCGTGCCAGGACGAGGCGTTAAGCAAACACTGAACCTCGCATCGGTTATGATGCCTATCCCGCTGACATTATTACGCGAACTTGAGCTAGGGGAGTGGCAACAAGGTGAGACGAATTATGAAGAGGAGACCCCAAGAGCAACGATGCATTTGGTCTACGCCGGACGAACAATCTGTACTGAACATCAAGCGTTAAAAGGTGATGTTGCTGTTCAGTCTATTGTCGAAATGATAGAAGACGAGACACTGTTACCAGGATTTGCTTCTCAAAGAAAACAACAAATCCAACACTGGAAACTCTACAACGCATTGGGCCTTAATGTCGAAGGAGAAGAGGTTAACGACTTGGCCTCCTTGACATTTTCTAGCTGGTTAAAGGATCAGTTGGAAACATTAGGCGTTGAAAATGTCGATGATATGGCGTTGTTTGAACCGGAAGACTTAACATTTAACGGTGTTCCAGAATGGGAATACGACGATTTCACGGAGCAGTACCCTTTAGAACTTTCGCTGCCAGAACTCCAACTGGATGTTGAGTATTACGCGTCTCGCAAGCTAGTACAGGTCGTTTATCGAGAGGGAAACCGTAAGGGAGACCCGAAGCGTTGGGAGCTGCCACGTTGGGCTGGTTGGAAGATACAGTATAAAAAGGCCAGTCGAGTGATTGATGTAAAGTAGGTCGGCGGATGACGTTGTGACAAGAATTGATATTTTCTTGGTGAATCTATAATGATTTCATATTGATAGCGTTACTTGCGTGTTGTTTTTAGTTTCTTAATTGAAATATTAATCAATTGAATGCTTATATATGGCGAAGCTGTACATCAGTTGTTACAAAGCTGGTTTTAATATTTCCTTTTGTATGTAAATTAGGGCATAAAAGACGAATGTTTTATATCCCATTGCTATATCAAAACAGTTGAACGATATTTGGTATATCTCATTTTCGAGTGTCGGGGGCATAGAATGGATCAACAAGGAAAGACGTGCATTGAATTCGACTACACTAGCTTTTTAGGAGCGACAGGTAGTAAAAAATGGACCTTTTTAGAGGCATTTGCCACCATCGCGCCTATTTTCGGTTTGATGTGGAAACAGAACATTGCGGAATTGCGCAAGCCTGAAGATCGGTTGTGGGATGCCGCATTAAAATCGATGTCTTCTCGTAAAAGTGATGAATCCAATTTGGTCCGCTTAACCCAGCTAGCTAAACATGAAGGGATCAATGAATTGCGAGTCGTTATGCCATATTCGCTCGATGTTCAGCAAATCGAGTACATAGAATCTCGCAGTCAGTTGAAGGTGGACACGTCAGAACAAGATGTTCTTAACATCAAGTTTTAGGCTGAGTATTTCCACTTCATCGATGTACTACTTAACAATAGTGCAATGAAAAGCGACCTCAAAGTAGGTCGCTTTTTTATTTTGAGGTTTTTGTCACAGGTCTTAGGAAGTGTGATGAATATAGAGTATTTGCACTTAAATTAACAAAAATGTAACGTTTGGAAATGCAATTGTCATAACTAGCTTCTAACTTTGTGTTTTTAGGACAAATTACCGACTAAGTGGTTGGTACTGTAAGTTCGAATTAACGTCCCTTATTGGCATACAAGGATGATCGAGTCACCACGTCATTTGGGCATAAAAACAAACACAATAAGAAAGGAAGTCAATATGTCTTTGTCTCGTCGAGACTTTATGAAAGCTGCCTCTTCAACGGCGATTGTTACCGGGCTGGTGGGCTGTGGTAGCGATGCTAGTGAATCTGTTGCGGTTACCTTTGAGCACGGAGTGGCGAGTGGAGATCCTACTCAAACACAAGTAATCATTTGGACTCGTGTTACGACCTCAGCAAGCTACGCAGATGTAAGCTGGCAAGTTTCATCTAACGAAAATTTTACTGATATCGTGCAAAGTGGCACTTTTGCCACAGACACGAGCCGAGATTTCACGGTAAAAATCGATGTTCAAAATCTCAACGCAAATTCTCGCTACTACTATCGATTCATGGTTGGAGATGTCACTAGCGAAGTCGGGCAAACTCAAACATTACCAGAGGATGGTGTAGAAAAGGCATCCATGGCGGTTGTTTCTTGTGCAAACTATCCTGCTGGCTATTTCCATGTGTATCGAGAGATTTTAAATCAACATGAGCAAGACCCGTTTGATGTGGTGCTTCATCTCGGTGATTACATTTATGAGTATGGTGCTGGTGGCTACGCTAGTGAAGATGCTGAGGCACTAGGGCGAGAGCCAAGCAAAGGCACTGAATGTATTACCTTAGATGATTACCGAAAACGGTATGCGCAATATCGCCAAGATGCTGATCTGCAAGCGTTACATGCGAGCCTACCAATGATTGCTGTCTGGGATGACCATGAGCTTGCAAATGATACTTGGAAAAATGGTGCGGAAAACCATCAAGAAGAGGAAGGCAGTTTTAATGATCGTCGTGCATCTGCGGCTGCCGCGTGGACAGAATGGTTGCCCGTTCGTGAAAACACTTTCTCAAACATGCTGATTTACCGTCAGTTTTCGTTTGGAAGTTTAGTCAATTTGATGATGCTCGACACGCGACTTGTGGGGCGTGATAAACCGTTGGATTATTTCTCGCTCAGCTCACCAACGATGGAAGCTATTGGCGGTTTAGTTGCCCAGTCGCGCAGTCAAGACCGAGAGCTGTTAGGCGCTGACCAACTCGCTTGGCTGATGGATGCGTTCAGTACGCACGACGCAACTTGGAATGTGCTAGGGCAACAAGTGTTAATGTCTCGTATGGAGTTGCCAAGTTCGGTTATGACCGCGATGTTTCAATTGTTTACTGCCACTGAAGAACAAAAAACAGAGGCGTTATTAGCGGTAAACTCTGCGATTACGGGTTATCTCTCTGACCCAAGTTTAGATACCATTGCTTTGCCATATAACCTAGATGCATGGGATGGTTACTACGTTGAGCGAGAGAACGTTTATCAACTGGCCAAAGCCAGCAGTGGTAACTTTGTCTGTTTGGCAGGAGATACGCACAACGCATGGGCAAGTGAGCTTAAAGACGTATCTAAGCATCCTATCGGGGTAGAGTTTGCGACTAGCTCTGTGAGTTCCCCTGGGTTAGAGGCCTACCTCGCGTTAGACCCTGTTGCGATCGCTCAAATGGAATACACGCTGCCGCACTTAGTGTCAGAATTACAGTGGGCAGACATCAAACAGCGTGGCTTTATGCGCGTTACTTTTACGCCCGACAAGGCAGAGTCGACCTGGTATTTCGTATCAACGATTAAAGACAAAACATATCAGGTGACGACCAAGTCAGCCTCTACAACAGATGGCACTACGTTAAATATCGGCTAAACTGAGCCTAATACGAAAAAAGTCCGCAAGCTAGTGCGGACTTTTTATTGGAAAGCATTTAGCAATCTAGCGACAGTGCTAGTCAATCAATCCGTATTCTTTGCTCAGAACTTCGATGATTTCCGCTTTCGGATTCTCACTCAAATGAATCGGCTTGCCTGTAATCTTCTCGGCAATACCAATGTAGGTGCTCGAAATCGCCATCAAAGATTCGACGGGTAAAGCATTATCACGAGCGAGTGCTTCACGCTCTGGCATACGTTCTTTATTTAGCAAGATATCTGGGTCAGGGAAGTGGTTAAGTAGGAACTGGCGGAAACCTTCTTTTGAGTTCTCTACGATGTGACCTGCTTGGTACTCTTTAGCATCCCATATACGAGACGAGTCTGGTGTACCCACTTCATCCATGTAAATCAGCTTTTCATTGCCAGCAGCATCATGAACATAACCAAATTCGAATTTGGTATCGACAAAGATTTGGTCAATTGCTTCTAATGCTTGGCTGATAACGTTAAAGCCTTCTTTCAGCAGTTTTTCGTAGAGTGCGATATCGTCCGCAATTGAGAAGTTAAATGCTTCGTAGTTGTCTACGATATTTTGACGAGTAATATTAACGTCATCCGCTTCTGGCACACCGGGAATGCCTTTTAGAATGCCTTTTGTGGATGGGGTCATTAGCAATTCTGGAAGTGCTTTGTCTTTTTCTAACCCTTCAGGAAGTTGGATTCCACAAAACTCGCGCTCGCCATTTGCGTAAGCGCGCCACATCGAACCCGTGATGTATTTGCGGCAGATGGCTTCGATTTTTACCGGTTTGGCTTTTTGTACAATCCAAACAAAAGGGTGAGGAATGTCTAGAATATGGCTATCTGCTAAGCCATTTTCTTTGAACAGTTTGAACCAGTGATTAGAAATCGCATTAAGCGCAGCCCCTTTACCCGGGACACCATTAAGACCACCTTCAGCATGCCAAATACAATCGAACGCAGAGATTCGGTCGCTAATCACCATGATAGCCAAAGGCGCATCTGGCGCGACATTGTATCCTTTTTCTTTGATCAGTCGGGCGCTGTCTTCATCAGTTAACCAGTAAACTGAACGAACTTTTCCACTATGAACGGGTTTATGGGTGCGAATTGGCAGGTCGTCATTGACGGCAAGTACTTGATTAGCAAGGCTCATTGCGACATTCCTATCATCTTAATCAAACGTCAGAAAGAGAAGATATTCAGCAAAATGTGGGCGCTGAATAAATCGAATGTGGGCATCATACCAGAACTATTTTAACTCGCCAGAGAAAAAGCAAACGTTTGCCTGTTTTCTTTAATACAAAAAAATGCCCCCTTAAAAAGGAGGCGAGATGCAGGATGGATAACGTCGATCTTGTTAGTGGTACTTATTAACTCTGCCTTCGACGAAAAAGACTTCACACTGATAACGTTGAGCAATATCGCGAAGCATTGATTGATTCATTAGGGCAATCTTGTTCGATGCGACGACAGCGCTAGCGTTACCAGACTGAATAGCTTTAATCACGATTTCCACTTCAGAAAGCTGTTGAGACGGCTTCATCTGAATGATGTTTTTACAGCAAATATTAGAAGCAGTGAGTTGTTCAAAGTCTGGACGAGGGCAGTCTGCTGTAAACAAAATCCATTGTTTCTGCTGCGATAAAACAGCCAGCTTAGATAGAAGCTGATCCGAAACGGCCATGGGCTTAGTTGCTTGTGCCAATACGTTGTAACGAGAGTATGTATGAGATTGACTTTGTAACTGCATCTTACTGTTCCTTTATACATGCTGTATGTCTATACAGTAGTTTGTTTTGGCGACCTGATCAACCAGTTTCTCAAAAGTTATTTGCGGTTTTTTGAAAAGGAAATAAAAGAATTTTACTTTAAGTAATTGAATTTATTTGTTTATTTTTCATTTCTGATATGTCTAACATCAATTTAAAAATGTGAGGTGAGTAGAAAGTTGGACGAGAGACATACAGGGGTTTACTACTGTATATACAGGTGTTTTTCACGGACAGTGGTTTGTATACAGTGGAAGAGGGCTGATAACCGATGCGACATGCTATGTAGGATAGGAGGGAATACGAGATAGAGATTGGAAATAGGCTTGGGAGATCAAAAAAGCGCCTTATAAAAGGCGCTTTTGAAAATCTGTTCCATTGATTCCGTCTTGCTTAGCTCGCTCGTTGCAAACGTTCGCGCATTTGCAATTCGCCTTGGTTAAATAGGCGCACGTCGATTTTTGCCATATCGTAACAAGCTTTACATGAGTAGTGGTGCTTGCCATCTAAATAATCGTGACGAGTTACAAGACTAGGTTTTTTACACCAATCACAGGTGCCTTCTTCAGTGAACATTGATTTTCTCCCCACCTAGATTAATTTGAGTCGTTAGGTGTTATTTTGCGCCGGGCATTATGGCATAAAAGCGCGACTTAAGTTAAATGTCTGTTAATTTCTTTGAGAGGGAGATCGATTGCGGTGTTTGATTATATGGGAATAAAAGCATGGTAGCCAAAGTATCCTGACCTATTTTTACTGTTTTGTAACATTTTGTGAGACGAGCTTAAAGGCATGATTGAGTCGCTTCATTTCTTCTTCACTGCCCCTTGTGTCAGGATGATAAAGCTTTGATAACTGTCTATAGCGTAGCTTGATTGCCTGTAAATCAGGGATGGTTTGTGGTGTGTAGCCAAACATAGCACACGCGACGCTTAGCTTATGGTTTTCTGCCTGAGTTTTGGATTTCTTAAATTCTCTGAATACTTTCTCTAACTGACGCTTCAGCTGCTTGTTCGTAAACTCTAGCTCTTTTATTTTTTCCGCCATTCGTTGATTTTGGCTTTCCCCTTTGGCTTCACGCGCTTTTCTATTCTGCTTGAGTTTTTTGATCACGAGGAAACTTAAGCCGCTGATGATGAGTATCGCCGCTAGCCAAATCAGCCATAGAAACGGCGAGTGTTCTACTTTGGGGTTTGCAACTGTGCTTTTCTCTTCCTGTGCTTGCTCCGCCTTTTTATCGAGCGACTTTATTTGCGAGACTTGTTTAGCTCGCAGTTGGTTGAAGCGCTGCTCTAACAGTTGATTATAAGCCTGTTCTGCTGCTGGATTATGCTGAGAAGCCATTTGATACAAAGCTTCAGTCAATTGAGATGCTGTGACCTTATCTTGATTGCGCTGAATAAAGTTAGCGAGAAGAAAGCCCCGATCGGTTGGGTCATTGAGTGCGATAGAGGTTAGCCAATATAACGCTTGTGTTTCATTTTTTTCGCCATTTATCCCTTTAGCAAAGTCGTTCGCGAGCTGTTTTTGCGCAGGGAGGTAACCTTGGTTGGCGGATTGCTCTAGCCAGTAACGCGTTTCTGGTGAGGCTTCAGCTTCGTTTGATGCCAATAATTGTTGTGCGTACTCGTATTGTTCGATGGGGTCATTTGGAGCTCGAGAGGCAAGTGAGTAGCCAGAAAAGCTGAGGCTAAATAAGCAGAGTAGGGCAGACGTTTTGACAGACATTAATATGTCAGGCCTAACGATAATGGTTAGGCCTGCTCCGGTAATTTTTTATTATTACCGTTATGGTGCAACCAAATTACTTCAGTGGCAAGATCTGGATTTCAACACGACGGTTGCACGCACGACCTTCAGAAGTTTGGTTTGAGCAAATTGGGTTACGTTCGCCGTAGCCGCGTGCAATTGCACGACCAGGTGCAACGTTTTGAGATACTAGGAATTGACGTACGGACTCTGCACGGCGCTCTGACAACGTTTGGTTGTATGACTCACTGCCTGTGCTATCCGTGTAACCGTCAATAACGAGACTGGTATCTGGGTACTCAACTAGGATGCGAGCAACACCACGTAGAGTATTATGGATGCTAGCATCAAGCTGGTAAGAGCTTGAAGAGAAGCCGATACCGTTTTCCATACGCAGTAAAAGCTGATTTTCACCAACACGCTGAACTTGTACGCCAGAGTTTAGCAAAGCGCGACGTAACTCCGCTTCTTGTTGGTCAAAGTAGTAACCAACGCCAGCGCCAGTCGCTCCGCCTGCGGCTGCACCAATGAGTGCATGCTGACGACGTTCTTTAGCATCATCACCCGTTGCTAGGCCGATTGCTGCGCCAGCGATCGCACCAATAAGCGCGCCTTGCGTGGTGGAGTTAGTTTCGTATTCACCCGTTGTTGCATTTTGGCGTTGAGTGGCTTGACAGCCAGTAAGAGCTAGCACTAGAGCTAGTGCAATAGGCATCTTTTTCAAGGGAAAATCTCCGTATAAAACTGAGGCGAAACCATGCCTCATAATGGGATGCGAATTATGAATAAACAAGCATTAATATTTGTTATGAGAAAGTAAGATTGATAAGAGTTTCTGTAAGAAAATTCCTACCAATACTGCCAAAGCTCTCAAAGTAAGCCCCATCGACATCGAAGTCATTGCTGCTTATGTGAATCCTTTACTATTCTGGCTATTTCGATGAATCGCCCAACATTTTGCGTGCTTGTTCGCCGCCCACTCCACGGTTAACTGAAACCTTTCTACCTTTCTTTAAGCCCACTTCGTAGTCTTCAGTTAGGTTTTTCATTGCTTCTTTCAATTGCTTCTTGAACGTTTCGCGGTCAATGTTTTGGAATTCTTTATCAATATAGTCATTAATTTTATTGGCCGACTCTTCATCTGGAGAAATAATTGGCAATTTTTCAATCGCGCCTTCCACCCAGCCAGATACAAATGAGTTCACACGGCGAGTCACTTCCTGAGAAGAGGTGCCGGTGCCAGCAAAGCTGTTTCGGAATTGTCCGGTACTTTCGTTCATCTCGCGATAAACAATATCGAAAGCAAATGCAGCAAAAATAGCGCGATCTGCTTCACCGATAAATTCGACACGTTTGAGCCCTTTGTGATTCAACAATACTGCTTCGACACCGAATTTTGTGTTAATGCCGCGAATCACTCGCAATATGGTAGAACTGATGTTCGCTGGTAGCAGATGAGAAGATTGTGTTTTTCCCATTCTGATGAACTCAATATCGTCTTTATCGAGACCATATTTAAGCATGAGGCGATGTGCCATTTTGATAGCATTGGCAGCCTCATTAACATTAGCGGAATTGCCCAGTTCTAAGCACTTGGCGATTTTTTTCAGAGCTTTTTGTTTATCCATCGACAACCAGTAACGAAAGCAGAAAATTTATGAAGTCAGACATATTACCTTTTTTGACATAAAAACGAAATACAAGGTGGGACTGAAGATAATTTCAGCACATAAAAAGAAGCCTCGCATTAAGCGAGGCTGGCGTTTTAGTTCGTCGTAATCAGTATGAAGTCGTACTTGTGTCTAAGAAGCCATTCTTCATTAAGATTCGTTAGAATTACAACCCGAGCTGGTTGAGCAAGTCATCGGCATCATCGTTTGATCCCGACGATTTAGATTCTTTCTCAGCCAACTGTTTACGTGTTGCCTCTAAAATGTCGTCTGGGTTTTCGTCTTCAGCAACTTCAAACTCTTCCAGTTGGATGAACTCAGTTTTATCCATTGCTAGCTCGAGATAGAAAATATTGTTGTTTTCGGTGGAGAACGTCACTCTGCGCGCTTGAGGGCGGTCAAGGTTGGTATCAACTTGTAAGATAACTTGCTTATTCAGCGCCAGCATTTTTGGTTGGTTTTGTGTGATGTTCGTTTGCAGGTCTTTACGAATTTTATTAGTGAAGTCTCCGACCAGTTGATTCATGAGTTCACCCAGAACATCGCCTACCTCGTCAGAAGTATGAGATATTGCCAGTTCTTCTTCTGGCATGCCCATATTACGCATGTAGTTGGTGTAGATCTCCAGTGCGGCTTTTGCCGTAAAATTAATCACAACTAGCCCGGTAAATCCGCCATCAAACAGAACAAAACAGCCAAAATCTGGTTTGAGGCTAGTCTTGTGGATTTTTTGCACCATTGCTGAATAATTTACTTGAGAAGATGTCGCCGAAGTAAGTACGCCAGAAACAGACTGGCAAAGTTTGAGAAGGATATCTTCAGTGGTCACAATTTTATTTTTTTTCATTCTGAAAACTCATCTAGAAACGCGATTCGTTCCCCAATGTAAGGCATCAAGCGTGAAAAAATAAAGCATAAGTTTAATTATTGTATCGAGATTCTGATTTGCTCGTCTTTTTAAATGTTGTAAAGTGACGAAATTCAAAGAATATTACTTCACTAACTCTTTTGTGGTGTTTTTTTCGCTTAGCGCCAATTTGTATGAGAAGTGAGCAAATAATTACACAACCCGCAGCTGATCGGATCAGCGTCGTAGGGGCAGGAAGCAAATGTTACCAAGATTACACTCGCAAACTGATGTCGATCCTCTTGTTCTTAGTTTTCTGAAAGAGCTTGAGCACGCCGGATTCACTGGTGATATCGAAAGCCAATATTCAAGCCGACTAGCGGTTGCCACTGACAACAGTGTTTACCAGCAACTTCCTCAGTCTGTCGTTCATCCCAAAACGACAGAAGATGTTTCTCTCCTCGGGAAACTGAGCAATAAAGAAAAGTACGAACGAATTACCTTTTCACCTCGTGGTGGTGGCACAGGGACCAATGGTCAGTCGCTAACCAAAGGTATTGTGGTGGATATGTCTCGCCACATGAACAAAGTGCTTGAGATTAATGAGAAAGAAGGCTGGGTTCGTGTACAAACTGGTGTAGTGAAAGACCAGTTAAATGACGCTGTTCGCCCTTATGGCTACTTCTTCTCTCCAGACTTATCTACCAGTAACCGTGCAACGATTGGCGGCATGGTCAACACCGATGCTTCTGGTCAAGGTTCTCTGAAATACGGAAAAACATCCGATCATGTTTTGTCGCTACAAGCGGTGTTTGCTGATGGTTCAATTTTAGAGTCGGACTTGTCTCATGGTTACCCAAAAGAAGGCGAGTTTGCTGCCAAGGCGCTACGTGTAACGGAATCCGTATGTCGTGAAAAACGCCAGCAGATCGTGGATAAATTTCCTCCGCTCAACCGATTTTTAACGGGCTACGATTTAAAAAATGCCTTGAATGAAGACGGTGACCGTTTCGATATCACACGAGTACTTTGCGGCGCGGAAGGTTCATTGGCATTTATTACCGAAGCAAAGCTGAACCTGACGCCAATTCCGAAAGCGCGTACGTTGGTTAACGTTAAATACAACAGCTTTGATTCTGCACTGCGTAATGCACCGTTTATGGTAGAAGCGAAAGCGCTGTCTGTAGAAACCGTTGACTCAAAAGTGCTTAATCTAGCAAAGCAAGATATCGTTTGGCACACCGTGAGCGATTTACTTACCGATGTTCCAAATAAAGAGATGCTTGGCATCAATATGGTGGAATACGCAGGTCAGGACGAAGAGGAAGTTGCTGCTCAGGTTGCAGCATTGACCGCCAAGCTCGATACCATGTTGGAAACAGAAGAAGCGGGAATTATCGGCTACCAAGTTTGTAACGATGTAGCTAGCATTGGGCGTATTTACAACATGCGTAAAAAAGCGGTGGGTTTGTTAGGCGCAGCAAAAGGTCGTGCTAAACCGGTCGCATTCGCTGAAGATACCTGTGTGCCACCAGAAAACCTGGCGGACTTCATTGTAGAGTTTCGAGAACTGTTAGACAGCAAGTCTCTGAATTACGGCATGTTTGGTCACGTCGATGCTGGGGTGCTTCACGTACGTCCTGCGTTGGATTTGTGTGACCCGCACCAAGAAGCATTGATGCACGAAGTTTCTGATGAAGTGGTCAAGCTGGTGGCGAAATACGGCGGTTTGATGTGGGGTGAACACGGCAAAGGTTTCCGTTCAGAATATGGCCCTGAGTTTTTCGGCAACGAGTTGTTTACTGAACTGAGACGTGTGAAAGCGGCATTCGATCCACACAACAAAATGAACCCGGGCAAAATCTGTACACCGCTGGATAGTGATGCAGAGCTTGTAAAAGTTACCGATACCAAACGTGGTTACTATGACCGTCAGATTGACGTTCAAGTACGTGACAGCTTTAAACAAGCGATGGAATGTAACGGTAACGGTTTGTGTTTTAACTACGATACTAGCTCGCCAATGTGTCCATCGATGAAAGTAACAGCCGATCGTCGTCATTCACCGAAAGGTCGTGCGGGTTTGGTTCGCGAGTGGTTGCGTCAGCTCACTGAGCAAGGCATTGATATTCTTGACTTAGAAAAGCAAACACTAGAAAACAAAACATCAATCAAAACCATGATTGACCGCGTACGTCATTCTATCAATCGTCGTCACGAGTATGACTTCTCTCACGAAGTGTATGAAGCGATGAATGGTTGTTTGGCGTGTAAAGCGTGTGCGAGTCAGTGTCCGATTAAAGTCGATGTTCCGAGCTTTCGCTCGCGCTTTTTAAACATCTATCACTCTCGTTACCAACGTCCTGCAAAAGACTATCTGGTTGCGAACATTGAGACTATGCTGCCGATGATGGCGAAAGCGCCAGGTGTCGTAAATGGTGTTTTGAAGCAGTCGTGGGTGAAAAGTTTAACGGCATCTACGGTCGGGTATGTCGATGCGCCGTTGTTATCAGTACCCACCTTGAAACAACGAGTAGAGTCGCTGACAACGCCTTATGATCTGCAAGCGCTCAGTGGTTTGTCTTCGTCTGAAAAGAGCAAGCATGTTTTAATTGTTCAAGACCCATTCACTAGTTACTACGACGCTGATGTCGTTGAAGACTTCGTTAAGTTATTGAAAAAGCTGGGTATGAATCCGGTGCTTCTGCCGTTTAAGCCGAATGGTAAAGCACAACACATTAAAGGGTTTTTACGTCAGTTTAAGGACACAGCAGCCGACACAGCGAAGTTCTTGGCGATGGTAGCGGATTTGGATATCCCATTAGTTGGCGTCGATCCTGCTTTGGTGCTGTGTTATCGAGATGAATACGCTGAAGTGCTTGGCAGTAAGCGAGGTAATTTCGATGTACTAACAGCCCACGAATGGCTTTACCCAAGACTAGAAGCGTTTGAAAGCGGAGAGCATAAGGCGCAGGAACCTTGGTATCTGTTTGCGCACTGTACTGAAAAAACCAAAATGCCAAATGCGGAAAAAGAGTGGGGCGCTATTTTTGCTCACTTTGGTGCAGTTTTGAATACGGTACCTGTTGGTTGTTGTGGTATGGCGGGTACGTTTGGTCATGAGGTTGATAAGTTGTCGATGTCGAAAGACATTTACAATTTAAGCTGGAAGCCAAGCTTAGATAAGTTGGATAGCGAGAGATGTTTGATTACAGGCTATTCTTGCCGCAGCCAAGTGAAACGCTTTGAAGGAACGAAGCCCAAGCATCCCGTTCAGGCATTGTTAACTTTGTTGTAATCGGACTAAATCAAGCCCAGTTTTACTGGGCTTTTTAGAAACCGTACTTAGACCCTTTCAAAGGATATGAATCTTGAGAAAACTTGAACTCAAAGTCCCACCTGTTGCGGTGTTTTTGCTAGTCATACTTTTGATGTACGGACTTAAAGTTTTGACGCCGAGCATGAACATTCGAGTCCCCTTTGTTGAATTTGTAGTAGGTGTATTAACTTTGTTGTCTGGCTACATGGGCATTGCTGGCGTGTATGAATTTCGCAAAGTAAAAACCACAGTGAACCCAGTAAAACCTGAAGCGGCATCTTCTGTTGTAAGAACTGGTGTGTTTGCCTTTTCACGCAACCCTATGTACACGGCATTATTGCTTCTAATCATAGCAACTGGTTTGTGGTGGCAGCACTTGAGTGTGGTGCTTTGTGGCGTGATATTTGTCAGTTATATGAATCGGTTTCAAATCAAGCCTGAGGAACGCGTTTTAGAGCGATTGTTTGGTGAAGAGTATGTGGATTATAAAAACCATGTTCGTCGTTGGCTCTAAGCATTGCGTTTAGTTTTGTTTGGATGAGACATAAAAAGAAAGCCCAACGGTCGACGTTGGGCTTTCTTTTAGTAAACACGTTTTTTTGTGCGCTTCTGATAGGGCAGTCGACTAGGCTGCCTTAACGAACTTTGCTAGGAATGCATCCTTACGTTCATTAAAGCGGCGTACAAGGTCGTCAACTGCTTCTTGGTCATATGGCTTCAAGCCACTTGCAACCATGCGCTTAATACCTTTACCAACGACTTCACCGTCTTCTCTGAACGCAAAGTTTAAGGTGACTACACCTCGTTTTCCTTCTACGTCGAATGTTGCGCCAGTGAAATCCACCTCTGGATGCGTAAGGTCTAAGCGTGAAAATTCGACTTCCATGCTTTCATAAATAACTAATGGACGCTGGCAGTTGATCATCATTTGCTTCTCTTTCATAAGAGGAACCATGATGTGGGGGAAGTTCATACCAGAAAATTGCACGTAATTTGTCACTACATGCTCAATAAATGCCGGATCGTGGTTAGTTTCACCTTCACGGGACATGTGTAAGTATTCTTTACCTGCCTCGTCAACAACAGCGCTTTCTTTGTCACACTTATTTTCAATATGAAGTGCTACACCATCGTTTACCATGCCAGAGAAGTTAAAACGCATCTTTTGGCTAACGCCTTCTTTACTAAGAAGCACAGCGAAAAGTAAATCCCCAGGGACACAAAAGCGTTTGTTGTCTTCATCATGAATTGGGTTGTAGTCACCTGCGACACGTTTTGCAAAGTGGCTTGCTTGTTCGCGAGTGAACTGAAACTGGTGATTAGTGTTTGAAAAATAAGGTGTTAGAAACATAATTTTTACGTAGTAACCAAAACTGTGTGGGATTATATGCGAATATCTGCGTAGCAATGGTCCATCCAGTGAAAACTTCACCGTATCCTAACAATAAGACACTATTTCGGCGGATAAACCGTTAAAAACGCATACTTTAGCAACGCTTTTATTTGTTAAAACAATAAACAACGACCTTTTCGCTCGCCTATCTTGTAAAGTATAGCCATCAAAGTAGACAGGTGTTCATAAATAGTGCCATCAATATGTTTAATCGTATATAAAAAGGCTCCACGCAGAACGTAGAGCCTTCAATTCATCATCTTTTTATTCGGTGAAATGCCAGTTATGCTTAATTATTGAACACTGGGTAACAAGCTCTCTGGCATGAGCGTGTTGTGGATAGCCAGCTTAAGCAGAGTGTTTGCCTGTTCAATGTCTGGAGCAAAGTAGCGATCTTTATCGTAGAACGATACTTTTTCACGCAACATTTGTTTCGCAATCTCAATACGCTCAGAGGACTTGTTTGGCGCTCTAAAGTCTAGGCCTTGTGCTGCTGAGAGGTACTCGACAGCCAGAATACCGCGAGTGTTTTCGCCCATTTCTTTCAATCTGCGAGCCGCGAATGTTGCCATTGACACGTGATCTTCTTGGTTTGCAGATGTTGGCAAGCTGTCTACTGACGCTGGGTGAGCGAGCGTTTTGTTTTCACTTGCTAACGCAGCAGAGGTCACCTGAGCGATCATGAAACCAGAGTTCACACCACCATTGTCGACTAAGAACGGTGGCAGTTTTGATAGCGCGCTATCGATAAGTAATGCCATACGACGTTCAGACAAGCTGCCGATCTCGGCAATCGCAAGTGCTAGGTTGTCGGCTGCCATTGCAACAGGCTCCGCGTGGAAGTTACCGCCAGAGATGATGTCACCATCTTCAGCAAACACCAACGGATTATCTGATACGGAGTTCGCTTCTACTTGTAATACTTCCGCCGCATTGCGGATTTGCTGTAAACACGCACCCATCACTTGAGGCTGACAGCGCAAAGAATACGGGTCTTGTACTTTTTCACAGTTAGTGTGCGAATCACCTATTTCACTCGATGTGTCTAACAAATGACGGTATGCGAGTGCTGCGTCCATTTGGCTGCGATGACCACGTACACGGTGAATGCGCGGATCGAATGGACGTCGGCTGCCGAGAGCGGCTTCAACAGACATTGCACCACAAACGGTTGCTGACGCGAAAAGGTCTTCCGCGATAAACAGGCCTTCCAATGCGAACGCTGTGGATGCCTGAGTCCCATTTAGTAGCGCTAAGCCTTCTTTTGGCGCCAGAGTGATAGGCTCTAGACCTGCGATTTTTAATGCTTCTTGCCCGGAAATGATTTTACCGTTGTGGCGAGCTTGTCCTTCTCCCAGTAATACAGTGCTCATATGGGCTAGAGGAGCTAAGTCACCTGATGCGCCAACAGAGCCCTTTTTAGGTACGCAAGGGTAAACTTGTGCGTTGACTAGGTCGGTCAGCATATTAATGACTTTTAGGCGAATCCCAGAAAAGCCACGAGACAGACTATTGATTTTTAATACCATCATCAGACGAACCGTTTCATCTGACATAAACTCACCGATACCTGCCGCATGAGAAAGAACGATACTGCGTTGCAGTGTTTCTAAATCTTCTGGTGCTATTCGTGTGTTAGCCAATAGCCCAAAACCAGTGTTAATTCCGTAAACCGTTCTATCTTCCGCGATGACTCGGTCTACGACCTGTGTGCTTTCTTCAATGGCCGGAATGGCTTCAGGATCCAAAGTAAGGTTGACTGGTGAACGGCTCACTTGGCGTAGTTCGTTTAAGCTAATATGACCTGGCTTTAGCGTTAAATTTAACATCTCTTTCATCCTTACTTGAGCTTCTTCAGTTCTTCGTTGAGCATTGGCAAAT
Organism: Vibrio sp. 2130-1; assembly: GCF_033339515.1. Lineage (NCBI taxonomy): Bacteria > Pseudomonadati > Pseudomonadota > Gammaproteobacteria > Vibrionales > Vibrionaceae > Vibrio > Vibrio sp. 2130-1. Next base: position 338,314 of record NZ_JAWOUT010000002.1, read on the forward strand.
CTAGCCCTTGCTCTGCTGCACATTGTTTAGCGATATCGTATCCCGCATCAGCATGACGCATCACGCCTGTTGCTGGGTCGTTATGCAGCACGCGGGCAATACGTTGTGAGGCATCTTCACTGCCGTCACAGCAGATAACCATACCTGAGTGTTGCGAGAAGCCCATACCTACGCCACCACCGTGGTGTAGTGAAACCCAAGTTGCGCCGCCCGCCGTGTTGAGTAGCGCGTTTAATAATGGCCAGTCTGATACGGCGTCAGAACCGTCCATCATACCTTCGGTTTCACGGTTCGGGCTTGCTACAGAGCCAGAATCTAAGTGATCTCGACCAATGACAACGGGCGCTTTAAGTTCGCCATTTTTCACCATTTCGTTGAATGCTTGACCAAGACGCTCACGATCTTTAAGACCAACCCAGCAAATACGCGCAGGTAAACCTTGGAACTGGATGCGTTCGCGAGCCATATCTAGCCAGTTATGTAAGTGCGGATTATCTGGAATTAGCTCTTTTACTTTTTGGTCGGTTTTATAAATGTCCTCAGGATCGCCAGAGAGAGCAGCCCAACGGAAAGGACCGATACCTTCACAGAATAGAGGACGAATGTAGGCTGGAACGAAGCCAGGAAAATCGAATGCGTTTTCTACGCCTTCTTCCAAGGCCATCTGGCGGATGTTGTTACCGTAGTCGAGTGTTGCGGCGCCGCGATTTTGCAGCTCTAACATCGCTTGAACTTGCACAGCCATGGATTTTTTCGCTGCTTTTACGACCATTGCTTCATCTTGCAAACGCATTTCTGCTGCGTGAGACATGCTCCAGCCTTGTGGTAAATAGCCATTGAGCGGGTCGTGTGCAGACGTTTGGTCTGTTACGACATCAGGCGTGATATTACGTTCTACCAGCTCAGAGAAAACGTCTGCTGCATTACCTAGTAGACCAACCGATACTGGTGTGTCTGACTCTTTAATGATAGCTAGCGCTTCATCTAAAGAAGTCGCTTTCTTATCGACATAGCCTGTACGTAGGCGGTAATCGATACGTGATTCATCACACTCTACTGCAATCATGGAGAAGCCCGCCATTGTACCAGCGAGAGGTTGAGCACCACCCATGCCACCAAGACCACCTGTTAGAATCCAACGGCCCTTTGCTTCACCGTCAAAGTGTTTTTTTGCAACAGATACGAACGTTTCGTATGTGCCTTGTACGATACCTTGCGAGCCAATGTATATCCAGCTGCCAGCGGTCATTTGGCCGTACATCATCAAGCCTTGTTTATCGAGCTCGTTGAAGTGTTCCCAGTTTGCCCAATGCGGAACAAGGTTTGAGTTTGCGATAAGCACGCGTGGGGCATTTTTATGAGTAGGGAAAACACCAACAGGCTTGCCTGATTGAACTAAAAGCGTTTGGTCATCTTCGAGTCTTTCAAGTACTTCAACAATCTTGTCGTAACATTCCCAGTTTCGCGCTGCTCGGCCAATGCCGCCATATACAACCAGTGAATGTGGATGTTCTGCAACATCAGGATCAAGGTTGTTCATCAGCATACGAAGAGGGGCTTCGGTTAGCCAAGATTTTGCGCGCAGTTTATCTCCGTGAGGTGCACGAATTGTTCTGCTTGTATCAAGTCGTGGATCTTGTCCCTGGCGCTGTGTCATTTCAGACTCCTTTAGTTTCTCGTGATGACCAAGTACTTGCTTGGTCGTAATAATCAGTGGCATCTGGGATGCATTATGGTTTGTGCTGTTTTTCCGCCATTGCGTTGGCGATATCCCAACACAAACGGGCAGCTAATCGTGCAGTTTGACTATCGACGTCATAATTTGGGTTGTATTCGGCGATATCAGCCAGCATTAGCTTATTTTTGTAATGAAGAATTCGCTCTAAAAAGGGTGCAATAGTGTCGTAACTCACTCCCCGAGCTGCTGGTGCGCTGACTCCAGGTGCGGTTGCGGCAGGAAATACATCTAGATCAATGGTCAAATAGAGGTAGTCACAGTCGTCAATAAAATGCTGAAGCTGAGTTAAGTGATAACTGTGGTTTAAGTAGCAGAGCTGATTGTCCTCTACATACCAAACATTTAACGCATCTGCTTTTTCAAATAGCGCTTTAGTGTTGCTACTACGGCTTACACCAATACAAGCGTAATGAAAGTCCCAATCGTTACGTTGACAAAAATGATGAATTTGGTTGAAGGGTGTACCAGAGCTCGGTCTTATGTCGGTGAGGTTGCTCTCAAATGCGCGCAAATCGAAATGCGCATCGAAATTAATAATGCCGATTTTAGGCTTCTTCTCTGGATGGTGCGCTTTAAAATATTCCGCTAAGCCGGAAAACGAGGCCCACGCAATCTCATGCCCACCACCCAGCACGATGACTGGCGTATGGGGCAGTGCGCTTGAAATGGTTGCTGCACATAGAGCTTGGCTCTCTTCCAGTAAGTCGTCTTCACACACCACAGTACCTAAGTCATATAGTGGGGCGTCTTGGTGCCATGCTAAATTAGCGAGTGCTCGTCGGATTAAGTCTGGCGCTTTTTTCGCGCCAATGCGTCCTTTGTTTCTCGCAACGCCAGCGTCGGTAGCAAAACCGAGTAATGAGACGCCATGCGCAACGGCACTCAACTCATCTGCTTTTTGACGTTGAACAACGTGATGAATTCGCTGACCAAGCTTGCCGTCCTCGGCATCATGACGGCCTTGCCAATGAAATAGGGGAGAGTGTAGGTCGAATTGAGACATATTATTGGCCTCCGTGTGAAATGTATTCACCATTTACTATACGACCTACCAGACGTTTTGCTCCGACTTGATAGCTTAAATCCGCAGGGCTTTCGATATCCCAGATAGAGAAGTCCGCATCAAACCCTACTTTGATTTCGCCACGTGAGTTTTGATAACCCAGAGCTTTGGCTGCATGTTGCGTTACACCACGCAGTGCTTCTTGCGGTGTAAGGCGAAATAGTGTGCACGCCATATTCAGCATGAGTGTGAGATCAGAAAATGGTGATGTACCTGGGTTGACGTCCGTAGCAATTGCCATCGGCACGTTATGCTCTCTCAACAACTCAATCGGTGGTAACTGAGTTTCTCTTAGAAAATAAAAAGCGCCAGGCAATAGAGTGGCGACGGTGTTTGATCGAGCAAGTGCTTTAACACCTTGCTCATCTAAAAACTCGATGTGATCCGCTGACAGACCGTTGTATTGCGCAGTGAGGGCTGTACCACCGAGATTAGAAAGTTGCTCAGTATGCCCTTTAACCTTTAAGCCGTGGCGTTTTGCAGCTACAAACACTTTTTCTGTTTGTTCAAGATTGAAACCAATCGATTCACAAAAAACATCGACACTCGTAGCTAATTCTTCCTTTGCGACAACAGGGATTATGTCCTGACAAATGTGCTCAATATAATCATCTGCACGACCTTGGAACTCTGGCGGAATGGCGTGAGCGGCGAGAAGTGTAGTCGTGATTTTAACTTTGCGCTCTTGCTCTAGCATTTTGGCGGCACGGAGCATTTTTATTTCATCATTCAGTGTCAATCCATAGCCAGATTTCACCTCGACAGAAGTGACGCCACTCGCGAGTAACCCATCTAAACGTGGTAACGCTAACTCAACTAGTTGTGCTTCGGTTGCAGAGCGTGTCGCATGTACCGTTGAGAGAATCCCGCCGCCTTGTTTGGAAATTTCTTGATATGGCACGCCGTTTAAGCGCATTTCAAATTCGTTGGCACGATTGCCCGCGTAAATAAGATGAGTGTGACAGTCGATCAGGCCCGGCAGAACTAACTGGCCTTGAAGATCGATACTCTGAGGGTAATGTTGGGCAGACAACAGAGACTCGGTTTGCGGTGCGTCTTCACCAATGGCACAGGTACTGATCGCAACGATTTTTCCAGATTGAATACCAATGCGCGCTGGAGGCGTTGGAAGGTATCCGCACTCTCCCGATTGCATGGTAACTAGACGTGCGTTTTCAATCAGCAAATCCATGTTTGTGTCCCTGTGTTTATTTGTATCATTAAATGTATATACAAATAAATAGAGCAAAATAAGAACACTGACAAGATTGATGTTGCTAAAATGTGATCAAAACGTAGATCTAGAGGATAAATCTTGTCCTTAAATGAGCACTTTTGAGCTCAGCTTATATTTGTTACCAGGGTGATAAAGTAGGGCGGTACTGACTAACTTATCTTGGCTCCACGTTCTGCGATTCAAGAGAAGGCAAGGTTCATTGGCTTGCATTTTTAAGTCTTGCTTAATACGGCTTTCAGGCACAATTGCCTCTACAGTATGTTCTATCGCGCTGAGTGGGCAATTATCTGACAGGTATTGATTTGGAGTGATTTGTGTGAAGTCTTGATTTAAATAACTCGGGGCATATTGGCTATTCACCCAGCGGAGCTCCAATTGAATCGGCGTTTGGTCTTCATAGTGAATAATTTCACTGTAAAACACTGTCGTGCCTAGCATAACGCCGAGTTTTGTCGCAATGTTGTCATCTGCTTTTATGGCAATCTGTTTGAGCACTTTACTGCCATACTTTCGCCCTCTATCGCTGACTTCTTCGGCAATGTTTCGAATGTCTAGCAGGGGAGATTCTGACTTTTCACCAGGATCACACACGAACGTGCCTAAGCGTGGGCGACGTTGTAATCGGCCCTCATTTACTAAATCCCGAATTGCTTTGTTCACTGTCATTCTACTGACACCAAATTGCTCGGTAAGCTCAATCTCGGTGGCGATGCGATGACCAACTACCCACTCTCCAGCATCAATTTTATCCAGGATAAATTGTTTAATTTGAATGTAGAGTGGTGCAGACATAATGATCTCCCTTTATTTGACTATACAAATACTGCTTAATTTAGGTACAAATTGCAAACATTTCTCGACGAATGTACCGCTTAGTGACCGAGCAATCCTATTGCAGAGCTGAATGACTCTTGCTGCTGAGTATTATTTGGATTGATGATTGAATTCAAACATTTTCTTGTGGTCTATTGCTTGCACAGCAGAAAACAATTGTGTAAACAAACGATTATTAGAAGAAAAATCGCTAAAAAAGGAAAAGTATGTTTAAAAAATTGAAAGCATCACTGGGGATCGGCTCTGCAAAAGTAGATACCATTTTGGACGAAATGAGCGTGTTTCAAGGAGCGACGCTGAAAGGGCATGTTCATATCAAAGGCGGAGACGTCGAACAACAAATTGATGCTATTACGATTAAATTGAACACGGAAATGAAAGTCGAAGTGGATGATAGCGTAAGTTACCAAACCTTCACTATTGATCAATTGAAAGCAGTTGACCCTTTTGTGATTCAACCTAATGAAGAAAAGCAGGTTCCGTTTGAGCTAAAACTGCATGATGAAACGCCAATTACTGCGGTTAGCGCACTTAAGAATCAATGTCATGTTTGGGTCGAGACGACGTTAGATATTGATTTTGCGATTGACCCGCGTGACCGTGACTATATTGAAGTGAAACCACTACCAGTAGCATCTCGGGTTATTCAAGCGATTGAGCAAGCTGGCTTCACTATGGTTAAAGCCGATGTTGAAAAAGGCTTTTTGCGCGGTGGCTCGTTTGCCTCTCGCTCTGGTATTTATCAAGAGCTAGAGTTCCTTAACAGCGGCTTTATTTCATCAAAAGAAATTGAGCTCTCTTTTATTCTGGAAGGGCAGGTCATGCATTGTTTGGCAGAGATTGACCGTTCGCTCAGCTTGGCTGGTGACCAATATCGCTCGTTTACGTTACCGATCAATGCAACCGATGCTCAAGTCGCTGCCGCAGTTGCACCAACGCTAAATCTATAGCTCTCATCAACTTGATGAAAATATGTACCGATATCCTATTGTAAAAGCGATATCGGTACTGTTATCCATGTTTCTTGCGTTCTCTACGGCTAAAAACTCAAGCGCTGAATTTTCCATTAGATATCGATAGCCTAATACCAGTTCATTAGAGGCATCAGCAAACTCTGTGGGCCCTTCTGTTGAGCCTTGATACCAATGATATTCCAACATCAGGTGATGGTTATCTTCTAAGGCATAACGGTACCCACCCGCAATGGCAATCGTATTATGTCGATAGGGCAGATCGAGTAAGGCACGGTCATCCGAGCGAAAAGTCATGCCAATCATCGAATAAAATGCATGAGCATCACTTAAGTAGCTGTAGTTTAATTGGAAGCCTTGCTCGAAACTGCTACCTTGAAAAGTGCCGTGAGCCACATCGTTAAAATACAAACTGCCGCCAATCGATAGGCCGTGATGTTCATTTTGGAACACTTGATACTGTAAGTAAGTAGATAGGTTATTGGCCAGTGTTTGTCCTTCGAAATCATCTTCAAGCACATCATATTGCGGCATTGAAATGTAAAAACGATCTCTGTCTACTTTATCCCGCCCATTTTGTCCGATACCGAAAAGTTTATGGAAGCTTTTCGTCAGTCCATCTAAATGGTTGTCAGCGGCAAAGACCCATCGATAGTTGAGCTCCCACTGCCAACGGTTGCTGACTTGCCATTTGCTGCCTAATTCGATTTGATTGTGGTAATAATCCAGTGCGTATTCATCAGTATGAGCCCAAACACTTGCCACGGTTCCCGAACCATAGGCTTCGACAAAACCAGAGGGCAGACTGTGTCCTGAACGTAGTATGTTGGTGTGACTAACCACTTGCATTGGGGATTGTGCGTAAGAACGCAGCGGGCCATATAAGTCATTTGATGCGAAGGCTTGCAAAGAACATATCGAGGTGCTTAGAAGCACCATAAAGCGCGATTTGAAATAGACCATGATGAATACCTACATACAAACTACTCTATAAAACAACTATATACCTAAATCGCACGTTGAGCTCTCGCCAAGCGTGTTAGGCTTTGTATCGGTTCAAACGTAATAGGCGATATTGTAATTTGTTGTGTAAGTTCATTGAGGGGCAATTCCGTTTACAAGTTATGCGGTCTCTTAAAAAGCATGATCAGATTGTCGTGATGGGTCTGCGGTTAAGTTCTTATGACAAAACAAAATCGCGCTTTGCATTCTAAATGTGAGCTAGGTACAATCCCATTTTCGATAACGGTCCGGTATTCGTGTTACCGAGAGGCCTTTATTGACTCTCAACTATTTTCAACAAATAGCTTCTAATTTGAATAACATGTGTTGCTTGGTGTGCAACACCACTGTAAAGGACATAGCATGCCTATTATTACTCTTCCTGACGGCAGTCAGCGTCAATTTGACAACCCAGTTTCTACTATGGAAGTTGCGCAATCGATCGGTCCTGGTCTTGCAAAAGCAACTATCGCTGGTCGTGTAAACGGTAACCGCGTTGATGCGTGTGATCTAATTGAAGAAGACGCAAGCCTTGAAATCATCACAGTTAAAGATGAAGTAGACGGTCTAGAAATCGTTCGTCACTCTTGTGCTCACCTTCTTGGTCACGCTCTTAAGCAGCTTTACCCTCAAGCTAAAATGGCGATCGGTCCAACCATCGACAATGGCTTCTACTACGATATCGACTTAGACGAATCTCTAACGCAAGAAGATCTTGAAAAGATTGAAAAGCGTATGAAAGAGCTAGCGAAAACCAAGTACGAAGTGGTTAAGAAAAAAGTAAGCTGGCAGGAAGCGCGTGATACGTTTGAATCACGTGGCGAACCATACAAAGTGGAAATCCTAGACGAAAACGTATCTCGTGATGACCGTCCAGGCCTTTACCACCATGAAGAATACATCGACATGTGTCGTGGTCCTCACGTTCCTAACATGAGCTTCTGTCAACACTTCACTTTGCTGAATGTTGCAGGTGCTTACTGGCGTGGTAACAGCGACAACAAAATGCTTCAACGTATCTACGGTACGGCTTTCCACGACAAGAAAGCACTGAAAGCGCACCTAACTCGCCTAGAAGAAGCGGCGAAGCGTGATCACCGTAAGATTGGTAAGCAACTAGACCTATTCCACATGCAGCAAGAAGCACCGGGTATGGTGTTCTGGCATCACAATGGTTGGTCTATCTTCCGTGATCTAGAAGTATTCATCCGCGCTAAGCTAGATGAGTACGGTTACCAAGAAGTGAAAGGTCCACTTATGATGGACCGTGTTCTTTGGGAACGCTCAGGTCACTGGGATAAATACGCTGATGCAATGTTCACAACTTCTTCTGAGAACCGTGAATACGCAATTAAGCCAATGAACTGTCCAGGTCACGTACAGATCTTCAACCAAGGTCTAAAATCGTACCGCGACCTACCGCTACGTATGGCTGAGTTTGGCTCATGTCACCGTAACGAACCATCTGGTGCACTACACGGTATTATGCGTGTACGTGGCTTTACTCAGGATGACGCTCACATTTTCTGTACTGAGAGCCAAATCCAAGAAGAAGTAACAAACTGTATCAAGATGGTGTACGATACGTACCAAACATTTGGTTTCGACAACATCGTAGTGAAACTGTCTACTCGTCCAGAGAAACGTGTAGGTTCAGATGAAATCTGGGATCAATCTGAAGAAGCATTGAAGCAGTCTCTTGAATCGATGGATATCCCATACGAAATTCAAGAAGGCGAGGGTGCGTTCTACGGTCCTAAGATTGAATTCACACTATACGATTGTCTAGACCGTGCGTGGCAGTGTGGTACTGTCCAGCTAGACTTCAACCTACCAGGTCGCTTAGGTGCAACTTATGTAGGTGAAAACAATGAACGTCTTGTACCGGTAATGATTCACCGTGCGATTCTAGGTTCACTAGAGCGCTTCATCGGTATCCTTATCGAAGAATATGCTGGTTTCTTCCCAACTTGGTTGGCGCCAGAACAAGCAGTTCTTATGAACATTACTGATAAACAGTCAGGTTATGTTCAAGAAATAGTACAAAAACTACAAAAAAGTGGAATTAGAGCTAAAGCGGACTTGAGAAATGAGAAGATTGGCTTTAAAATCCGCGAACATACTTTGAAGCGTGTACCGTATATGCTTGTTGTTGGTGACCAAGAAATGGAAGCTGGCGAAATTGCAGTGCGTACTCGTAAAGGTAAAGATCTTGGTAAATTTAAAGTGGATGATTTTATTGCATACATCCAAGACGAGATCTCTAGCCGTAAGCTCAATCTGGAGGAATAAGCTATTAAAGGCGGAAGACGTGGCCAACAGCCGGTAAAACAAAACCCGCACCGTATCAACGGTGAAATTCGTGGTATTCGTGAAGTTCGACTAACAGGCGCTGACGGTGAATCAGTTGGTGTTGTATCGATTCAAGAAGCCATTGCAGCTGCTGAAGAAGCTGGTATGGATCTCGTTGAGATCAGTCCTAACGCCGAGCCACCTGTTTGTCGTGTGATGGACTATGGTAAGTTCCTCTTCGAGAAGAGCAAAACTGCTAAAGAGCAGAAGAAGAAGCAAAAGCAGGTCCAGATCAAGGAAGTAAAATTCCGTCCTGGAACTGATATTGGAGACTATCAGGTAAAACTACGCAACCTGACGCGTTTCCTTGAAGAAGGCAACAAAGTGAAAGTAACAATTCGCTTCCGTGGCCGAGAGATGGCACACCAAGACATCGGTGTTGACGTTCTAAATCGTCTTAAGGAAGATACTGCAGAAATTGCTGTAGTTGAATCTTTCCCTAAGAAGATTGAAGGTCGCCAGATGATCATGGTGCTAGCCCCTAAAAAGAAGTAATTAACGGCTCATCAAGTAATTAAAACCTAGCCGCTTTCCTTTATATAAAGGTATATGGCTGGGTTTTGTTCGCCCTAATTACGTTGTTTATTAAACCTACTCAATGCGGAGTTATTCATCATGCCTAAGATGAAAACCAACAAAGGTGCTGCTAAGCGTTTTAAGAAAACTGCTGGTGGTATTAAGTACAAGCACGCTACAAAACGTCACATCCTGACTAAGCGTACTACTAAGAACAAGCGTCAACTACGTCCAAATGCAATCCTTCCAAAATGTGAAGTGGCTGCAGTAATCCGTATGTTGCCATACGCTTAATTCTTTTTAGTTATCAATCGTTTAGTTTAGGAGAAGCATAATGCCTCGCGTAAAACGTGGTGTACAAGCTCGTGCACGTCATAAGAAAGTTCTAAAACAAGCTAAAGGTTACTACGGTGCGCGTTCACGTGTTTACCGCGTAGCTTTCCAAGCAGTTACTAAAGCTGGTCAATACGCTTACCGTGACCGTCGCGCTAAGAAACGTCAATTCCGTCAACTATGGATTGCACGTATCAATGCGGCATCTCGTCAAAATGGTCTATCTTACAGCCGTTTCATCAACGGTCTTAAGAAAGCATCTATCGAGATCGACCGTAAGATCCTTGCGGACATCGCAGTATTCGACAAAGCTGCATTTGCAGTTCTAGTTGAAAAAGCGAAAGCTGCTCTTTAATTAGCAGTTTAGGATTAAGAGAAGGAGAGCATTAGCTCTCCTTTTTTATTGCTAAAATTTATACCCAAATGACTTTTAGCTTGGCTATTTAGAGTATTGTTTATCAGTCTTCTCAATTTATTGGTTAGCATCTTATGTTAGTTATAAGGTAGCTTGGGTATAAATTTTTACGTTTATAAGGGATTAAAAATGATCTACACAACGACCGAAAGCATTCCTGGCAAGCAGATCTCTGAAATCAGAGGGGTTGTAACTGGTAATGTTGTTCAATCAAAGCATATTGGCCGTGACCTCATGGCGGGTATCAAGAGCATTGTTGGCGGCGAAATTCGTGGTTACACGGAAATGATGACCGACGCGCGTGATATTGCTATACAGCGCATGGTGGCGGACGCTGAATCTAAAGGTGCCGATGCAATTGTAGGGATTCGATTTACCACAAGCTCAATCGTAGATGGTTCTTCGGAAATTTTGGCATTTGGTACTGCAGTGAAACTAGCGGACTAGTCTACTTGAATAGCATTGCAAAAATGCTAATAGAGAGCGGTGAATTATTATGCATTTACCGTTCTGTTCCTTTTAGGTTAATTATTCTAGATTTTTGCAGAGCGAATAGATTTATATTCTCAACTTTACGTTACTATTAAAATTAATCATGATAATTTAGAGTGATTGCTTTACTTTTATTTTGCATATTATTTTATACCTATAATGAAATTGAATTCATATTGAATTTTTCATTTGTTGTGTGAATTCTCCTTTCAGTATATTAATTCATGTTTTTCTTATAAAAATATGAACTTATACCTTGCCAAGCGGTTCTAAATTGTTACAAATACTATACAGCTGTAACATTGCCAAAAGGAATTGTAGATGAGAGATCTGACTCCCGAATACTTGCTAGCCGCATTACGCCAAGCGATTAAAACAAAAGGGCTAACATATCGAGAGCTATCTGAGAAAATGGGTATGCCACTATCTACCTTTAAGAGACATCTTACAAGCACGAATCTCGCTTTAGATAAGTTGCTGGAATATTGTAGAGCGGTTGATTGCACGTTAGATGAACTACAAAAGCTCGCAAATCAATTGCAAGGTGAAGACGAGGATTACTTTAGTCGTACGCAGGATGAGGTATTCTTTCAATTCCCTCACCTTTACGACTTTTATCGTGAATTGAGAATGCTACGAGGTAAAGATGGTTATTCTATTTTAAAGAAAAAGTATGACTTGTCTGAGCAGAGCATGTCTGATTACTTAAAAGCATTAGAGTTGTTGGATCTCGTTTACGTTGATGAAGATAAAAATATAACGCTGCACGGGCCTTTATATTATAGCTATGCAGAGAACTCCAAGCTCAACGACAAATATACCGAAATCATAAAAGAGCAGACGACTACCCACGATAAGTGTGTTCGCGTTGCTTTGGCGCGTATGAAAATTACTGAAGAACAGCTTTTGTTACTGGAAGATCAAGTTGCAAAGACCGTCATTGATTTTCATTCCAAAAATGTTGTAGCAGAGAACTTTAATGTCTCTGATTTTACTAATATTGTTCTACTTGCTGGGCCACATCAGCCAGTCACATTCTCTGACGGCATTATTGAGACAGAGGGGCGATTTATTGATGATATTCGTTATGCCATCGCAGCTGCAGGTGATAAGCCAAGCCTATCTATATAGATTTTGAGCCTTTTTTGAAGAGAGTTTCTGAAAGGGCGTTGCAAAAGAAAAAGCCTAAGACAGCAAATACTTTGTAAGTAGGGCATTCAGCGGTGTTTGCTCTTAATTCAGACTTAAAGTGTGTTGGGCTTATTTCGAATAATACCTGTTCAGCATCTACTTTCGTTATTTTTAACATGCTGATTTCCTTCGTTGTTCCTCCCAAAGCCTCTCTCGCTTCCTCTACAAAGAAACCATTCTCGTTGAACCAAGCATCCTGTAGCTACTTGGGTATGCATAATTGGTAGCTATTTATCTTCTAATTATAAATTCATACTTGAAATGTTTGTTTTTTGATCTATTATGACGAAGTGTCATTTATGACGGTTCGTCAACTTTAGTTGCGTTCCTGTATTAAAGAATCGTGTTACAATTATTGGGAGTGTGTTGGTATACGGATCAAAGGATTATGTTTAACTTTCGCTGTAAAAAATATAGCAAGCAAGACGGATGTCGTGTGTCTTCAGGGCTAACAAAAAAGCAACAGGCGATTGCTGATCGTGAGATAGAGCTTATTCAATTGGCTAAGTCTTTAGTTCAAGAGCAAGGCTTTGCCAACTTAACGATGGACAAGCTTACAGCGTCAAGCCCTTATTCTAAAGGGACGATCTACAATCATTTTTGCAGCAAAGAAGATGTGATTCTTGCGCTTTGTATTCATTCGCTGAAAAGCGAAGCAATATTTTTCGAACGTACCGCCAAATTTAATGGCAATACCAGAGAAAAAATCATTGCGATGCATGTAGGTTATCGTATTTACGCTCGTATGGAGCCAGTACTATCAACTTGTGCGATTGTTGCAAAGACGCCTTGGGTTCTAGAGAAGGCTTCGCCTAAACGTGTGAATGAACTGAATAACTTGGAAGAACAAGTAATAGATGGTGCTGATGCGCTGGTGAACAATGCGGTAGAATGTGGTGATCTTAAGTTTTCTCCCGCAATTGGTTCTGATGCTATTGTATTCGCCAACTGGTCTATTGCATTCGGTTCAAACGCTTTGGCGCAAAATGCATCGAACAGTCGATGTATTCAGCGAATTCAAGACCCATTCTCAGTACTGCACAACGCGAATATGTTACTTGATGGTTTAGGTTGGTCGCCTTTATCTACAGAATGGGACTACCGTAAAACCTGGCGTCGAGTGGAGCAGGAGTTATTTAGTGAAGAGCTTGCTTATTTAGAGTCAGTGAATCGCTAATAAACTGGAAAGGCCAATCTGACGTTATGGTTGGCTTTTTTATCGCACTATTGTGACGAATCGTCATTAAATCTCGAAGGTTGGCGTTCAGCCAATGATCACGAGAAGCATAGGAAGTTACTAAAAACTGACTTATGTAGCCAAATTCATTCGATCTAAAGTTTGCATGTCGAGTTTGTCTGGTTATTTACAGCATTTGCTGTTTTTTTAGTTTTTAAATTTGACGAAACGTCACAAAAGGAGAGTGTGATGCCACATCACAACGTTCAACAATACGCCCGTTCAGGGTGGGGTAAGCTACCAACGAATTACAGTGTATTGGTGATGCTTGCTACCGTTTTATTGATTGTCATAGCAACCATTGGAGGAAAAAATCTTTACTTTAGAGGAGATTACGACATCTTCTTTGATGGAACAAATGAGCAGTTACTTGCGTTTGATGAAATTCAAACCACCTTTGCAAATTCTGACAGTCTTGCTTTGGTTATAGCGCCAAAGAGCGGCACTGTTTTTACTCCTAGCACATTATCTCTTATTCAGCAGATCACTGACGAGGCGTGGCAAGTTCCATACTCCACCCGCGTTGATTCCCTCGCCAACTACCAGCATACCGAAGCGTTTGAAGATGATCTTCTTGTCGAAGACTTACTGTATAGCGAATATGAATTGACACCTCAACGAATAGAGAAAGTCAAAAGTATTGCGTTGAGTGAGCCGGTTTTGAAAAGTTCACTGATTTCTGAAAAAGGAGATGTCACGGTCGTAAACATTACGGTCCAACTCCCTGAAATAGATAAAACTGCTGAAGTACAAGAGGTGGTTGCTTACATAAACGGAATGATTGAGCGTTATCAGCAAGTGTACCCAGACACCGAATTCCACAAGGCTGGTATTATTGCAATGAACTACGCGTTTATGACCGCAGCCCAAGATGATAGCGCAACATTAGTGCCTACTATGTTACTAGTGATATTGGTGTTTCTGACCATCATGTTGCGCTCATTGCTTAGCGTCATCGCGACGCTCATCGTTATTATCGGCTCGGTTATGGTTACAATGGGCTTGTCAGGATGGGCTGGTATGTTCTTAAGCACGGCGACTGTTAATGTGCCTACCTTGGTGATGACGCTTGCCGTCGCAGACTGTGTACACATCATCGCGACAATGCGTCAGTCTATGCAAAACGGCTTTAGTAAAGCCCACTCTATTGAGCGAAGTATTGCGCTCAATTTCATGCCTATCTTGATTACCTCCATTACCACCGCGATCGGCTTTTTAATGATGAATATGTCGGATTCTCCAATCCTGAGAGATTTCGGCAACCTATCAGCCCTTGGCGTCATGGTTGCTTGTTTCCTTTCCATCACGTTACTTCCCGCCTTGCTTAATATCCTTCCGGTTACGGTGAAGTCGGATACTTCTGATGAAAGAAAGCACTTTATGGATCATTTAGGAGATTTCGTGGTGTCAAAGCGACATGCGTTATTGCCGTTGTCGGTGCTTGTTATTGTCGCGAGTGCGAGCTTGATTCCGCTGAACAAAGTCAATGATGAATCCGTCGAGTACTTTGGCCATAGCAATGAATTTCGCCGAGCGGCTGATTTTATGGAAGAGCGAATCAGTGGCATGGCGAACATCAGTATCGCGATAAAAACCAACGAATCGCAGGGCATTGCCGATCCTAATTTTCTCAATTCCGTGGGTAAATTTACTGACTGGCTAAGGTTGCAGCCAGAAACGGACCATGTTGCGACCTTGAGCGATGTTTATAAGCGCCTAAACAAGAACATGCATGGAGATGATCAGGCTTATTACTCGCTCCCTCAAGACAGAGAATTAGCGGCTCAATATCTGCTGCTTTATGAAATGTCACTACCGTATGGTTTAGATTTGAACAACCAAATCAATGTAGATAAGTCGTCGATCAAGATGGTTCTCACCGTGGAGAACTTGGGCAGCGTCGAGCTTGTTGATTTGGAAAATCGCATTTACCAATGGTTTAACGAAAACGCGCCTCAATATGATGTTGTTGCTTCTAGTCCTTCATTGATGTTTGCGCATATTGGTGAAACGAATATGGCCAGCATGCTGTCAACCTTGCCCATTACTCTTGTCTTAATCTCTGCATTACTGATCTTTGCCTTGCGTTCGTTCAAGCTTGGCTTAATTAGTCTTGTCCCGAATATTGCTCCTGCGCTTATTGGTTTTGGTATTTGGGCGCTGGTTTCTGGCGAGATTAACTTGGGATTGTCTGTCGTTGTGACATTAACGCTTGGTGTTGTTGTCGATGACGCCGTTCACTTTCTTTCTAAATATCAACACGCTCGTAAAGATGGCCACAGTGCGGAGCAAGCGGTTCGCTACGCCTTTCGCACCGTGGGGCGCGCGCTTTGGATTACGACGGTCGTGCTTGTTGCTGGTTTCTCTGTTCTGGCGATGTCGAGCTTCCGTTTAAATGCCGATATGGGACAGCTGAGTGCCATTGTCATCTTTATTGCCCTTGTTGTGGATTTCATCTTCCTACCGACTCTACTGATGTTGTTTGACAAAGGTGTTTACGACGAGGTGGAGCGCCGAAATAAGCTTAAATCAACTGACTCTCAAACCAAGACTGTTACTCAGTCATAACGAATTAAAGGATTGAACATGAATTTAGTAAAAAATGCCTTAAAAGTATCAGTACTTTCTGTCTCGCTTATTATGAGTCATGCGGTGTTGGCGGATGAAGCCAAAGGACTAGAAATTGCCCAAGAGCGCAAAGCCCGTGATGAAGGGTGGGGGGATTCTGTTGCTACGATGCAAATGATTCTGCGAAACGCGCAAGGAGAAAGCAGCACACGTTTAATGCGCTTACAATCACTCGAAGTTGATGGCGATGGTGACAAAGGGCTCACGATATTTGATGAACCGAGAGATGTAAAAGGCACGGCGTTTCTTAACCATTCTCATACGGTGGGTGCCGATGACCAATGGCTTTACCTTCCTGCACTGAAACGTGTGAAACGTATTTCCTCGCGTAACAAATCAGGTCCTTTTATGGGCAGTGAATTCGCGTATGAGGATCTCAGTTCCTTTGAGATTGAAAAATACCGTTTCAACTACCTAAAAGATGACAGCATAAACGGGCAAGATGTTTTCGTCGTAGAGCAAATTCCGACCGATAAGAACTCAGGTTATACCAAGCAAACGGTATGGTTAGATAAAGCGCATTATCGTCCACTTAAAGTTGAGTTTTACGACCGCAAAGGCTCTTTGTTAAAAACGCTTTCTTTTTCCGATTACAAGCAATATCTCAACCAATATTGGCGAGCGCACACTATGGCGATGACAAACCATCAAACAGGAAAAAGTACTGAGCTAACGACTAGCGAAATGCGTTTTAACACTGGATTACAAGACAATGACTTTCATAAGAATGTGTTGAAGCGAGTGAGGTAGTGGAGGAAAAATGAAGCGATTAAATGCTGGGTTGTTGCTTAGTGCAGCAGCCTTTTTTTACTCGATGCCTCTGACTGCCGTCGAGCTCGCAGGACAAGTCAATATTGAGCATCGTCAGTTTTTTAAAACGGGCTCTCAGGGTCAGAGCAAAGCGCAAACGTCATTGGTTTTGCAGCCAGAATTTTACTGGGAGATGCAAAATGGTGATGCAAACTTTACTTTCACACCTTTCTATCGTCTGGATGGTCTAGACGATGAGCGAAGTCATGGTGACATACGAGAGGCACTTTATCTGACTTATTGGGATGATTATGAGCTTCGAGTTGGGATTAGTAAGGTCTTTTGGGGAGTGACTGAATCAGCCCATTTAGTTGATGTAGTAAACCAAACAGATGCCATTGAAGCCGTCGATGGTGAAGATAAACTCGGTCAGCCGATGTTACATTTTACCTCTTTCAAAGACTGGGGCACCGTCCACGCAATGTTGTTACCTTACTTTAGGGAACGAACGTTTGCGGGTACAGATGGCCGCTTGCGAACCGACCCCGTTGTCTCTGATGATGCTATCTATGAATCAAGCAGAGAAGAGAAGCACGTAGATGTGGCTTTTCGATATTCGAAAATGCTTGGCGATTGGGACGTAGGCCTGAGCTATTTATATGGGACAAACCGGGATCCTTACTTTCGTTTTGAGTACGGAGAATTAAAGCCTTACTACGCTCTGATGAGTCATGTCGGTCTGGATGTGCAAGGAATCGTTGGCGATTGGTTATGGAAACTGGAAAGTATTTATCGAGATAGTGCTGATAATCATGTCGGTCTTGTGACGGGCTTTGAGTATACCTTCGTCGGTGCATTTGACACGGTTTGGGATGTGGGGGTTATTGGTGAGTACCTCTATGACAGTCGTGGGAACAACGCACAAACTATCGGTCAAAATGATGTGTTTGCAGGTATTCGTTGGGCGCTCAATGATGAGGACGGAACGGAAGTATTGACGGGAATTACGAAGGATTTAGATAACGATGATGTTTACAATGCTAAGTTAGAAGCATCGAGCCGAATATCGAATCACGTTAAGTGGCAAATTGATGCTTGGTTGTTTAAAAATGAAACACCAAATGATTTGCTCTACTTCGCTAGAGATGACGATTTTATCGAGCTATCTATTCAATACTATTTCTAAAACAAAAGGGCACAACTAAACGGCAGATTAACTAAAGATGACATTTTTGACGTTTTTGTGCTCTTTTTATTCAATAACCTCTTCTTTTCGTAATTCAATTTGGCATTGGTGCCCGGTTTGGCTACTATGTACAGCTATCAAAAAACCAATCACTCCCTTATGGACACTACCTACAGGTAGATGAGGAAACGATGCAACATCTAGAAGAGATCATTGCTAGCGCGAGCACTGCAATTGAAGCTGCCGAATCGCTAGTCGCACTTGATGAAGTGCGTGTTCAGTATCTGGGTAAAAAAGGTGAGCTAACTGCTCAACTTCAAAGCCTAGGCAAACTACCACCAGAAGAACGCCGTGAAGCTGGTCAAGAGATCAATAAAGCGAAAGGCGTCGTTCAGCAAGCTATCGCAGCTCGTAAAGATGCACTACAACGTGCTGAGCTTGAAGCAAAACTAGCAGCAGAAACAATCGACGTAACACTACCAGGTCGTCGTATTGAAAACGGTGGTTTACACCCAGTAACTCGTACTGTAGAGCGTATTGAGAAGTTCTTTGGCGAACTTGGTTTTAACACCGAGGCTGGCCCAGAGATCGAAGATGCATTCCACAACTTCGATGCGCTAAACATCGCAGCTGATCACCCGGCGCGTACTGACCACGATACTTTCTTCTTCAACCCAGACTTGATGCTTCGTACTCATACGTCAGGCGTACAGATCCGTACGATGGAAAATGGTAAACCACCATTCCGTTTCATCGCACCAGGCCGTGTATACCGTAACGACTACGACCAAACGCACACGCCAATGTTCCACCAAGTGGAAGGCATGCTGGTTGATGAGAACGTAAACTTTGCTCAGCTGAAAGGCATCCTGCACGATTTCCTATGTAACTTCTTCGAAGAAGAAGTAGAAGTACGTTTCCGTCCATCTTACTTCCCATTCACTGAGCCTTCAGCTGAAGTAGACGTGAAAGGCAAAAACGGTAAATGGTTAGAAGTACTAGGCTGCGGTATGGTTCACCCGAACGTGCTACGTAGCGTAGGTATCGATCCTGAAAAATACTCTGGTTTCGCATTCGGTATGGGTGTTGAGCGTCTAACAATGCTTCGTTACGGCGTGAACGACCTACGTGCGTTCTTCGAGAACGATCTTCGTTTCCTAAAACAGTTCAAGTAATCCAGAGGGTTCATCAACATGAAATTCAGCGAATCATGGCTTCGTGAGTGGGTAAACCCTGCGGTTACTACTGACGAGCTAACTCACCAAATTACAATGGCCGGTCTAGAGGTAGACGACGTTCTACCTGTTGCAGGGTCTTTTACTGGCGTTAAAGTCGGTCACGTTGTTGAATGTGGTCAACACCCAGATGCAGACAAACTGCGCGTAACTAAAGTTGACGTGGGTGAAGAAGAGCTTCTAGACATTGTTTGTGGCGCACCTAACTGTCGCCAAGGTCTGAAAGTAGCAGTAGCAACAGTTGGTGCTGTTCTTCCAGGTGATTTCAAAATCAAAAAAGCGAAACTACGTGGCCAGCCATCTCACGGCATGCTTTGTTCATTCACTGAACTAGGTATCGACGTTGAGTCAGACGGTATCATGGAACTAGCAGAAGACGCAGTAGTCGGTACTGATTTCCGTGAATTCCTAGGTCTAGACGACGTAACAGTAGACGTAGACTTAACAGCAAACCGCGCTGACTGTTTCAGCATTCGTGGTCTAGCTCGTGAAGTTGGCGTACTAAACCGTGCTGACGTGACTGAGCCATCAGTAGAAGCAGTTGCCCCTTCAATCGACGATAAAGTGTCTATCGAAGTGAAAGCTCCTGCTGCGTGTCCTCGTTACCTAGGTCGTGTTATTAAGAACGTAAACGTTCAAGCTGAAACACCACTATGGATGCAAGAGAAACTGCGTCGTTGTGGTATTCGCTCTATCGACCCTGTAGTAGACATCACTAACTACGTTCTTCTAGAGCAAGGCCAACCAATGCACGCATTCGATCTAGCGAAGATCGAAGGTGGCATCGTAGTTCGTATGGCTGAGCAAGGTGAGAAGCTAACGCTTCTTGACGGCAACGAAGCAGAACTAAACGCAGATACACTAGTAGTTGCTGACCACAACAAAGCAC
Source organism: Vibrio sp. 2130-1 (assembly GCF_033339515.1). Taxonomy (NCBI): domain Bacteria; kingdom Pseudomonadati; phylum Pseudomonadota; class Gammaproteobacteria; order Vibrionales; family Vibrionaceae; genus Vibrio; species Vibrio sp. 2130-1. Next base: position 358,383 of record NZ_JAWOUT010000002.1, read on the forward strand.
TTGCAATCGCAGGTATCTTTGGTGGTGAAGAGTCTGGTGTAACAACTGAGACTAAAGACGTTCTACTAGAGTGTGCATTCTTTGCACCTGACCACATCCGTGGCCGCGCACGTAGCTACGGTCTTCACACTGATTCTTCAATGCGTTTCGAGCGTGGTGTGGATTACGCACTACAAGTGAGCGCAATGGAGCGTGCCACTCAGCTTCTTGTTGAGATCTGTGGCGGTGAAGTAGCACCTGTTGTTGCAGTAGAGTCTGAAGCAGACCTACCTAAGCCAAACAAAGTTGCTCTACGTCGTACTAAGCTAGACAACCTACTAGGTCACCACATTGCAGATAGCGACGTAGTAGAAATCCTAGAGCGTCTAGGTTTGACGGTTGAAGCTTCAGAAGAAGGTTGGATGGCAGTAGCGCCAACATGGCGTTTCGATATCGCTATCGAGCAAGACCTGATTGAAGAAGTTGGCCGTATCTACGGTTATGACAACATTCCTAACCAACACCCAGCAGCAGCACTTAAGATGCACAACCACGTTGAAGCGGATCTTCCACTGAAACGCGTTCGTGATCTTCTTGTTGACCGTGGTTACCACGAAGCAATTACATACAGCTTCGTTGAGCCTGAGCAACAAAAGCTAGTTGTACCTGGTGTTGAGCCTCTAGTGCTTCCAAACCCAATTTCTGCAGACATGTCGGCAATGCGTCTTGGTCTTATCCAAGGTCTGCTGAACACAGTTGTTCACAACCAGAAGCGTCAACAGCCACGCGTTCGTCTATTCGAATATGGCCTACGTTTCATCCCATGTGAATCTGCAGAAAACGGCATGCGTCAAGAGCCTATGCTTGCAGGTGTTATTGCTGGTACTCGTGGTGAAGAGCACTGGGATATCGAAACCAACACTGTTGATTTCTTCGACCTTAAGGGCGATCTAGAAGCGATTCTAGAGCTATCTGCGAACGAAAAAGCGTACTCTTTCGCTGCACTGTCACCTGAAAGCAAAAAAGCTAACCCAGCACTTCACCCGGGTCAATCTGCGGCAATCATCGTAGACGGCAAAGAAGTGGGCGTGATCGGTACCGTTCACCCTGAGCTTGAGCGTAGGTTCGGTCTAAACGGTCGTACTATCGTATTCGAAATCGAATGGTCTGCAATCAACAGCAAAGTGATCCCAGAAGCGGTAGCGCTTTCTAAGTTCCCTTCAAACCGTCGTGATATCGCGGTAGTAGTGGATGAAGCTGTTGCATCTGGTGACATCGTTAACGCTTGTCTAGAGCAAGGTGGCGAGTTCCTTAAAGATGCGAAACTGTTCGACGTTTACGTAGGTAAAGGCGTTGAAGATGGTAAGAAGAGCCTAGCAATCGCTCTGACTCTACAGTCACTTGAGCGTACGCTGGAAGATGCAGATATCGCTGGTGCGGTTGACGCTATCGTTGCTCACGTTTCTGAGAAGTTTGGTGCGTCTCTGCGTGACTAATCTCGCGTAACGTATCTTCTTAAGAAATGAAAACCCTGCCAGTTTGGCAGGGTTTTTTATTTTTAGGATTACCTTGTCGTTGTTCAAGTTCCTTACTGCTCGCACCCCCCCCTCATTACTTTAAAATACTAGACCAAACTAGGGATGGCCCTTACCCGAGATTAGGAACGTATTGTTTTTCAGCTAATACACGCTAACGATAGCTTATTGGCGGTTAGGCAGCGAGTGAGAGGGTATAGCTAAGCAGAAGAGGCAGCGTAAGAATGCTGAAAAAGTTGCCAAATAGTACCATTGACGCCACCTTCATGGGTTCTATATTCAGCCTTTCCGCAAATAGGTAATTCATGACGGCTGGCGGCAGCATTGTGAAGAGCACCATCATTTGCAATTGCATCGTTGGAAGGGGAATTAACCAATAAATAAGTGCAAAAGCGACAGCGCCAGTTGCCAGTGACTGCACGGTACACAACACACCAATCTTTAAACCGTCCAACCTTAAATGACACATTTGTGCCCCCAGAGATAAAAGCATCACGGGTACGGCCGCTTGCCCAAGTAGAGCCGTGGCTTCGTATAAAGGCGCCCATGCACCCACATTTGACACGTTGAGAAACAGAGCCAACGACGCTGCTAAAAAGATTGGCATCTTGACTATTTGCTTAAAAGGGTTGCCATGACTAAGCAGCATTACGCCTAAGCTGATATGCAAGCATGCTGACACGACAAATAAAAGCACTGCTGACGACAGCGCAATTTCTCCAAACGTATAGGTAAACAAAGGAATAGCTAGATTTCCGCTATTGCGAAACATATGTGGTGGCGCCCAGGTTTTAAACGAGAGTGACGTCCATCGACATACCGGGATCATGAGTAGTGCGGGAATTAAAACCGCGACAATTGCCGCCAAAAGAAGCGGCCCCTGATTTGAATCGAGCGGCATGCTAACGAGTGACGAAAATACCAGTGCTGGCGTAAATACCTCAATATTAATGCGGTTTATTGGGCGAAAGTCAGGCTTGATGTAACGACCGACCAAATAGCCAACTCCGACAAGAGCAAAAACAGGGAAAAGAATATTTATGATTTGATTAATCATGGTCGCCTAGAAGCAGTGTAAGAAGCTAATGAGGAAATACACGAACTTCCACATTATCAATCTTTATATATGGCGTCATCGTTAAACAGCGAGAAGCGTGGGTTTAATCAAGCTTTCTAAGCACAGTTGCAAAGTACAGGTGGTCATACCTTTTAATCTAATTGTTACGTATCGAGTTACATACAAATCACTGAATTTACGACAAGTTCTATGTCAAGTGTCTGTTAAATAACCAATATCTGATATTTTTATTAAATAGTGTTTAATGTTGATATTTAAACTAATTTTAGTTTTATAATCTGGATGTTTTTCCTGATAAAGATGAAACAAAAACAAAAATATCAAATTTCTGGCGTTTAACAATAATTTACGTAGTGCTATTCCTTTTGTTCGCCAAGAAAAAAGTTGGCGAAAATCATAAGCTTGTCATACACTTCCAGATGTAACCCCGATATGTTGTTGAATTGGTAGGGTAAAACTGCTCTGGCGCTACACTAACGTAGCATTGTTTAACATAGCTTTGAGGAAAGTTTTATGGCGCTCACAAAAGCCGAACTGGCAGAAAACCTGTTTGATAAATTAGGATTTAGTAAGCGGGACGCCAAGGAAACGGTGGAAGTGTTCTTTGAAGAGATTCGTAAGGCACTGGAAAGTGGCGAACAGGTAAAACTGTCAGGTTTTGGTAACTTTGATCTTCGTGACAAGAATGAACGACCTGGTCGTAACCCGAAAACTGGTGAAGATATTCCAATTACTGCTCGACGTGTAGTGACTTTTCGCCCGGGTCAGAAGTTAAAAGCTCGTGTAGAAAACCTGAAGAAAGTACAGTAAGCCGAATAAATGGATCACGCTAAGGCGTGGTCTTTTTTTGCGTAAAATTCGTGTGCATACAAATGAAAACCACCGCAATGCGGTGGTTTTTCTGTTTATGAGAGACGCTTAATGATATCGGTTACGCCGCTTCTAGATGCGTTGTTAAGTATGGTTGCCATGCTTGTTGGTACAAGTTCTTAGACTGTGTACGCATGTTGCGAATAGAGGCAAGCTCTATTTCGCTTAGCTCACGTTTTTCCAACATCGCTTGACGTTCTAGTTTCTGGATTTTTTCGTATAGGTCGTGTTCGGGACCGCTTTTTACATCTGCGATTGCTTTCAAGTGCAGTTGAACTTCGGCTACTAGGTTTGTTTTTGGTAAACGAACGAGCAAGTTCAAGTCTCTATATCCTGAAGGGCCAGGTTTTTTGAATCGATTTTTTACTTTCACAATCGTTGTTTCACGCTCTAACGTTTCATAAATGGAGACTAAACTCGCGACGTCTTCAGCTACAATCGTTGCACGTGCTAGGTCAGTAATACGTTCAACTTTCCCATCTAACTCTAAAGCTATCTTTTCTTCTGCTCGTTGTTTGGATTTCACGCCTGCGAAGTATGGCTGAGCGTCATTAAGAAGTGCGGTACTTTTACAGATAGTTTCAAGTTCAAATTGCGCTTGGTGAGCTTTGCTGTAAAGAATGTCGAAGTCAGAATATGGCTGATTTGGTGTGGTGTCGATTGACTGAATGCCATATAAACCGCTAAGGCTGTGTTTAAAAAGTTTCGAACAAACTTCGTTTTGGCTGGTTGAACGATTTTGTTCGCCACTAGGTGCAGGGGTAATTGGAAGTGCGGCAAATGCCGGTGCACGGCTAAGTACCAAAAGCATCAATGCTGTAGTACGAAGAAATAAGCTCATTCACTCTCCTTAACTTGCTTGTACTTAGAAAATAGGGAACATAAAGGTCGCTAAGTTCGGCAAATCAGGTACTAACTTATAAATGGGGCCATTACGAAAGATTCCAAGGTTTCAGTTTTATCTTGAAGTAGAATCGTGCGTTAGATCACCATTTCTCTTTTCTTTATTCTGATTATCAGATAAAGGCGCGTCTCCTATGAGACCGATTACATCCTATCACCGCAGTATTAACCAAAGATGAACGGCATAGACAAATTGAAAAAAAACGTTAGTCTTACCTCTCAAAATGAAAACAGCCGACAAGTAGAAAGTAAAATGAGAGACCAAGAATTTTGGCATAACAAATGGGCCAGCAATCAAATCGGATTTCACTTGGAAGATGTAAACCCGCTATTACCAGTATATTGGAAACACACTAATCCAAAGCGTGAAGATAAAGTGTTAGTTCCTTTATGTGGAAAGTCAGAAGACTTGATTTGGCTAGCGATGAAGCATGATTCGGTTGAAGGTGTTGAGCTAAGCCATATTGCTGTGCGTGCCTTTTTTGCTGAACATTTTTACACGCCAACGGTAACGCCTCTTAATGGCATGCACGAGCTTTATCAATTTGATGAGCTCTCTATTTATACTGGGGACTTTTTCACTGCACCAGTATCTCAAGCCGATATCATTTATGATCGCGCCGCGTTGGTTGCTTTACCGCAAGATATGCGAGAGGAGTATGTAGAGCGTCTCAAGCAACTGCTGAACCCAGGCGGTCGTATTTTGCTTGTCACACTCAACTATCCTCAAGAAGAGATGGCGGGGCCTCCATTTAGCGTGCCGGTCGAAGAGATAGAGCAGTTATTTTCAGGTTACAAAGTTACTTGTTTGAACGTAGATGAAGCTGACGAGAATCATCCTAAAATTGCGAAAAAAGGCTTAAGTCGCTTCTCTGAAGAAGTGTACTTAATCGAGAGTGAATAGGCTCTCTTCGGTTTGGAACACGAAATAGCGCAGCAATTTGAGCTGCGCTATTTTTGTATGAGTGGTTCGTATTTAATAAATGATATTCACTTTTGAAGCACTTTCAACAGCATCTTGAACGGCTTCTTCGGTGGTTTTTCGTCGCGTAAGGACAACACCTAAACGGCGGCGACCATCGATTTCTGGCTTACCGAATAGACGAACTTGTGTTTGAGGTTGAGCTAAAGCTTTGCTTAGGTTTTCAAAGCGAATGTTTGTGGAAGTCCCTTGTCCAAGAATAACAGCAGACGCAGATGGGCCATATTGCACAATATTATTAATTGGCATTCCGGTAAACGCGCGCACGTGGAGAGCAAACTCAGACATTTCCTGTGAAATCATTGTAACCATACCCGTATCGTGAGGGCGAGGAGAGACCTCATTGAAAATGACTTTATCGCCTTTAACAAATAGCTCTACACCAAAGATGCCGTAGCCACCGAGCGCGTTTACCACTTTCTCAGCCGTGTATTCAGCTGCTTTTACTGCGTTTTCTGACATAGTTTGCGGTTGCCATGATTCGCGGTAGTCGCCATCTTCCTGACGATGACCAATTGGAGCACAGAAATGCACACCGTCAACGGCTCTGATGGTCAATAAAGTGATTTCGTAATCGAAGTCGATAAAACCTTCCACGATAACGCGACCTGCACCCGTACGCCCGCCTTCCTGAGCGTAATCCCATGCTTTTGTAACGTCGTCTTCGGTCTTGATAACACTTTGCCCTTTACCTGAAGAGCTCATCACAGGCTTCACCACGCACGGAATACCCACATGCTCAACCGCGGCTTTGAAGTCTTCAAAGTTATCTGCAAAACGATAAGGTGAAGTCGTCAATTCCAGTTCTTCTGCTGCCAAACGTCGGATACCTTCACGATTCATTGTTAGCCTGGTTGCCTTAGCGGTTGGAACAACATTCAGTCCTTTCTCTTCAAGCTCTACCAGTTTGCCGGTTGCGATGGCTTCAATTTCTGGTACGACGTAAGTAGGTTGTTCCTTCGTAATAACTTCTTCTAAGGCGTTCCCATCTAACATGTCGATAACATAACTACGGTGAGCGACTTGCATCGCTGGAGCATTGGCATAGCGATCACAAGCAATCACTTCTAAACCAAGTCTCTGGCATTCAATGGCGACTTCTTTACCGAGTTCGCCAGAGCCTAAAAGTAATACACGGGTAGCATTTGCGCTAGTTGCAGTGCCAAACATAGTGTTCCCTTACAAAATAGAGTGATGAGACAGAAATTGCAGGAGATCATACTGAAGTTTTATGACAAAGCAAACGTTTGCTTTTGGTTTTTAGGTAATAAAAAAGCTCTACATGTTGTAGAGCTCTTTGTTGAATTTGTCGTTTATACGTTGACAAAACTAAGCGGAATATCTGGATTCAACGCTTCCAACGTTGATTGCGTATCGGCTAAGTGACTGATCTTACCTTCAGAGTTTTCTACCAATGCAGCGGCTTTGATGCTGTCAAAGGTTTCACCCGCAAGTAAAACTTGGATTAGCGCAACTTGTAGCGGTGGCAAGCTAGGATTAAACGCTGCATTTTCTGCATAAGCACCTTGGAATACACGGCCGCTAGTCATCTCTAATGCTAAACCACTCAAGTTGTTGGTGTATGGAGAGTGGCTCATGTTCATCGCTTCAACTGCACTTTGGATGAGTGCGTCTTCATCATCACATGAGAACTGGTGTTGAACTTCTGCCATTAAGCCGGACTCGATACCGAGATCGTTTGGTCCAAAGGCTTCAGGCAGGTATTCATGAAGTGACTTTTCTTCGCGTTCCGGGAGCTGGATTTTAAGCTCGTTTGCGGTAGATAACTCATTCATGAACTGGCGGCAGTGACCACATGGGCTGAAGTTGATAGTGATATCTTTAACACCACGTTCGCCTTTCATCCAAGCATGGCTAATCGCAGACTGCTCTGCGTGAACCGTTTGACCCAACTGTACACCAAAGAATTCCATGTTGGCACCGAAGTAAAGGCGACCTGAAAGGCCACGAACGATAGCGCCGACATAAAAGTCAGAAAGGGGAGCATAGGAGTACGCTGCGGCAAAAGGAAGTAGCGCAACACGAAGCTCTTTGTCTGATAGACCGGTAGCTGAAAGCAACTGCTCAAATTGTTGAACTGAAAGCGTAGCATCAAAATCATCAGCTTGGATGATAGGAGCAAGTTGTTTGGAAAGTGCTTCTGGAGCGCCTGCTAGCGCCTGTTCAATGCGACTTTTCATGTTGAATCCTTGTTATTGCATGGACAGTTATTCTATGTGAAAGATAGAAATGTTCCGTGCGTTAGATCACGATAAATAATGCAATTGATAATTCTGTTACATAATTAGAGTGAGCTCACACATGTATTCGATTGCACAGGTGTGAAGCGTTATCTCCGTCTCACAATTAACCATATCAGTATATGTTCATATGACCAAGGAGCAGGAGTATGTTACCCACGCGACTTTACCGCTATGCTACTTTATACCTACGTAATCTAGAGCGAGTGGTAGAACCTAGAATGCTAACGCTATGAATGTATATCTCGATCAAGTCCCTTCACGGTATTACTGGGTGAGGTTGATAGATAAGATAGGGTTTTGAAAAGGGTAAGGAAGAAGCGGAAAGGCTACGGCCTGCCGGAAGGAGGGCAGACCGAGAGCGCTTAACTATTGATATAGCCAGACAGCCAAAGCAAAAAAGCTTGGAGCCAAAATAGAAGTTATGATCCCACATAAAACCAATGCGAGTGATGAGAACGCGGCATCTATGGGCTGTTTCTCTGCACAAGTAGCGGTGCCTAAGGCATGAGAGACTGTACCCATTGTCAGACCACGTGCAATCGGGTGTTTAATTCCAATCAAATTGTAAATTGGGTATGCCAAAATTGCGCCCAATAAACCGACAATCAGAACCAAGATCGCTGCAACGGCGGCTTCACCACCGAGGTGACTCGATATTTCCATCGCTATTGGTGTAGTGACGGACTTACCCACTAGACTCGCGATTAAACTGATATCCGCTTTGAAAGCGACTGCGATCAAGGTGGTTGTCATCATCGACATCACACTGCCTACTGTGCAAGCAAAAGTGATGATTCGCCAGTTTGCTTTAATCTGTGGTAGTTGTTCATATAACGGGTAAGCCAGAGCAACTACGGCTGGTTGAAGTAAAAAACTGATCCCTTCGTTATCCGCATAATACGTTTCAAACGGTACATTTAAGTAAGTAAGCAAAGGAATGAGCACTGCAATACTGATCAGCAAAGGATTTGCTAGAGGATTATTCACTTTGATTGCAATTTGGCGCGCGACAAGAAAAACCGCAATGGTAACAACTAACCACATATCAGTGCTTCTCCTTTAACAAGTAGTCCAGCAGCCAAGCGAGGCTGACTAGTACAATGAGTGAGCCTCCAACTGCGCTAGCAATGATAGGGAGGGCATTAGCGAGTAGCATATCGAAATGTTGCATTAATCCCACGCTAATAGGAACGAACAATAAGATCATATAGCGGATAAATAGCGTGGCGCCCGGTTTGACCCAGTCGACTTTTACAAGCCCAAGAGTCATGGAGAAAAACAGTACGAGCATACCGATGACACTTCCTGGAACGGAAACGCCAGTGAACTTTTGAATGGTAATTCCGATGCCAAGTGCTCCCATGATGAGGAAGATTGAAATGAGCAGTTGGATCAGTTGTAAGAATCGTTCTTTAATCATTTTGACAGTATATAAACAACAAGCACACCATAAGGTGCGCTTGTATTAGGAGGAGTTAGGAAGCTAAGCTCTCTACATAACGGTACACGGATTTTAATATCGCAATCTTCTTTTCGTCACTTTCATGTTCGTGAACTAAGTTTTCTAAATTCAGCATGTACTCTTCAATTTGGCTTTCAAACACTTCTCGACAGTGTAGTGCCCAGCGTCTTTGTTCTTGCTCGTCTAATGTGCCTGGGAAGTTACGCGCACGATAGCGGAACAATAGAGGTTTAATGCGCTTGTCATCAAATTCAATGTCTAATGCAGCAAGATTATTCGGATCGGTTTCGCGAATGATATCCATAGCTGCGCGATCGGCTGGAGAAAAGAACCCGTCGTAAAGTTGTGTATCGACGTCATCACTTTTATCGAATTTGCGCTCGACTGAAAAGAGGCTAATCAGCTTTTCTCTAATTTCAGGATGTTGGCGCAACAAAGCGAGATTGGCGAGACATTGTTGGCGATCAATGCCAATAGACTCTGCATTTTCAGCCGTTAACGTTTTTGCAGGGGCGAGAATAGGGCATTTGTTCAAATGAACTAGTTTAACTGGCACTGGTAGCAATTCACCAAGATCTTCGCGCTTCGTGTAGAGTCTTTCGTGCAGCTCTTCTGCGGATAGCTCAAGAATAGGTTGAGGGTCTTTCGCTAAATCGATGGTGATAACGGCGTTATTATTGGTTGGATGCCAAGCAACAGGCACAATCCAGCTAGTGTACTGGCATTCGCGCCCTAGCATGCCTGAAACGTGCATCAACGGTGTCATGTTGACGATGTCGACTAAATCATTGAGCTTGCGCTTTTGGCGCATAGAAAAAAAGTAATCAAACAATTTTGGTTGCGCTGCTTTTACTTTCTTTGCCATTTCGATAGTCGCAACCACATCTGCCATGGCATCGTGCGCGTTACTATGTTCTATGCCGTTAGCCACGGACAAATGTTCTAATTTAAAGCTAGTGAAGCCATCTTCGTTTTCTGGCCATTCTACGCCTTCTGGGCGAAGGGCATGGCACGCGCGTAGTACATCGAGTAAATCCCAACGTGAGTTACCGTTTTGCCAACTCCATGCGTATGGATCGATAAAGTTGCGATAACAAGTATAACGGGTCACTTCGTCATCAAAGCGAATGCTGTTGTAGCCTAAACTGGTGGTATTTGGTCTCGCGAGTTCAGCGTGAATCTTAGCGATAAACTCTGGCTCAGAAAGGCCTTCTTGAACCGTTTTTTGCGGAGTAATACCAGTAATAAGTGCAGCTTCAGGAGACGGAAGATAATCAGCCGGTGGTTGACAGTACATGACTAAAGGCTCGCCGATGATATTAAAGTTTTCATCTGTACGAACACCAGCAAACTGGCTTGGGCGATCTTTCGCGGGGTTGGTTCCCCATGTCTCATAATCAAAGAAGAAAAAAGTGGGCTGATTATCTTGGTGCATTCTGCTTACCGTTTACAAAACCGATGACAGTATTAGACCATTCAACGCCTTGACTAGCAACGAAAGATGCAAGTTGAATTTTTGAAAATGAAAAAAGCCGATGGCGAACCATCGGCTTGATATTTTACGTTTTATCGCTTTGGAAGGAATTTGAGTTCTATGCTCGTGTTTCTTCCAATGTTGCTTCACTTCCTGGTGACTTCAGCACTCGGCTAGCAATTGTACCCGCAGTCATTGAACCTGAAACGTTTAGTGCGGTACGTGCCATGTCAATCAGTGGTTCAATAGAGATAAGCAGTGCCGCGATGGTTACAGGCAAGCCCATTGCAGGAAGAACAATCAAGGCTGCAAACGTCGCACCGCCGCCGACACCTGCAATACCAAATGAGCTGATGGTGATAATCGCAATCAATGACAGGATAAAGTGTAGATCAAGTGGGTTGATGCCCATTGTCGGAGCTACCATCACTGCAAGCATTGCAGGATAGATACCCGCACAGCCGTTTTGGCCGATAGTGGCACCAAACGATGCTGATAGGTTTGCAATCGCTGGTGGTACGTTAAGCTTCGTGATTTGCGCTTCTACGTTTAGTGGAATTGTTGCTGCTGAGCTACGAGATGTAAACGCGAAGGTCAGTACAGGCCAGATTTTCTTAAAGTATTCCGCAGGGCTAACGCCAACAAAAGAGACCAATACGCCATGAACAACAAACATCAGTGCGATAGCAACATAAGACGCCACAATAAAGCCAAGTAGGTTTAGGATGTCGCCTGCGCTTGATGTCGCTACCACTTTTGCCATCAGTGCTGCGATGCCGTATGGCGTTAGGGCCATGATCATCTTCACTAGTCGCATAACGATAGATTGAGCAGCTTCTACGAAAGTACGAATCGGTGATTCCAACTCTGCTTTTTCCATCATCACTTTACGAGCGGCGATACCAGTTAACACGCCGAAAATCACAACAGCGATAATTGATGTCGAGCGAGCACCTGTTAGATCAGCAAATGGGTTGGTTGGAATGAAGCTAACTAGCATTTGCGGAATAGTTAAGTCACTTACTGTACCGGCACGGCTTTCTAAAACGGCGATACGAGCGGTTTCACGCGCACCTTCAGTTAACCCTTCTGCTGACAGGCCAAATGTCGTTGTCACCAAAATACCGATAAGTGCAGCAATTGCAGTCGTTACAAGAAGAACAGAGATGGTCAGGCCAGAAATTTTACCTAAAGATCCACCTTTCTCCAACTTAACAACTGCAGAGATCATCGATACCAACACCAGTGGCATGATGACCATTTTCAGTAGACCAACGTAGCCACTGCCTACAATGCCTACCCATTCAAGTGTTTGAGCAATTGCGCTGTTGCCTTCACCGTGAATGAGTTGCAAAGCAAGACCAAAAAGAGAACCGGTAACAAGACCGATCAAAACGAGACGTGAAAGAGTGTGTTTCTTTTGTTGTTGATTAAATAGAAAGAACAATATGCCAACAAAGACGGCTAGAGAGGCTATCACTGCAAAATTCATAATTTGACCTTATCAACCAGCCGAAGTGGCGGTTGTTTTTTATACGGGGTTTTATACGGATTTATTTATGGAGCGTAAGATAACGCTCGTGATATAACTTTAAAAATGACAAACGGGTATTAGCTAGATCTAAAATGAATATAAAAACGAGATCTAAGTCGCGTGAGAGTGTGAATTAGCACGTTAATTGTACAAAATGGTTATTCGTAGTGATGCAGTAAGTCACGCATTTCTTTCCTTTGTAAGTAAACCACCGAGTCTTCTTGATAACTGAAAAGTTGATAAATCATCGCTTTGGCGACATCTTCTGCTCGAATAGGTAAAAAGTTGGACAGTTTGCCAAGCATAAGTGGGCGAATTACCTTAAACAGAGTTTGTACTAACTTCTCGTCCATTCTTGGGTTTTGACGTTGACCAACAAGCGGGCCTGGGCGAACAAATACGATTTCCTCAAAATCCATAGCTTCGATTCGTTGTTCCATTTGTCCTTTACAAGCTAAGTAATGGGATGGCGATTTACTATTTGCACCGAGGCTAGAAACAACCGCAAGGCGTTTGACTCCGATTGTTTTCATTTGTTGCGCGACTTTGCACACCAGATCAACATCTACTCTACGCAAATTATCCTTACTGCCTGCTTGCTTAAGGGTCGTGCCTAAACAGATAAAGCCGATGGTTGGTGTTGGTTGGTTCTCATCCCATTTGTGGATAGAAAGGTCTGCATCAATGAGAGGAATAAGCTTGTTGTCCACATCTAGGACGCCATCGAGTGGGCGGCGAGAAAGATAATATAATGTTCCAACACCTGATTGATTTATGAGGTTTGCAATGACTTTTGAGCCTACTAAGCCAGTTGCACCGGCGATGATTGCGCAGGTGTTGTTATCCATATCTTTTCTCCTATATGGGAACATAGTCTAAGCTATTGTAGCGGATTTCAACGAGTTACTTATAATCTCGTGCAAGAAAGGTGAGACGCTCTGCGAACTCGGCAGACTATCCTGAGATAAACTTGATTAGCGCTGCCCCAATTGGATGCAAGTGTATACAATAGTGGGGCGCGCAAAAACTGTCGCTGAACAAGACCTCTTGAACAACAGAACACCTCTCACCCAGACAACATCAAAGGAACGTAAAAAATGGATGACTCTTTTGCTGCGGAGATACAAGCACGCATAGATAACAAAACCAAACCCGTCGGTTCTTTAGGCTTATTGGAAAAGGTGGCACTGCAGTTAGCTCTTATTCAAAGTCAGAATAAACCTCAGCCAGTTGATTCCATCGCTATCTGCAAACCAAGCATGCTGGTATTTGCTGGAGATCACGGCGTTGCAGAGGAGGGTGTGAGCATTGCGCCAAGCGAAGTCACTCAGCAAATGGTGGTTAACTTTCTCGCTGGCGGCGCAGCCATCAACTGTTTTTGCGACATCAATGGCATTCAACTCAAAGTAATAGATTGCGGCATGTTGGCTCCTATTGATGTGCTTGTTCCAGAATTTAAATCCCATCCCAACTTGGTTGAACAACGGTTGGGTAACGGTACGGCTAATTTTTCTAAACAATCAGCGATGTCCCCAGAACAAGTGGCGTTAGGTTTAGAATATGGTGCGAAGATTGCTGAGCATACCATTTTGCATGGTTCAAACCTCTTGATGTTCGGCGAGATGGGCATCGGTAATACCAGTTCGGCCTCAGCACTGTTATCGGCGCTGAGCTCATTAGATATTGATTATTGTGTTGGCGTTGGCACCGGAATCAATCAACAGCAGTTGAGCCGCAAATATAAACTGGTAGCACAGGGGGTAAACCGATGTCGAGGTCTTGATACCAAAGCGATTCTCGCACAGGTTGGGGGCTTTGAAATCGTACAAATGGTGGGCGCTTTTTTAGAAGCCAAGCGGCTTAAAACTCCAGTTTTAGTGGATGGGTTTATCGTATCGGTAGCGGCTTATATTGCGACGTTGTTAGACGAAGAAACGCGTGAATACATGTTGTTTGCCCATCGCTCTGAAGAAAATGGACATAAATTTGTATTGGAACATCTTAAAGCAGAACCTCTGCTCGACCTTGGTTTACGGCTAGGGGAGGGAACAGGAGCCGCTCTTGCCTTACCGTTGTTAAAAGCTGCCGCCCAGTTTTACAACAAAATGGCGAGCTTCGAGAGTGCAGGAGTTACAGTTTAGTGTCAGTCCCTGATAATTCTGAGAAAGTCACGCCGTCATCGTTAAGATACCAGTGGGAGTTATTTCTATTAGCTACCAGTTTTTTTAGCCGCTTACCCGTGCCCCAAGCGTTGCCTTACAGTGAAGAACGCATGAATCAGGCAGGCCGTTACTTCGCGTTAGTTGGTCTCGTGCTTGGAGCGCTTTGCGCTTTGGTATTCTCGCTCACCTCAATTCTTTTCCCAGAGTCGGTTGCCATAGTATTAACGATGGTGTTTAGCTTATTGTTAACTGGGGCTTTTCACGAAGACGGCTTGACCGATATGGCGGATGGCATTGGCGGTGGCATGACCGTAGAGCGACGCCTCTCTATTATGAAAGACAGTCGTATTGGCACTTATGGTGCCGCCACTCTCATTATGGCGTTATTGGCTAAGTATGTTTTTTGGAGTGAATTGGCTAACTTGCCGCACTTTTGGTTGGTCATTGTCGTCGCTTACACCGCAAGCCGAGCACTAGCAGCGACGCTTATTTATGACATGCCTTATGTCAGTGACAGTGATACGTCGAAAAGTAAACCGCTAGCAAGTCGCCAGTCTTCTCTAGAAGTCTCCATTTTGTTGTTTACTGGTGGCGTAACATTGCTTGTGCTTGGTATCGCGGATGCGATCTTTATATCGCTTGTTCTCGTGGTATTTCGTTTGATGCTCAAACGTTGGTTAACCAAGAGAATTGGCGGCTTTACGGGGGATTGCCTTGGGGCAGCGCAACAGTTGTCGGAACTGCTTATTTATCTCACTATGATTGGATTGTATCACTCCTCATGAAGCAATTGATACTCGGTGGCGCGCGCTCTGGGAAGTCGCATTTGGCAGAAAAAACAGCTAAGCAATTATCGGTCGCTTCTCATCGATCATTACACTATGTTGCAACCGCGCTGCCATTTGACCAAGAAATGCGAGAGCGAATAGCGCATCATCAAAAGCAACGCGGGGGCGAGTGGCAAGAGCATGAATGCCCCCTTCATTTATCTGAGTTACTGACAAATTTCGCTACCACCGATGTTGTATTGGTCGACTGTTTAACCTTGTGGCTCAACAATTGGATATTTGAGTTAGGTGATGAATGTTCCAATGAGAAGCTAGAAGCAGAAATTGAAAAGCTTATACAGGTGGTACGTGGCTCAGATGCGACGTTAATATTCGTCTCTAACGAGGTTGGAATGGGCATTGTACCTTTGGGGGCGGTTAGTCGTTATTTTGTGGATAATGCAGGACGGATGAATCAAAAACTAGCCAGTGTTTGCCATCGCGTTACCTTTGTTGCTGCTGGTTTGCCGTTGGTTCTTAAAGAGTAGGATGGAACAAAATGAAAACACTCAATATCTATCTTGTGCGTCATGGAAAAGTAGACGCTCTACCAGGACTCCATGGCCAAACAGATGTAAAAGTTACGCCTGCTGATCAAGAGAGTATTGCTCGGGCTTGGGCCGAGAGTGGACGAGGTGTGGGTGGAATAATTTCTTCTCCGCTTTCACGCTGTCAAGAACTGGCAAACATCATTGCTGAACAGCAATTATTACCAGTAATGACGGATGAGTCTTTACAAGAGATGGCATTTGGTGATTTTGATGGTATGCCTTTTGATATGCTCACTGAGCAGTGGAAAAAGCTAGATGCTTTTTGGCAATCGCCAGCACAACATACGTTGCCGAATGCTGAGAGCTTAAGCACATTTTCTGAGCGCATATGTCGCGTTTGGTCTCAAATCATCAACGATATCAATGACAATCTACTTATCGTCACGCATGGTGGCGTCATTCGTATGATTCTTGCTCATGTATTGGAGTTAGATTGGCGTAACCCAAAGTGGTATTCGACGTTGTCGATAGGAAACGCTTCTGTCACGCATGTAACAGTTACCATAGATGAGCAAATTTACGCCTCGGTGCGTTCGATTGGCGTACCTCTTTTAACTCGTTAATTTATAAATATTAAAATGCCCAGAACGATATTGCTTACGGGCATAGTCACGGAAGATGTCAGTGGAAGCCCATCTGCTAGGTGCAGGAAGCGAAAATTGACTCAGTTACATAAAAAGGAAATATAGAAATGACAACGCCGAGTTGGGATTTGTCCATCGTTTATAACGACCTTTCTGACCCACGAATTCAAGACGATATTGCTCTTGTGGAACAATGTATTGATCTTTTGAATAAACAATCAGCAGATTGTGGCAACGTAGAGATCATGCAAAATGCGATTTTGACCAATGAAGCCGCGAGTCGTTTAGCGGGTACAGTTGCAAATTTTGCGAGTTGTTATGCTTCTGTTGATGCAACAAACGCCGAAGCGAAATCGTTACTTGGTAAAATGACCCGCATCTTTTCGGAGCTTTCCCAAGCGTTCAGTCCCTTTGATTTGACACTAACTCATGCCGACGAAGAGTTTATCTTGCGCGTGTTAGACCATGAGAATCCTGATATCAGTGGGCAAGCTTTTTCTATCTTGAATTCTAGAAAGTTGGCGGATACTCGTCTTAGCAACGCAGAAGAACAGTTACTGGCTGCGATGAGTGTGGATGGCAAATCGGCTTGGGGTAACCTATACGATAACCTGACTGGCTCATTGAAAGTGAAGCTTGAGTACACAGATGGTAATAGTGAAGAGCTTGGATTTTCTCAAGCGGCAAGCATTCTTTATGGTTCTGAATTCGAGCGTCAAGAAGCCGCGTGGCGTGGCGTACAAGATGCAATGCAAACGCACCAAGAATCATTCGCTGCGATTTTGAATGCGTTAGCAGGATGGCGCTTAACTGAAAACAAAAAGCGTTCTACGAAGCGTGAAGTTCACTTCCTAGAGCCGAGTTTGCATGGTAGCCGAATCCAAGCTGAAACTTTAAATGCGATGATGACAGTAGCCAAAGACAGTCGAGCTATTGGTCAGAAAGCAGGTTTATTGATGGCGCAAGTACATGGTCTGGATGAGATGAAACCTTGGAATCATCTGGCGGCTATGCCTGCTTTGAGCGGTGAAGCGAAGGTTTACGACTTTGATGAAGCGATTGATGTTATTTGTGAAGCATTTGAAACAGTAAACCCTGAGATGTCGGAGTTTGTCCGTTTGATGGTACAAAATGGTTGGATTGATGCCGCGCCAAATGCTAACAAGCGTCTTGGCGCATACTGCACCAAACTGCCAGCAACGCGAACACCACTTGTGTTTATGACTTGGAGTGGCAGCCGTTCAGACCTTATGACTCTGGCACATGAACTTGGCCATGCGTTCCATAACTGGGTTATACGTGATTTGCCACTTTGCCAAACTTACTACCCAATGACGTTAGCAGAAACCGCCTCTATCTTTGCAGAAAACATCGTTCGTGATCATTTGATTTCGAAAGCTGAGAGCGTTGATGAAAAGCTCGAGATGTTGTGGGAAGAGTTGTCATCTGCGCTAGCTTTAATGATCAACATTCCGGTTCGCTACGAGTTTGAAAAATCGTTTTATGAACGCCGCCAGGATGGAGAGTTAACCGCAGATGATTTCTGTGAGTTGATGTCAGAAACTTGGAAAGAATGGTATGGCGACGTAATGAGCGAACCGGATCCGTACTTCTGGGCAAGCAAGCTGCACTTTTCTATTGATAGCGTGAGCTTTTATAACTACCCATACCTATTTGGCTTCTTGTTTAGCAAGGGTATCTATGCACAGCGAGAAACCAAAGGCGAAGCGTTTTACACCGATTACATCAATTTGCTGCGCGATACAGGCTGCATGATGGCGGAAGATGTCGTCGAAAAGCATCTGTCTATGGATTTAACCCAGCCAACGTTTTGGCAGCAGAGTGTTGAGCTAGTGCGTGAAAAAGTCGATGAGTTTGAGCGTTTGCTCGTACAGCGCGGCTAAGTTTTTCGCAGTGTTGATGCATAATCTGCTTTATAGCTACAAAAATTTGATCAAATCATAATGATCTTAATCAGGGCTGTGGTAAAGTTCACAGCCCTAACACTTTGTAATTGTTTGAAAATTAAACGCCTCAATGCTTGATTTGAGTGCCTGGCGCGAAAAGGCATCGGATTTTCGAGGGAAATAGTGATTTCTACTCATAAGTGAGATCGCAGCAACAAAAATCCTTTGTACAATTTATTAACATATCCGCCGTGCTATTAAGGAGTAACGCATGACGAAGTCTCTCTTTCGCCAATCGTTTTTAACTGACACGTTAGATGTTCATATTGATGTTGCACCAGCGGAGCAGGTGCTTTCTAGCGGTGTAAAACTTAAACTCTATCAGCGTGGTGTATTAGAAGTAATCCCTGCGAATTATACTCAGGATACGAAGAACATCATCATCTCTTGTGGAGTTCACGGAGATGAAACCGCACCGATGGAGCTGGTGGATTCCATTATTCAAGACATAGAATCTGGGTTCCAGACGGTCGATACCCGTTGTCTGTTCATTATCGCTCACCCAGAATCCACTCTGGCGCACACGCGATTCCTCGAAGAAAACCTCAACCGTCTGTTTGACGAAAAAGAACACAAACAGACAAAAGAGCTTGTTATCGCCGATACACTTAAGCTGCTTGTTCGAGATTTTTATCAGGATACCGACCCGACAACACGCTGGCACCTTGATTTACACTGCGCGATTAGAGGCTCGAAGCACTATACGTTTGCAGTAAGTCCTAAGACTCGTCATCCAGTGCGCAGCAAGGCATTGATCGATTTCTTGGACAGTGCACACATTGAAGCTGTGCTCCTGTCAAACTCACCATCGAGTACGTTTAGCTGGTACAGTGCTGAGAACTTTGGTGCGCAGGCTCTCACGATGGAGCTTGGACGTGTGGCTCGTATTGGTGAAAATGACCTCGATAAACTGACCGCGTTTGATTTGTCTTTACGTAATTTGATTGCGGAAACGAAGCCAGAACACCTACCAAAACCATGCATTAAGTATCGCGTAAGTCGCACAATCGTTCGTTTGAACGAAGACTTTGACTTTATGTTCGACGACAATGTTGAAAACTTCACCTCATTTGTTCACGGCGAAGTGTTTGGTCATGATGGCGACAAACCATTAATGGCAAAGAACGAAAACGAAGCGATTGTCTTCCCAAACCGCCACGTCGCAATAGGTCAACGCGCAGCTCTGATGGTTTGTGAAGTGAAAACCCGTTTTGAAGAGGGTGAGTTGGTTTACGATTAATCCAACATTGCTTTGAGAAGTTAATTGCAATTTACCGAGGCTTAACTGTAAGGTTAAGCCTCGTCTGTTTTTATCGGCTGCTATGGATTTTCAACAACTTATCCTGAACAAGGAGCGACGCTGGCAACGTAACCTGATGGTTATGTCGATCGTGCTCGCTGTACTCTCTGCCATTCACTTGATGGTCGGAGAAATTTTCCTTTCTCCTTTTCAATCCTTATCTGCATTTGAACAGAAGTTATTGGTGGACTTGCGTTTACCGAGGTTAGTGTCTGCGGCAATTATTGGTGCTGCGTTAGCGGTATCTGGCGCGACGTTACAAGTGTTGCTTGGGAACGTGTTGGCTGAACCTGGCGTGCTTGGTATCTCTGGTGGTGCAAGCTTAGCAATGGTCTTAATCATGTTCGCGTCACCTGTTCTTCCTACCCCGATTGTTTTTATGTTGGCAGCGATTGCAGGCTCGATGGTATTCACGTTTGTTTTGGTGGCGATAGCAAGGGCAATGCACCTGACGACGGCTCGATTGCTTTTGGTTGGTGTCGCATTGGGTATTTTATCGAGCGCGATTGTGACGTGGGCATTTTACTTCAGTGATGATCTCAGCTTACGCCAACTGATGTATTGGTTAATGGGCAGCATTGGCGGTGCGAGTTGGTATCAACATACCGTTACCTTGGTGATGTTACCAGTGCTTACCTGGTTGTGCTGTAAAGGCAAGTCGCTTGATAAATTGATGCTGGGTGAGATTCATGCGACCCAATTGGGTGTCGACGTGCATCAAATGCGTTGGAAATTGATCCTCGCCATTTCTATTTTGGTGGGTAGTTCAGTCGCTTTGGGTGGCATCATCAGTTTTGTTGGTTTGGTGGTCCCGCACTTGTTGCGTTTGGCTTTTGGTACGGAAAACCGTTATTTATTGCCACTTTCTGCAATATCTGGTGCTGCGTTGCTTGTATTTGCTGACATCGGCGCAAGACTGTTGTTGGACTCCGCAGAGTTACCTTTAGGTGTCATGACAACATCGATTGGCGCACCTATTTTCATCTGGATGCTGGTGAAGAGTCATGATGCACGTTAAACATATGTCGGTTGGTAGTCGATTATTGCCTCTTTCTTTTGAATGCAAAGCTGGCGAAATCGTACATATCGTTGGGCCTAATGGTTCCGGTAAGAGTACTTTATTGGCTGCGATTTCTGGTACGTTAAGTCACCGAGAGGGTATGAGTGGTGAAGTGTACGTTGGCAACAAAAACTTGCTTACTTTACCGTTGTCAGAGCAAGCTCATGTTCGAGGTTATTTGTGTCAGCAATCGCGCCCAGCGTTTAATGTTGATGTGTTTCAGTATCTCGCTTTATCTCTGCCAAGTGGTGCTGAGATTGCGGATATCAAAGTGCGTGATGCCGTGAATATGGTGGTGGAGCTGGTACAACTGCAAGATAAGCTTCATCGCAGTATTCAAACATTATCCGGTGGTGAGTGGCAGCGTGTCCGATTAGCAGGTGTATGTTTGCAGGTGTGGCGTACCATTAATCCTTTTTCGCAGTTTTTAATTTTGGATGAGCCAGCAGCACCGTTAGATATTGCGCAAGAGGGTCTGCTCTATCAATTGATTAACGCTATGGCGGCGCAGGGGATTGGAGTATTAGTTGCTAATCACGATCTCAATCGCACATTAAAGCACGCAGATAAAGTATTGCTGCTTAACAACGGTGTGCTGCACTCATCAGGAAATGCCGATACTGTGCTAACGGAAGAAGCTCTCGGGGAAGTGTTCAATACTCAAGTCAAAAAGGTCATCGTAGATGAGCAACCTTATTTAATCTTTGATTAGTATTTAGGGACAACAAAAAACGACCTACTTGAGGTCGTTTTTTTTAATCGAGATAGCCAAACTCAACGCTTATTGAGTTAACGGTTTTAGATCTGCTGGGCGGTAGTAAACAGATTTGAGTACTTTGCCTTTACGAATGGTTTTACCTTCCGATACGAAATCTTCGGCGCATTTCGCGATGATGTATTCACCTTTCTGCACCGCCATCAACTTGATGCCTTGTTCCGCGTAGAATGCTTCTGTTTCTGAGTACTCTTGCTCGTTACGGCATACTTTGCTCATGTTGCTTGAATGGACTTCATCCCAGCAAGGAATAAATTCGATACCACGGTTTACCGCAACGTTTAATAGAAGATCAATTAAGTAGCTGATCGCCAGGTTGTCTTCTACTTTGCTGTGGCCAAGATGAACGAGACGGCCCATTAATACATACACGCTGTCTACGATGGCATCTGCTTGCTCAGTTTTACAATCTGCTTCTGCTAGCTCTGTTAGCTCTTCGATCGCCAAAGAGGTGTGTAGTGTGTCTGCTTGCGTATCAAGGCTTGCAGCGTCTGCGACTGGTAAGTCGAACGTACTACGGAACTCGGTGATATCACGGTATAAGTGATCAAAAATCTCTTGGGTTAGCTTTGACAGTTGCATTCTAATTTCCATTGAATCGATTGAAGCGGCAATGATACCAAACCGCACTTTGAACCCCAAGGGCATTGCATCTAACTGGTGATAAATCTGCCTTTGGGAATGGTGGTGCTTAACGAAATAGGTAAGGGAACAGCTTTTTACGTTCTTCCTCTGAAAGGGCGGAAACACGAGCGATGTTCGTATCGGGAATGGATTCAGGATCAGGATAGTGTTTTAGTACCTTTTCCATACTCTCTTCGCGAATCAAATGGAAGATCGGGTAAGGAGAACGATTGGTTAGGTTTTCGTCGTCTTCAGGCCTTGCGCCGCCAAAACAGTAATCAGGATGGAAAGTCGCTACTTGGAAAACACCTTCCCAGTTTTGCTGCTTAATTAATCCTTCAACCCAATCTATGCAAAAGTTGTAGTCCCAGAAATCTTGTAGCATGTTGGGAACCACAACCAACGTGGTCTCAAGTTGTTCGGGTTCTGTGTTACTCAGCTCAATCAGCTGCAATAAAATATCTTCTAGAAGCGCTTCTTCTTGAGTCGCTTCACTAACAAAGATTTTGATTTGTTTATTACGTTGCGGCTTGGCAGCAAATGGACAAAGGTTGAGACCGATTACTACATCGTTGAGCCATTGATCGACCTGTTGAGTGATCGCTTCGATATCTGTGTTTTGTGTTGAACGCGTTGACATACGACTTTCTGGTTTTTATTAAAGTAGCGCAAGCATAGCAGAGTTGGTTATCCAAGTAACCAGAGAGGTATTACGCAAATGAGCGTACCTTAGCTACTCTTTAAACTCGCAGCGTCAGGTGTTTGGTCAGTATGCTTTCTTTCGGCAATGTGTTTCAAATACGCAATTGCAGCAAACATCGCTAGGTAGACGGCGCTTCCTCCCATAAGAACACTCGACCAACCACCATGTTGCCAACAATAAAGAAGTAAGAATCCTCCTAAGCTACCGCCTACGTAGTAGTGTACTAAGTAGAGCGCTGTCGCGGTGGCTTTGGCGCGAGTGGCGTTCTGACCGACCCAACCGTAGGCGAGGGTATGAGTAAAGAAGGCACCAAAACTTATCAGCAACAACCCAAATAGCATTGCAGTCAAGCTTTCAACCGCCGCAATCCACATCCCCGCCATGCTCACTATCGCGCCTAAGAACATACCGAGGATTGATGAATAACGTTTACTCCAGTGGCCTGCGCAACGAGAGGAGAAAGTCCCTCCCAAGTAACAAATAAAGATCAGTGAGGCCAACCCGACGGGCACATTGTGAGGTTCACTCACCAGACGGAAACCCATGACGGAGTAAAGGTTGACGAACAAAGCAAAGTTGAGTCCTCCTATCAGCATTGCGAACCACACGCGTTGGTTTTTAAAATGACCAATAAGCGCACGATTTTGATGGCGCAAGCTGCTTGATGACGGGGTGAAGTTGCGCTGTGTTGGCAATAAATAGTGAACGCCAATGACACCAAGAAGAGTGAACACCATCATAACTTCAATGGCGACATCAACACTGAAATTGTCCGCCAATAAGCCGCCGCTAATACGCCCTGCAATACCGCCTAATGAGTTAGCCGCAATGTACGTTCCAATTGCCATCGAGAAAGCGTGCTTGTCGAGCTCTTCTGCCATGTAAGCCACGGCGACTGCAGCAAAAGCTGCGAGCGCGACACCGATCAGTGCTCGACATACCACCAAAAACAGAAATGAGTCACCAAATAGCATCAAAGCGGAAAGGGTAGGAATCGAAAACAGACCAGCCATCATGACTGGCTTTCTTCCCACTGATTCTGACAACACAGCCATTGGAACGAGGCTAAAAGAGAGAGCGAGTGTTGAGGCCGCAAATAACCAGTTCACTTGCGTTTCTGAGATCGTGAAAATTTGAGCAAAAGTGGGCAGCATTGGCTGTAGTAGGTATAAATTTGAAAAAACCAAGAAGGAACCAAGCGCTAGCGAGAGCGTAATGCGTTTGTATTCCGGTGTGCCAAAACTGACCATGAATCCTGCCTAATGTGAGCAAATGGAGAGACTGTGATCAATCTATCAGTTCGTTATAAATTAAAAAAATATATTAAAAATATGGACACCATATATTTTTGATCTAATGGAATCGAAACAACTTAAACATTTTCTGGCGGTCGCTGAACACGGAAACATTACCCATGCGGCGAAAGCCCTGCATATTGCCCAGCCCGCATTAAGCATTTCTATCAAAAAGTTTGAGCAGTCTTTGGGCGTTACCCTATTTCGCCGTGATGATAAAAAAATCAGCTTAACGAAAGAGGGCGAAACGTTATTTGTACATGCTAAGCGGGTGATTCAACAGTTGCACGACGCGCAGCTCGCGATTGATGAGTTGAAAGGTTTAGCGAAAGGCGAAGTAAGACTAGGGACGCCATCAATGATGGGCAGTTATTTCTTTCCACGAATTGTGATGGCGTTTAAAAGCCAATTCCCTGAGTTAAAATTGACCTTGGTCGAAGCTGGAACTCAATCGATTCGTCGTATGCTGCTCAATGGTCAACTCGATATTGGTGTGATCAGTTGTGATAATGTGCCTGATGATCTAGAAACTGACCATTTGTTTACTAGCCAAATGGTCGCAGTTGTTTCACCTGAGCATGAGTTAGCCCAGCGACACGCTCTTACTTTTGATGAGTTCTTTGAACACGATTTGGTTATGTTTCAGCATGGCTATTTTCACCGCGAATTTTTGGATCAGGTGAGTGAGGAGCATGGGTTTACCATGAAGTCATCATTCGAGACCAACTTACTGCCTTTGATTTTGAGTATTGTAAAACAAGAGTTTGCGATTACCGCGTTACTGGAATTGGTGACTCAACATGAGTCGGGCGTTGTTGGCTTACCGTTTGAACCACCAGTGACGCTGGATCTGGCACTTGCTTGGCGCAAGCAGGGGTATTTATCAATAGCAGATCGAACGTTTATCGACTTTATCAAGCGCTACGTTTAAACGCAGCGCAGATTCATCGTCCGAGCACTAGTCGCCTTTGTACATCTTCTCGAAGTTCTTTGGGTTCCAGCCAATCATTACCCGATCACCAATTTTTAAAACTGGCACTGAACGAGCACCAAGCGCATCAAGTTCTTTGCGACCGCGTTGCATCTTAGCATTGCACAAACGATAGTTAATATTTTTCGAATCCAGATAACGTTGAGCATCTTTGCAGTGAGGGCATTTGTCTTTGACGTAAAGGACGACACGTTTCATTGAGTTTCTCTCCATTATCATTGGGAGGCGAAGTTTAACGGCCTTTCACAATAAATGAAAGGCGAAAGCTAAGGTGAAACTGTCCTTTATCTCAGGTATATTGAGCGCCTTTATTTTGTCATAACAGACGTTAACTCTATGCATCCGTCACTTCGATACATTCAAGGCTACCCACAAAACATCGTAGAGCAGGTGAGCTCATTGATAGCGAGTGGCAAGTTTGTTCCTTGGTTCGAAAAGCGTTATCCCGATAGGCACCAAATCAAAAGCGAAAGGGCGCTCTATGAGTACGCCATGGCAATCAAAAATCGCTACATGAAGAAAGCCGCGCCAATCAGTAAAGTTGTCTACGATAAGAAAATTCACGCGGTAAACAATGCGCTTGGTTTGCACAGTGTAATCAGTAGAAACCATGGTGGTAAGCTTAAGTCGAAAAACGAGATTCGCATTGCCAATGTATTTAAAGATGCGCCCGAGCCACTATTAAGAATGCTGGTGGTACATGAGTTGGCACATACTCGTGAGAAAAACCACGACAAGGCGTTCTATCAGTTATGTTGCTGCATGGAGCCTGAGTATCACCAACTCGAATTTGATGCTCGTTTGTTTATGATTTACCTCGATTTAAAAGCGAATTTGAATGAAGAACAATAATCACAACGCGAAGCAAGCAAAGCCAAAGGCTTCAATGGCGGGTCAGAAGAAAGACGCGAATAAAGACAAGCCGAAGCGTGTTAAAGACAAAGTTGCGCGCAAATCCCCTCAGCCTGCAGGAAAGAGCGAAGTCGAGTTCATAAAAATAGCGAAGAATGGTTTGCATGAGCGTAATGTTCATCGAGGTCGTTACGATTTTAAAAAACTCGTGGAAAGTGAACCACAGTTAAAGCCATTCGTTATCAAAAATCCGAAAGGGGAAGATTCCATAAACTTCTCTGATCCTAACGCTGTTAAAATTCTCAATAAAGCATTGCTTGCTGCGTATTATGGTATCGAGTTCTGGGGCATTCCCGACACCTACCTTTGCCCACCGATTCCGGGGCGCGCTGATTACATTCACCGAGTGGCAGAACTACTTGATAGTGAAGTAAAAGGTCAGTACGCGCACCAAAAAGTGAAAGCGTTGGACATTGGCGTGGGAGCAAACTGTATTTATCCGATTGTTGGTGTAACAAAATACGGTTGGCACTATACGGGCAGCGATGTCGATCCAAAATCCATCCAATCGGCTCAAACGATCGTAGAGCACAATCGTGTTTTGACGGGAAAAATTGCACTGATACAGCAACACAATGATGCCAATATTTATCGAGGTATCATTCAACCGAATGATCGTTACGATGTGACGACATGCAATCCGCCATTCCACCGTTCGGCGGAAGATGCCGCTATGGGCAGCCAGCGTAAAATCGATAATCTAAAAGCAAACCAGCGTAAGAAAGGGCTAAAACCTCAAACCGCACCAGTAAAGACAAGTAAGCCTGCGTTGAATTTTGGCGGTCAAAACGCTGAATTGTGGTGTGAAGGCGGAGAAGCGGCGTTTATCCGAAAAATGGCGAATGAAAGCCAAGCTTTTGCTGCGCAGGTCTTGTGGTTTACAACACTTATATCTAAAAAAGACAACGTTCGCCCGATGCGCAAGCAGCTTGAAAAATTGGGTGTGAAAGCCATTCGTGTGGTTGAAATGAGTCAAGGACAGAAAGTTAGCCGCTTTGTAGCTTGGTCATACATGGATAAGCAACAGCGCAAAGCATGGATGGAATTAAAGTAACGTTGACCGTTTCACACTGAACAATAAAGTAGGAAGCCCGCTGATATCAGCGGGCTTCTCTTTTTGGGAGATCTAAAACTTAATAATGGGCTCACAATCTAGTGAACTGAGAGAGACAAAAGTATCTGTTTTGGCGTAGTACAAGCCACAGGTTTCACCTCTTATCTGCAACGTATATTGGTCTGGAAGATCCGTATAGCTGCCATCCAACAGTTGATTGTTGTTCCCTTTTACTCGTCCTTTTTCAATCAACAAATGCGGTGTGGATTCAAATACGTTATTTGCGATTCTAGGTGCAGGTGTCCCTTGGATTTCTGCGATCGCGTTTTGAATTTCTATGACTGTTTCCGGAGAGTTCTTTTTACTCAATGCTTCAACGGGTTCTTGTGACATAGCTTGACATCCTATCAAAGAAATCGAAGTCCCTAGGAAAAGCGCAACCCGAATCAGCATTCGTAAAAAGTTAGTTGATCTCAACATGAATTGCCTCTGTTCGTAGCGGAGAGCGAAGATCGCTTAACTCCGGAGATGAAATGTTACGCGGCATGGCGTTGAAACTTGAAGAGGAGACTGGCGGACAGGTTCCAGTTTCCATGTAGTTTAGTGCCGCAGAAAGCATACCTTCAGACGGATCGCCTAATGGTTTTGTTAGGTCGTCATTGACCCAGCAACCTTCCACTCTGTTGTTTAAGCCTAACTCGGTATTGATTTGGCTCTTTGGAGTAGGAATAAAACCATCAGCGAAGTCGCCAAATTTTTTCTCGTTCGCCGACTTGAACTGAATAGTGTAGTACATAGTGCCGCAGTTTTGTTCTGGTGAGAACCCATACGGTTTACCTGTGGTTGTTGAGCCTATTTGGATAACCTCCACATCAATGCCGCGCAAAGCGTTGATCAACAGTTCACTTGAGGAAGCCGTGCCTCCTGAAGTCAGTACATATACGCGCTTTTTGTTCAGTGTCGGAAGCACTTGGTCCGAATATTTCTGTGCTGCCCAGTCTATTGCTAGATTCGTAAAGCGATAGATGTTATCCCCATCTTTAATGGTACGCATCACTTTGTCATTATGAATCAACTCACTGAAGACTCGGTTCTGACCAGCACCGCTTAGCATGTAGCCTACTTGCGAGGACTGAAGGACTAAGCCACCGCCGTTGTAACGTAAATCAACGACGATCTCGTCAACATTCTCTGCTGAGAGCGTACTGAACGCCTCAATAAGCGGGGCTTGAGCGCTTGGTTCAAAGGAGTTGTATTGCAGATAGCCGATCCGCATACCATTTTGTGTAATCACTTTGGCATTTTTAACTGGAGAGGTCATGACATCAGAGGCGGTAAGCGTCACGGTTTTCTCTAGACCGCCAACACTCTCAAATGTGAAGGTGTAATCTTGATTGATGTCAGGGTTAAAGAGCGTTTTATTAATAAAATCAATGTCGGACTGACTACCGGTGTTAACCACATCAATATTATTGATTTTCAGAAGCTTATCACCACGAGCAATGCCGCTTCTATCAGCTGGCGAGGCTTCTTCAGTGTAGGAAATACGAACGTCTCGAGGTTGTACGCCACGTAGGAATGCCCAGTTAAAACCAAATCCAGCAACTAAACCGGATTGCGATGATTTCATATCATCCTCATAAGGGACGGTAAAATGGAAGCGATCTTTTGGTTTACCCGTCGCGGTAGTAGCAGAGGTGACCAGCGTATTGAAGTAATCAGTAACAGTTTTGTAGTTTGCTGGATTATTATCAGGAACCTCGTCATACCATAGATACGTTTCGTTAGTAAAAGCTCTTAAAAAGAGTTTTTCGTGTAATGCAGAGCCCAATTTATCTGGATAGGCGGCATAGTTGTCATATGGGTCCAGTCCGACGCGGGGCGTTTCACATTGGTTGATAAACGTTTTCGACGGTTGGCTAAAATCATGAACTTTCCACGTTGGACCGTTTGCACTGCTAGTGGACGGAGTAGGTGATGAGCTATCACCGCCACCACCGCCACAGCCTTGTAATAATGCGAGAGTGACTGCCGTTGCTAAAGAATACTTAAATTTCACTTTTCTATGTCCTTATAAATAATAGAATTATAATTATGTGTTTTGCTTTTGTTTTTATTAGCTAGGTGAATGTATTAATTTAATTTGTTCGTCTGCAAATTTATAGTTAAATAGTGTGAGGTAAATAACGTAAAAAAGTTGTCTTTTATACTTAAGCTAAATTAGTCATTACTTAAGTTTTCTGTCTATTTCAAAAGAGCTAACAAGACAATTAATAAGTGTGAAATTAAGACAAGTTCTTAGTTGACTAAGCGACGCTTGCTAAATAAAAAATCAGAATTAGATTCAGGAAACGCTTTGAATCAATAGTTTGGTAGGGATATATGATGTTA
The DNA here is from genome assembly GCF_033339515.1 of Vibrio sp. 2130-1. NCBI lineage: Bacteria > Pseudomonadati > Pseudomonadota > Gammaproteobacteria > Vibrionales > Vibrionaceae > Vibrio > Vibrio sp. 2130-1. The sequence continues at coordinate 387,660 of NZ_JAWOUT010000002.1, forward strand.
TCTCGGAGGTGTTTGATTTATTTATCTGATGCTTTAACTTAATTTAGTGAGTTGAGCGACGTGCTTTAATAAGCTTCCGTCAATGTTAGGTAAATCATCAGCGAAAAATATCTGAGCACCGGGAGTGCAGCGCATTAATATATTTGTTAGTTCACCTTCATTGTTGGAAGTGTTAACTGCGTTAAGTTTCGCTAATTTATTACAAAGCTCGTCCTCTATTTGCACTTTCTGCTCTTCGGTGAGCCTAATGCGACCTATACATACGCCTGGGTTGATATCATGAGAAAGCGAATCTTGTTGAAATCGCTCTTTGAATAAGGTGTCTAATGCCGTACCTTCTTCCATAATAAATCGACGACCAGAACGGTAAAACAAGCCGTCTCCGAAGTTTTCGACATATCCTAGAATTTCCGCGATACGCAAATAGAATCGTAAGCTTGTATCAGAAAGTCCGTAAGTTTGGGCTATCTCTTGCGGTTTAATATCACGAGAAGTCAGCATATAAATAAAATCAAGTAAATAAGGATGCTCAACGAAAAGGGCGCTCTCTTCATCTGTTAGCATTTGCTCGTTTTGGTGCTGAAGCTCGTTGGCTAAGGTTGCGAGTTCGATGAGATCGGTATTCAGGTAGTTCAGATAAATAAGTACTTTATCCAAACCTAAAGCTGGATTATGTAGGTGGCGTTTAATACTAGATAAAGGGATGCCACTTTTCTCTGACAAGGAATTGTAGCAAAGCCCTTCTTCTTTAATCTTTTGTCGTAGCGCTGCAAGTAAAAACTTTGGTCCAACATTCATCCTTGAATATCACCTTATTCGTTATTCCGTTTACTGGCTGATATTTTGCCTTTCAAGCAGCAGGTTTCGAATCGCTGTGCCTGCTTCTAGAATGTGCTTTTTCAGTAGGTACTTGGCGCCTTCGATATCGCGATTTTGGCACATTTCAAACAAGCTTAAGTGCTCTTCTTCTGCCTTTTTAATGCCTGTAGTAAACAATAGCTGCATGCGTATGTATCGGTCACACTTTGTGTTCAGGTTGTAAATGACGTCCATAGTTTCAGGCATGTTGGCTGGCGCATATAGGGCTTTGTGGAACTCGTAGTTGTAGTTGCTCCATTCTTCTACTTCGTCGCCACTGTTCACTACTGACTCGAAACGTTCGCGAACTTCGCGCGCGCGTTCAAGGTCAGCGTCTGTCATATTTTGAATCGCGCGCTCTAAAATGTGGCATTCCACGACAGCGCGCAGTTCAAATAGCTCATTGATTTTCTCTGGAGATAGCTCAGTGACCGTCGCACCTTTGTGAGGTTCAAAGCTAACGAGTCCTTGTGCTTCCAATTGAACTAACGCTTCACGCACAGGAATTCGGCTAACATTAAACTCTTTTGCTAACGCATCTTGACGTAAAGGTTGACCAGTTTTTAACTCGCCCTTCAAGATCTGAGTTCGAATTGCTTCCTCAACGAGCTGAGTGCGCGTTTTAAAAACAGGTTTCTGTGACATTGAAGTCTCCCGTGAAATTAATATTGTATCCAATCCATTTTACTTTAGTAGTTTATTGTTTTTCTGGCACAAACCAACTAGGAAAGAAGGTTTTGAGAAGTAGAGTGAAATAAAAGGCATCAGTTGATGCCTTTTTGAGCCATTTGGTGGGCTTATTGGGACACACTGCCATCTATGGCGCGTTGGATACCCAGTGGGTTCGACGCTTTTAATGAATCCGGCAATAAAGATTCTGGCAAAGCTTGATAAGAGACCGGACGCAACCAACGATGAATAGCCTCCGCACCGACAGATGTTGAGGCAGAATTGGTTGAAGCCGGATATGGTCCACCATGAACCATAGCGTAACCAACCTCGACGCCAGTTGGCCAACCGTTGAATACAAGGCGTCCGGCGATTTCTTCCAAACTTGGAAGCAGTTGCTTGGCTTGTTCTTCGTCTTCAGCGGTAGCGTGAAGGGTTGCGGTGAGCGATCCAGTCAGTGAATCACTCAGTTTCAACATGTCATCGAAATCTTCACAGATTACGATTAACGATTGAGGACCAAATATTTCTTCCTCCCATTGCGGGTTTTCACGCCAGTTTTTACTGTCCGTCACGAACAGTGCTGGTGAGACATTGGTCGCTTCTGCTTGTTCAGAACGAGTGACGTTAATGCCTGTTTCGGAAGCTCGCTTATCCACTTCGGATTCATACGTTTCTCGGATTCCTTGCGTTAGCAAAGTGGCCGTTGATTGTTGTCGAATTAACCCTTGAGCGATTTCGATAAAGGCTTGCGTTTCTGGGCTATTCAAGACAAATACAACGCCTGGTTTTGTACAAAATTGTCCACAGCCCAAAGTCATAGAAGCCACAAATTCTTCAGCCAATGATGCGTTTGCCCGTATGGCTGAAGGGAGAATAAATGTTGGATTAATCGCCCCTAGTTCGCCATAGAAGGGGATTGGCTCTGGTCTTTGCTGGGCTAGATTGAACAGCGCACGGCCACCACCGACTGAACCTGTAAACCCAACCCCTTTAATTTTTGGATGGGTAACGAGTGCTTGGCCAAGTGCACGTTTGTTACCTTGCAATAGCGTGAAGATGGCTTGCGGTAAGCACTCTTTCTCAAGTGCAGCCTCAATACACTCGGCAACAAGTTGACTGGTGCCAGGGTGGGCGGTATGGCCTTTTACAATCACAGGACAGCCAGCTGCCAGTGCCGAAGCCGTATCACCACCTGCCGTAGAAAATGCGAGCGGAAAATTAGACGCACCAAACACGGCGATAGGGCCAATTGCGATTTGTTGACGGCGAATATCTGGTTTTGGCAGTGGTTGACGGTTTGGGTTTGGCGTATCGAAAATTGCTTGATGGTGATTACCCGATCTCACAACCTCGGCAAATAGTCGTAATTGGCTCGCGGTACGTCCTATTTCACCGCTTAAACGTGCTTCGGGAAGGGCAGTTTCTAAATGAGCACGAGCAACGATTTCTTCACTCTTCACTTCCAATTCAGAGGCGATAGAGCAAAGTAAGCTCGCTCGCTTTGCATTGCTTAGTTGGCGAAACTCACGCGCAACGCTTTGGGCGGCTGAGGCGGCTTGATTAACTTCTTGCTCCCCATGTACCGGAAACGCTATAGGTAGAGGCTCACCAGTAAAGGCGTTGACTGCGTAAAAAGTGGTTGGTTCTTGTGGGTTCATCATTCTTCCTTACTATCCTTATTACTTCACTTCAAATCCGTACGCATATGGGTCTTCATCGTCTACCCATATCGTGTTGTGACCGTATACTTGTGCCCATCCTTCAATGCTTGGCAAAATAGCGGCTTTGCCATTCACTTCGGTAATGCCTTCTATACGTCCTTGAAATAGGCTGCCGATGATACTTTCGTGAACAAAGTCTTCCCCTTGATTGAGCTTGCCTCTTGCATGCCATTGCGCCATACGTGCACTTGTTCCCGTACCACATGGCGAACGATCCAACGCTTTGTCGCCGTAAAACACAGCATTTCGAGCGGTGGCGTTTTCTTGAGTGGGCTCTCCGGTCCATAGCACGTGAGAAACACCGCACACTGTTGGATCTTCTGGATGTACGCACTCAACCGCTCGAGATACCGCTTCGCGAACTTTTGGTGAAAGCATCAAAATTTCATCTGGAGAGTAGTGTTCAAGTCCGGCGTAGTTTTCTTGAGGATCGACGATTACGTAATAGTTTCCGCCATAAGCAACATCGACAGTGAGCTCACCTAAGCCCTCTATGCTCACGGTTACGTCTTGGTGGGCAAGGTAAGCTGGTACGTTAAATATCTTCACCGACGTGACCTTGTCACCTTTTGTTTGGTAGTGCACTTCGATTTGTCCTGCTGGGACATCAAGTATCAAACGGCCTTCTTTTTTGGGAGTGATAAGGCGATTCTCGATAGCGGTAGTGACGGTTCCAATGGTGCCGTGGCCACACATTGGTAAGCAGCCACTGGTTTCAATAAACAGAATTGAAGCGTCTGCGTTATCGCTGCAAGGAGGCAAGACAACGGACCCCGACATCATCGAGTGTCCGCGAGGCTCAAACATGAGTGCCTGACGAATCCAATCATAATGCTCAAGAAAGTATTGGCGCTTTTCGCTCATGGTATTGCCTTCGAGTGGAGGCACACCGCCTGCTACCAGCCTAACTGGGTTGCCGCAGGTGTGGGCATCAATACAGAAAAAAGTTCCTTGTCTCATTTTTCGCTCCTTGCTGAAAAAATGGTTGAATTAAACAATAGTGATGTTAACGTAATGTAAAATATATTGTATACAATCTACGTTTTCAAGTGTGACTCGGAGCATATTTATGTTGGTCAAGGATGAAACTAAAAAGGAAAGGATCGCTGTGATAGGTGCGGGGATTATTGGCTTATCAATTGGCTTGAAATTGCAGCAGCAAGGTTATCAAGTCACGATTTTTGATCCCAATGGCGTGGGGAATGGATGCTCTAAGGGAAATGCAGGCCATATCGCGACTGAGCAAATCTTCCCTCTTGCAACGCCAGCGCTGCTTCCACAATTACCTAAAATGCTGCTAGATCCCAAAAGTCCGGTTTCGATCCGTTGGCAAGATATTCCAAACACAATCGGGTGGATGATTCGTTTTCTATTACAAACCAAGCCATCAGCCGCGGAGCGGGCAAAAAACGCGATTAAGAGTCTTAACGAGCGGTCAGTGGCAAGTTGGCGTGGCATGCTTGATTCAATCGGAAAAGCGCATCTAATAAAAATGAATGGTTCATTGCTCACTTTTGAAAACGAGAAACTGTTTCAGAATTATCAAAGTACGCTTAACTCACTGGCTAAAAACGGTGTGACGCATCAAGTTTGGACACAAGAGGAGATTCGAGAGCGGATACCTGATCTCAGCCATAAGGTTCGTATCGGAGTCTTTTTTCCCGAAACCGGTCATACGCTAGACCCTTATCAGCTCTGTGCTGAGCTAAGTGAAGCCTTTGAAGAGCTTGGCGGTAAGGTTTTACAAAAAGGTGTATCTGCGTTGGCGAAAAATGGCGATGTGCTGGTTGAGTCTCAAACACATTCATTTGACCGAATCATTGTTGCCGCTGGTGTACATTCTAAGCCTTTGATACGGGAACTAACCGGAGTCAAAGTGCCTATTCAAGCCGAGCGTGGTTATCACCTAATGGTGGATGACAAGCGTGATGTACTGCCATTTCCTATTAGCTCTGCCGATAGAAAATTCATCATGACTCCGATGTCTGGTGGGCTACGCTTGGCAGGCACTGTTGAGTATGCCGATGTAGAATCACCACCCAATATGAAACGTTCAGAAATGCTTTTTCAGTTAGGTGATGAGATGTTTGAATCGGGGTTAAATCCACTGAAGCAAGGAGAAAAGTGGATGGGGAATCGGCCTTCAACAGTCGACTCGTTACCGGTTATTGATAGCATTTGGGATGGAAATGTATTACTGACATTTGGCCACCAACACCTTGGATTAACTCAAGCGGCGATTACGGCAGATCTCCTTTTAGAGCTTATCGAAGGAAAGCCAACATCGATTGATCTTTCACCTTTTTCACTACAACGATTTGCCTGAAAAATTTAATATTAAATATTGTATAAAATATATTAAATGCTAATGTTAACTTAATTTTAACAAAAACTGGTATCCAACAGCCGTACTCGGATGCCTCCAGAAAAACAACCAAAAGGAGTAAAACATGTCACGAATGACCAAAGCACCATTGGCGCTGTTGATTTCAGGAATGCTGTTGGGGACCTCTGCTTATGCTGAAGACAAATTGACGGTCGTATCTTGGGGTGGTGCATTCACCAAGAGCCAAGTGGAGGCATATCATAAGCCTTTCATTAAAAAAACAGGTGTTGAGATCGTATCCGAGGATTTCAGTGGCGGATTAGCCGAAATTAAAGCGCAGGTGGAAGCGAACAATGTGCGCTGGGATTTGGTTTCTCTCGACAAGCCGGACATTGTTCGTGGTTGCGCCGAAGGGTTACTAGAACCAGTGAGCCCAAGTATTTTGCCTCCGGGCGCAGATGGAACACCAGCACAAGAGGATTTCATTGACGGTGCGATTCACGAATGCGCAATCAATACCATCGTTGTGTCCACAGTATTAGCGGTGAACGAAGACGCGTTTAAAGGTAAGGCTTTGCCTAGCAAGTTGACCGATCTTTTTGACCTAAAAACTTTTCCAGGTCGACGTGCATTGCAAAAACAACCTCAGGGCAATCTTGAGTGGGCACTATTGGCTGATGGTGTAAAGCCAGAAGAGGTCTACAGCCTGCTCGAAACCGAAGCGGGGCGTGAGCGTGCTTTTGCTAAGTTGGATACGATCAAATCAGAAGTGCTGTGGTGGACAACAGGTGCCCAGCCACCTCAAATGCTTGCAGACAAAGAAGTGGTGATCGCCTCGGCGTTTAACGGCCGAATCCACAATGCCCGTAAGGATGAAGGTCAACCATTTCGGATTATATGGGACCGTCAAATGGGTTACATGAATGGATGGGCGATACCTAAAGGGAGTGAGAACACAAAGCTTGCATTGGACTTCATTGCTTTTTCTTCAGGAACAAAACCATTAGCTGATCAAGCTAAGTACGTTGCCTATGGGCCTACGCGTAAGTCGTCTTCGGCGGAGGTGAACCCAGACATTTTAGCGAACCTTCCTACAGCACCTCAAAACTTCCAAACCGCCTTCCTGATTAACGATGAATGGTGGTCAGACTACGCAGATGAACTCAATGAAGAGTTCAACACTTGGCTGCTTAACTAGGCGTTAATTTGTGTATAGGGCCGAGTTTTCATCCATAAGCGAGGTTCCGTACTTTTCCTCAACTGTATTTATGTTTTCGGAGAAATGATGAAAGTCATCGAAGCACAGCAAGTCGCGCAATGTTTAACAATGAAGTCTCTTATTGAAACGATGCGTGAAATGTACTCGCGGCCAGCGACAATACCTCAACGCCGAGTCATGCCCTTAGAAGAGGGAGAATACGAGGCGTTTGCGCTACTTCCAGCTTGGAACCAGGAGTTGATTGCGGTGAAAGCCTTTACGTATTTCCCGCATAACCCTGAGCAAGGCAAAGATACGCTTGCATCTAAGCTGCTTGTTTTTAGACGAAACGATGGTGAGCCGCTCGCACTCGTGGACGGTAAAGTTTTAACGTTTTGGCGCACCGCCGCAGCTTCTGCGTTGGCAGCGGACTATTTGGCGCGTCCCGATGCTGATCGTCTGTTGATCTGCGGAACGGGCAATCTTGCGCCTTATTTTGCGTGGGCATACGCTGCGGTTCGCCCACTTAAGCAGGTTTATATTTGGGGGCGTAACTCAGATAAAGCCGAGGCGACGGTAGATGCCATTGTGTCATCTTCAGAGTATCAGTCGCTTCCTGATGAGCGTCGGTTCCGTGTTTCAGTCGTAGAAAATGTGGACCACGTTATCAAACACGTTGACATCATCAGCTGTATTACCGCATCAGCAGAGCCTTTGTTTAATGGCGCAGACGTGCAGCCGGGCACCCATATTGATTTGGTCGGTAATCATGACTTGGATAAGCGTGAATGCGACTCCGAAGCAGTGCAACGAGCACAGGTGTATGTTGATAGCCGTATTAATGTATTAGCCGAAGCGGGCGATCTTCTCATTCCAATTCAAGAGGGCGTGTTCACGTCAGACGATATTAAAGGGGAATTACCGCAGCTTTGCGCCCAACAAATCTCAGGACGTCAAAACGATGAGGTCATTACTTTATACAAATCAGTTGGCAGTGCTTTGGCTGATTTGGCCGCTGTAAAGGCGGTGTTGTTAGAAAATGGCATAGATACCCATGCCTGAGCATTTTTGCTCGTTCATTTAAATTGCATACAATATACATATAAGGAAAGTAGTTCATGAAAATTGATTGGAAAGGTGTTTATCCGGCGGTCAGTACGCAATTTCGTCAAGATCAGTCAATCGACTTAGACGCAACGCAAACTGTTATAGATAACCAAATTAAAGATGGTGTGAATGGCATTATCTGCTTGGGTACTGTCGGTGAGAACTGTGCGTTGTACCCGGAGGAGAAACGCCAGGTCTTGCAAGCGGCAAAAGAAGTCGTAAATGGCCGTGTGCCTTTGATTGCTGGTACAGCAGAGTCTATTACCACAGCAGCTGTTGATTACATGCAGGATGCGTACAAAATTGGTATCGATGGTTGTATGGTGATGCCTGCCATGGTTTACCGCACGTCTGAGAGCGAAACGTTCGAATATTACCGCACGCTAGCAGAAGCAACGCCAGAAATGCCAATCATGATTTACAACAACCCGGTTGCTTATGGTGTCGATGTAAACCTCGACATCATGGCGAAACTGGCTGAGTTTGAAAGTATTGTAGCTATCAAAGAGTCGACCACTGATACTCGTCGTATCACCGAGCTTTACAATAAATTTGATGACCGCTTTACCGTGTTCAGTGGTGTTGATGACATCGCTCTTGAATCATTGATGCTAGGTGCGACCGGCTGGATTTCTGGTTTAACCAACGCATTCCCAGAAGAGTCCGTTGCGATTTATAAACTGGCAAGCCAAGGTCGTTATGCTGAAGCGTTAGAGATCTACCGTTGGTTCTTACCCCTACTGCGTTTAGACACCATTCCTACGCTGGTTCAGTGCATAAAATTGGCCGAGCAAGTCTGCGGACGTGGCTCTGAACAAGTTCGTGCGCCACGCCAACTCTTACAAGGTGAAGAGCGTCAACAAGTCATTCAAATGGTTGAACATGCGTTAGAAACCCGCTTAGACCTATCCAAATACAATCTGTAATTGTGCTGTTTAGTAGAGCGTTAACTGACGCTCTACTCATTCGTAATATTCAAAAAATGAGAAGAGGGAAGTCATGAGCACGGAAAACAAGGACTATGTCAGCTTTCAACACGTTAAGAAAACCTACGATGGCACGAGTTTGGTGGTGAAAGACTTCAACTTAGATATTGCTCCTGGAGAGTTCGTTACTATGTTGGGACCGTCAGGATCGGGCAAGACCACTTGCTTGATGATGCTAGCAGGCTTTGAAACTGCGACCGGTGGAGACATTTATATCGATGGCGTTCCTGTCAATCATCTCGCGCCGCACAAGCGCGATATTGGTATGGTGTTTCAAAACTATGCGTTGTTTCCACATATGACCATTGCTGAGAATCTTGCGTTTCCTTTAAAGGTGCGAAAACTCGACAGTGACACGATTCAAAGCAAAGTTCAGAGTGTATTAGAAATGGTCGAGCTTGAGCATGTTGCGACTCGATACCCGAAGCAGTTATCAGGTGGTCAACAACAGCGTGTTGCGTTAGCGCGAGCATTAGTGTTTGAGCCTAAACTCGTGTTGATGGATGAACCACTAGGCGCGTTAGATAAGCAGCTGCGTGAGCAAATGCAGATGGAAATTAAACATTTGCATGAAAAGCTTGGCATTACCATTTTGTATGTGACGCACGATCAAGACGAAGCTCTCACTATGTCCGACCGTATTGCGGTTTTTAATCACGGCGAAGTGCAACAACTCGCGACACCAACCGAGCTTTATGAATCTCCGAGTAATACGTTTGTTGCGCAGTTTATCGGAGAAAACAACCAACTCTCAGGTTTAGTCAAAGAGTGGGACGGAAAGTATTGCCAAGTGCTCGTTGGGAAAGAGTTATTTACTGCGAAACCTGTCAGAGTCTCTGAGCAAGGGCAGAGAACAACACTTTCCATTCGACCAGAAAAGATTGTTATTCAACCAGAGAAAGCGTCTTGTGAGAACCAAGTCTCGGGCGTCCTACGAGAATTGATTTATCACGGTGATCATTATCGTCTGGTCGTCGAAGTAGAGAGCGTTGGTCACTTCATCGTTAAAGTACCTAACGATAATCGTAAACACTTGCAGTTAACGCCTGGCTCAATTTGTCGTATTGGTTGGCAAAGTGACGATTGCCATGCTCTTGATGGGACACAAACTCAAAGTAGCGAGGTAGCAGCATGAGTCGAGAGCTAACCGCATTAGATTCTGTATTGGAAATCGAACGCCAAGTTCATGAGCAAGAAACCAATTTGAAAGCGCAGTTGCAAAAGGCCGAGCGCCGAAAAAAGCTTCGCTCCATTATGCTCACAACGCCATTGGTGTGTTTTATTCTGCTTACGTTTGCTTTTCCTATCCTCGACATGCTTTATCGAAGCGTGGATAACCGAGAAATATCCCTGTCACTACCACAAACTATTCAAGCCTTAGAAAGTTGGGATTATCAAGGTCAGCCTCATCAAGAAGTCATTGAGGCATTCTCTGTTGAAGTACTTGCGCTTTATCAAAGCAAAGAGCTGCCGAAAATAGCCAACCGGATGAATATTGAAGAGTCTGGTATGCGCAGTTTACTCATGAAAACCGGCAGAAAGTTGTCTCGTTTGACGTCGCTGCCGAGCTCGGTGACACAGTTGGCTAAGCTGGATAAGCGATGGACTAATCCTAAATATTGGGCGGCGTTTAAGAATCTTAGTGGCGCATTAACATTCAGTCACTATCTTGCAGCGCTAGACTTGCAAGTGAATGAGTTTGGAGACATTGAACCCCAACCAGAAAAACGCCAAATATACGTCGACCTTTTCTTTAAAACTTTTTGGATGTCTATTTCAATCACCTTAATTTGTTTGGTGATGGCGTACCCCGTTGCTTACCTGCTTGCCAATTTACCTGATAAGCGCGCGAACTTACTTTTAATCATTGTGCTGCTGCCATTTTGGACATCATTATTAGTCAGAACCACGTCTTGGATTGTTCTGCTGCAAAACCAAGGGGTCATTAATGATCTCCTTATTTGGTCGGGTTTTACTTCTGAGCGAATTCAGATGATTCACAATACCTTCGGAACGGTGGTGTCTATGGTGCACATTCTGTTGCCTTTTATGATCCTGCCTCTGTATAGCGTAATGAAAGGAATTAGCCCAACTTATTTCCGTGCCGCTCGTTCTCTAGGCGCGACGCCTTTCATTGCGTTCATCAAAGTTTATATGCCGCTTACTTTACCGGGGATAGGTGCGGGGGCTTTGCTTACTTTCATTCTTTCTATTGGTTTCTACATTACGCCCGCTTTGGTTGGTGGAAGAAGCGGACAGATGATCTCCAATATGATTGCCTATCATATGCAGACATCACTGAACTGGGGGATGGCTGGCGCATTGGGTGGACTGCTTTTGTTCGTTGTACTGGTTCTGTTTTATATGTTCAACCGTGTGGTTGGCATTAACAACCTTAAGGTAGGGGGATAACCATGGCATTACCAAAATATGCATCAAAAGTAGAGCGAGTTGCTTACGCAGGTTACTTAGCTTTTTGTGGGGTGGTGCTGTTCTTTTTAATCGCTCCAATTCTGACCATCATCCCGTTATCGTTTAATGCAACGCCTTACTTTACTTTTACCGAGGGGATGTTAAACCTTGACTCGGCAGCGTATTCTACTCGCTGGTATCAAGAAATGTTTACTAGTGATCAGTGGCTGTTGGCGCTGAAAAACAGCACGTTTATTGCTTTTATGGCGACACTCGTTGCAACAGGGCTAGGAACTCTGGCGGCGTTGGGTTTAGCAAGTAGTAACTTGCCTTTTCGCAATACGATTATGGCGCTGTTGATCTCACCCATGATCGTACCAGTCATTATCTCTGCTGCTGCGATGTACTTTTTCTACACACGCCTTGGCTTATCACAAACTTATTTAGGCGTCATTTTGGCACATGCTGCGTTAGGTACGCCTTTTGTCGTCATTACCGTTACTGCGACGTTAAGCGGCTTTGACCATAGCTTGGTAAAAGCGGCGGCTAGCTTAGGAGCAAACCCTGTTTATACTTTCAGACACATTACCTTTCCGCTGATTCGTCCGGGGATGATATCTGGCGGCTTGTTTGCTTTTGGCACCTCGTTCGACGAGGTTGTGGTGGCGTTATTCCTGACTGGGGCAGAACAAAAAACCGTTCCGAGGCAGATGTGGTCAGGAATTCGAGAGCAAATTAGTCCGACCATATTGGCGGTCGCTACGTTGCTGATTTTTATGTCGGTGTGTTTGCTCGTGACATTAGAAGTTTTACGTAGACGTAATGTACGCATTCGAGGCATTCAAGAATAACCAGACTTTTTCTTTGTTGGTCACTTTGCACTTTTGTTTAGGGGCACCTCAATTTTTGATCAAATGCGCCTCATTGTAGGCGCTTTTCTTTTGTGTTTGTCGTCAGCGATGACTGACATATCACTCTTGTAGCTTAATGCCAGCTTGCTCGAAACGTGCCAAAGGCGACTTGTTTGATTGCTGATACCAACTAGCTGGCATGTTTGATTTAAGTCGCGCTTTTTCTTCCTTGCTAATCACAACATAATGCAAAAACGTATCAAGTGTGGTTCCCATCACGTCAAATGTCATTTCCCCATCTTTGCTGATGGCTTTCAATAACCCAACCACGGCTTCCTCAGGGACTAACGGTTCAACCACCGCCTTTTTTCGCTCTTTTATTGATGTTGAAGCGGGCAGTCTTGCACGTGCCGTCTCCCAGCAAACTTTGTTGGTTTTACTGACAAGGTTGTGCTTGTAGCAGTAGTAACTGAATAAAAAGCGTGGCAGGTTTTGCCAGCGTTCGGCTTGGACTTCTAACCAAAGGTGTTGTAGCTCAATATCAGCGTCGGTCATAGGAGTTGTTTAGCAAAAAGAAAAGACACCATTTTATAGCTTTTGTGAGGAGCAATAAAAGATATTTGAATGGAAAGATAAACAACTAGTTGATCAATATTACTAAAGCAAATCGATTTCTGGCAAGCTCGTGCAACTGCAACTCGAGTACCAAAAACTGATACCGCCACATCTATTTGTTAACAAAATGTTTCTTCTTGTCTTGCGAGTAGGTTATATGGAGATGCTCTTGCAGTAATAAGGGCAGTGGCGATGCAAAAGACGTAATGCATCTAAGGAAAACTCAATATAGAAGAAATTAGATGGAACTGAAGACTTTGAGTGTCGCGATTGCGACAACATTAACCAGCACTGGCGTATTTGCGTTAAGCGAGCCAGTTTCTCAAGTTACAGAGCAACATGCACATTCGGCTCATACACACGGTGTTGAATCCAATCGAGTTGAATACCAACCAACCGCAACTCTCCCTATTCAGCCCTCCAAGGCAACTCGAGTACAGTCACTTGAAAGCCTTGATGAGTCGAGCACTGCTTGTGATTTGGAAGCATTGGTTACCGAAAGCAGTAACCAATTGATCAGCGAAATTTTAAGTCAGGGCGCGACGTGCGTGAACCAGTTATTCTCTGCTGAAAGTCGGGTTCAGGAGTCGGTATTTAGTTCCGATCATATGTACAACATCGCTAAGCACACTACGACCTTGGCGAAGGGTTATATGGGTGGCGGGAGCGATGAACTAGAAACGTTGTTCTTATACTTACGCGCGGGTTATTACGCCGAGTTTTACAATGACAACATCTCATTTATTGAATGGGTTACCCCAGCGGTGAAAGAATCCGTGGATGCGTTTGTTAACAACGCAAATTTCTACGAGAACAGCGACCGTCACGGCAAAGTGCTTAGTGAAGTCATCATCACTATGGATAGTGCGGGCTTGCAGCACGCGTACTTACCGCAAGTGACCCAGTGGCTTACACGTTGGAATGATCAATACGCCCAGCACTGGTATATGCGCAATGCGGTTAATGGTGTTTTCACTATTTTGTTTGGTGGGCAGTGGAACGAGCAATTTGTGCAAGTAATTGGTAACCAAACAGACCTTGCCAAAGCTTTAGGCGATTTTGCTCTGAGGGCGTCATCAATCGGTGCTGAAGATGAGTTTATGGCCGCGAATGCGGGGCGAGAGCTCGGGCGTCTGACCAAGTATACAGGTAACGCGAGTTCTGTTGTGAAGAGTCAGCTGAGTCGAATCTTTGAACAGTATGAAATGTATGGTCGGGGTGACGCGGTTTGGCTTGCGGCGGCGGACACCGCCTCATATTACGCAGATTGTAGTGAGTTCGGAATTTGTAATTTCGAAACTGAGCTAAAAGGCTTGGTGCTATCGCAAACTTATACCTGTAGTCCGACAATTCGAATATTGTCCCAGAATATGACGCAAGAGCAACACGCGGCCGCATGTTCTAAAATGGGTTACGAAGAGGGTTACTTTCATCAGTCTTTAGAAACGGGTGAACAGCCAGTAAAAGATGACCACAACACTCAGCTCCAAGTCAATATCTTCGATTCAAGCACTGATTATGGTAAGTACGCAGGGCCAATTTTCGATATTAGTACTGACAATGGCGGTATGTACTTGGAGGGCGACCCTTCCCAGCCGGGGAATATTCCCAACTTTATTGCTTATGAAGCCTCTTATGCGAACGCGGATCACTTTGTCTGGAACCTAGAGCACGAATACGTGCATTACTTAGATGGTCGATTTGATCTCTATGGAGGGTTTAGTCATCCAACTGAAAAAATAGTGTGGTGGAGTGAAGGCATTGCAGAGTATGTCGCTCAAGAAAATGACAACCAAGCAGCACTTGAGACGATTTTAGACGGCTCGACATATACCTTAAGTGAGATTTTCGAGACTACTTATGATGGGTTTGATGTCGATCGAATTTATCGTTGGGGGTACTTAGCTGTACGTTTTATGTTTGAAAATCATAAAGATGACGTAAACCAAATGCTGGTGGAAACACGCCAAGGGAATTGGAGCAATTACAAGGCAACGATCACCCAATGGGCGAATTTATATCAAAGTGAGTTTGAGCAGTGGCAGCAAGCCCTTGTCTCAAATGGTGCACCTAATGCAGTCATAACCGCAAACAACAAGGGGAAAGTCGGTGAAAGCATTACATTTAGCAGTGAAAACAGTACAGACCCAAACGGGAAGATCGTCAGCGTCTTATGGGACTTCGGTGATGGCTCGACAAGTACACAAACCAAGCCGACGCACCAATATGGGAGTGAAGGGGAGTATTCGGTCAGTCTAAGTGTGACAGACAGTGAAGGCTTGACTGCAACCGCCACTCATAGTGTTGTTATCTCAACGTTGGGCGGTAATGACACATTGCCACAAGACTGCGCGGTGCAAAGTAAAGTAAGCGGTGGGCGCCTAACAGCAGGAGAGCCCGTTTGCTTGGCAAATCAACAAACCATTTGGCTAAGCGTGCCAGCGGTGAATGAGAGCTCAAATCTGGCGATAACGACGGGGAATGGTACGGGCAACCTAAAGCTTGAATACAGTAACTCTGGTTGGCCGGATGATACTAATCGTCACGGGTGGTCAGATAATATTGGTAATGGAGAGTGTATTACGTTGTCAAATCAGAGTAACTACTGGGGCTACGTTAAAGTATCTGGTGACTTTGAGAATGCCGCCATCGTCGTTGATTTTGATACTCAGAAGTGTCGTCAGTAGGGCAGTTTAACTGCATCATTTTAATTTAATGGATCGCCTCGCTAACATCGCGGGGCGTTTTTGTTTTTTACGCCGTTATCTCTATAAAAAAACCAGCCCGAAGGCTGGCAAACAAGGAGTTTGAGATGAAAATGAAAACGTTATAAAACTTGCTGATATCCTATTTCTCAATAAGTTGGGTTGTGCTTTGCAGCCAGTTTTTATCTTGCGCATCAAGAAAAGGGCTAAGTGCTTGATAGACTCGTGAATGGTAATGATTGAGCCAGTCTAGCTCTGCTTGATCTAGCATTGATAAATCAAGGGCGTTGGTCGCAATTGGAGCAAGAGTGATGGTCTCAAAACCGTAAAACGTGCCGAACTCATTTTGTTCTACTTCTACAACTTTAAGAATGTTCTCTATTCTTACCCCGTACTCACCTTCGCGATAAACGCCTGGTTCATTAGTAATGACCATACCCGGTTTTAGCTCAACCTCGTGGTGGCTTTGCGAGAAATTTTGTGGGCCTTCGTGAACATTCAAGCAAATGCCTACGCCGTGTCCAGTGCCGCACTTGTAATCAATACCATGTTGCCATAAGACGCCACGCGCCATGATATCAAGATTGGCACCCGTAGAGCCTTTCATGAATCGAGTCTGAGTCAGTCGGATGACCGCTTTGAGCACCAAGGTATAATCTTTGCGCTGCTTAATGGTCGGTGACCCGAAGTGGAAAGTACGGGTGATGTCTGTTGTCCCGCCAAGGTATTGGCCACCAGAATCGACGAGAAAGAAGTTGCTTTCATTGACTGCGGCATTGCTTTCTTCATCGGCGGCATAATGCATTTTTGCCCCGTGAGCTGCGAAGCCTGCGATAGTGCGGAAACTGTCACTCACATAATGTCGGGTTTGACGGCGATAGTGATTCAGTTGTGCCTCAGCAGACAATTCTGTAACGAGTCCGCTTGGAACTTGCTCTTCGAGCCAGTTCATAAACCTTACGATTGCCACACCATCATCTGTTAATGCCTGTTCTAGGCTAGTTAGCTCGGTCGCATTTTTTATGGCCTTCATTGCCGTTACAGGGCAAGCCATTGGCTTTAGATTCACATTCCGTTCAATCGAACTCACCAATAAGCTGTCTGTGTGGGTCGGGTTAAAAGCGAGCGATAATCCCTCACATTGCTGATTCAAATACTGACTTACGTAGTTGTAATGGCGAATGTGTACACTCTGCTTGGTCAGCGCTCTTTCAACGTCTTGAGGCAGTTTGGCTTTATCAATAAACAGTGTCGCAAGTGATTGCTCTACGACTAGATAGGCTTCAGAAACTGGGCAGTAATTCGTATCACCACCTCGAATATTCATTGTCCACATGACATCATCTAGCGTTGACACTAATAAGCTATCTACTTGGTTCTCGGTTAACCAAGAACGGATTCTCGCTAACTTATTTTCTGTGTCAACGCCAGCAAAAGCGGTGGGGTGCTCGAATACGGGTGCACTTGGGCGAGGTGGTCTTTCAAGCCAAATCGGTGTGAGCAAATCTAGGTCGAGAATGATCTTAATGTTTTTCGCTTCAAAGGCTTGTTTGAGGCCTTGATAAAAAGCGTAACTGATGGCGCGCCCGTCAACCGCGACAATACTGTTTTCTGGGAGCGTGGTAGCCAGCCATTTGGTAATTGTCGGCGTTTCTGGTTGTTTGGCTTTAAACAGTTCAAGTCCTGTGCCGTGTAACTGTTCTTCAGCTTGAATATAGTAACGACCATCAGTCCACAGGCCACCACCTTGTTGGGTAATGACGACATCGCCTGCTGAGCCGGTAAAACCTGAAATCCAGCTTCGCGCTAACCAATGAACCGCTGAGTATTCACTGTTATGTGGGTCATTGTTGGTCACGATATATGCAGACACGTTGTGAAAGGACATTGCCTCACGCAATAACGTAAGGCGTTGGTTTACTGAGTTAGTATTGTTCATTAAATGGTTCCTAAAGTCATATTTGAGCAATAGATATGATGCTGCTCCGAGCCTGTTTTTATTGGGTTCTGTTGCCCGCATACTTCTGTTGCTTCTGGGCATCGAGTACGAAAAACGCAACCGCTCGGTGGATTAAGTGGAGAAGGAAGGTCGCCGGGCAATAGTTGTATTTCACGGTCACGTGCTAATTGCGGATTAGCTATTGGGACAGCAGATAACAGTGCTTTGGTGTAGGGGTGTTGTGCATCATCAAATACTTTATCGTAACGTCCTACTTCCATAGGTTTACCAAGATACATCACCATAACGCGGTCGCTGATATGGCGCACCACGCTTAAGTCATGCGCAATCATCACCAGTGTTAACCCCATTTCTTGTTTAAGATCATCTAGAAGATTGATGACCTGAGCTTGTATGGAGACGTCTAGCGCACTAACGGGTTCATCACACACGACCAAATCTGGATTGAGAATTAATGCTCTGGCAATGCCCACACGCTGGCATTGACCTCCGGAAAATTCATGTGGATAGCGGTTTCGCTGGCTCGCCAAGAGACCCACTTTATCCATCATAGCGATGACACGCTTTTCTACCTCTGCCCGTTTAAGTTGTGGCTCGTGGGTGAGCAGTGGTTCGGCGATGCATTCTGAGATGGTTAATCTCGGATTCAAACAAGCGGATGGGTCTTGAAACACCATCTGAAATTCTCTGCGTCGAGAGGAAAGCTCTTTCTTACTAAACCCGCGCATGTCTTGATCTTTCCAAGTCAACTCGCCATGTGTAGGTTCAATTAAGCGAAGTAAGGCGCGTGCAAGCGTTGATTTTCCGCAGCCTGATTCCCCCACAATGCCAAGTGTTTCACCTCGATAAACATCTAAGTCGATACCATTGACCGCTTTCACGATTTTACGTTGACTTGGAATAAGGTGACGCGAAACAGGAAAGTGGACGTTTAAATCACGAGCAGACATGAGGACTTCTCTTTTATTCATAATGCCTCCTTAAGCTTTTATTTGAATAGGAGTGATAACACTGGGTGCGTTAACGTGACAGGCAATGGACTTGCTCGTGTTTAATGGAGAAAACCGTGGGGTTTCGTATTGGCAACGCGTCTCTCGATGCTCGCACCGCTCTCTAAACGGACACCCTTTATGGTTAATCAACGCACTTGGTGGGTTACCTGGGATGGTTGGTAAACGCGGCATATCTTCAGTGATAGAAGGAATAGCCTTTAGCAGGCCTTGAGTATAGGGGTGCGCAGGTTGAGCGAACAATGTCTCGGTATCTGATTGCTCCATTTTTTGACCACCATACATGACCAATACGCGATCACACATCTCTGCGACGACGCCCATGTCGTGAGTGATCAGTAAAATAGCCGTGTTGAACTCTTGTTGTAAGTCTCGTAATAGCGTCAAAATTTGAGCCTGAACGGTTACATCTAACGCGGTGGTTGGTTCGTCTGCAATTAGCAGCTCGGGCTTACACAACAACGCCATCGCTATCATGATTCGCTGACGCATTCCGCCAGATAGCTCGTGAGGGTATTGATTCATCCGAGTTTCGGGAGAGGGAATACGCACCGCATCCAACATGTGAATCGATTCAACTTTTGCTTGTTTTCGGCTCATTCCTTTATGAATCATGAGAACTTCACAAAGCTGCTTGCCAATTTTCATGAATGGATTAAGTGACGTCATCGGATCTTGAAAGATCATTCCGATTTTCTCTGCACGGATGCGGTTGAGCTGCTTTTTAGACATCGCGAGTAAATCATCACCGTGGAACATTGCCCTTCCAGACACAGCGCCGTTGTCCGCGGTTAACCCCATTAATGCGAAAACAGATTGGCTTTTTCCCGAACCTGATTCCCCAACAATCCCAAGAGTTTCGCCCGCTTTAATCGAGTAGGAGAGATTACTGACCGCTTGCACTTGCCCATCTGGCGTATCGAAGCGCACGTTCATGTTTTCAATAGATAGCATGGGTTTGTCCTTATCGGTCTTTCGGGTCAAGAGCATCACGCAAGCCATCGCCGATGAAGTTAAAACAAAAGAGGGTGGCAACTAAAAACAGAGAGGGAAAAAGCAGCATCCACAATGCAACGTCAATCGTTTTTGCGCCTTCGGAGATTAGGATTCCCCAGCTCGTGTCGGGTGGTTGAACACCAAGCCCTAAGAAGCTTAAAAACGATTCGAACATAATGAATCCTGGTACCATTAAGGAGGAATAAACCATCACGATCCCAAGCACATTAGGCAGAACATGGCGTCGGACAATTGTCAATTTAGAAACCCCAATAGAGTGTGCGGCTTCGATGAACTCTCGCTTTTTTAGACCGAAGGTGACACCACGTACAACACGGGCAATGCCCAGCCAAGATACCATTCCGATCACGATAAAAATCAGGTAGATGTTGTTGCCAAAAAGGGTAACAAACAGGATAACCATAAACATAAATGGCACCGAATCGAGCACCTCAATAATGCGCATCATTACGCTATCGACAACGCCGCCAAGATAGCCGGAAATACTTCCCCAAATCGTACCAATAACAACGGCGACTAAGGCCCCGACAAAACCCACCAAAATAGAGAGCCTGCCGCCTTGCATCGTGCGAGCAAAGACATCTTGCCCGAGATCATCGGTACCAAAGTAATGGCCACTACTCAGTGAAGGTTTCCCTAGTTCGTATGGATCGATGAGCACTTCCCAGTCAATTTCATCATGGCCAAAAGCGGCAAGAGAGGGGCCGAAGGTGATGCATAAGGTAATGAACGCCAAAACATACACTGATGTCATCGCGGCTCTGTTTTTACGAAATCGAGTCCATGCATCCTGCCAAAGACTGCGACCTTCGACGGCTTCAATATTGTCGACGACTTGATCTTGAAGAGCTTGTGTATCCAGTTTTTTGATCGTTAACATGCCGGACTCCTAAACGCGTATACGAGGGTCGATAATCGTATATAGCAAGTCGACCACAAGGTTAAAGAAGATAGTGAGTGAAGCGACAATCAGAGTAATGCCCATTACTAGGCCGTAGTCGCGGTTGAGAGCCCCAGACACAAAGTGTTGTCCCATGCCACCTGTACCAAAGAAAATGTCGATAATCACCGAGCCTGTCACGACAGAAACAAACGCAGGGCCGAGCATCGCAACGACGGGAATCAGGGATGGTCGCAAAGCGTGATGGAATAAAATGTAGGATGTGGACAAACCTTTGGCTTTTGCCGTTCGAATGTATGGTTGGTTGAGCGTTTCAATCATTGCGCCACGCATGACGCGTGCAATACTCGCAATGGAGCCAATCGCCAGGCTGAGCACGGGAAGAACAAGAAAAGCCAGCTTTCCTCCTTCCCAACCACCAGCAGGGAACCAGCCGAGCTGAATAGCGAAGATCATGACTAAAACTGGAGCAAGCACGAAAGCCGGAACCACAACTCCAGTCATCGAAAGTGTCATCAGGCCGTAATCTAGGCGGCTATTTCGGTTCAATGCCGCAATGGTGCCAAGCAACATGCCAAGTGGAACGGAAATACAAAAGGAGAGTACGCCTAATACTGCTGAAACTGGCCATGATTGTGCGACGAGCTGTGTAACACTGAAGTCTTGATAAACGAAGCTCGGACCGAGATCTCCTTGTATGAAATTACCAATGTAAATCCAAAACTGAGTAAGGAAGGGCTGGTCCAAATGGAATTTTGCTTCGATATTCGCACGTACCACCTCTGGCATAGGCCGTTCCATATCAAATGGCCCCCCTGGTGCAATGTGCATCAGCCAAAATGATATGAGTGCGATGAATAGAAGCGTGGGGATAGCGATAGCTAATCGCTTAACAATGTACCAAATCATGATCCATCATCCTTTGGTCATCCGAAATCACTTCGAACGGTTATGAATAAAAAATGGTCTGAGCTCAGGTTGCCTTCTCCACCGAGAGATATGAGGAACGGCAAGTAAACATTGAACTTGCCGACTCAGACCGAAAACATGCTTTTAGTGGGCTTTTACATAGACATTCTTGCGGTAGTACGACGACTCAGGGTTTGTCAGTTCGTAGCCGCCCACGTAAGGCTTGATGAGGTATTGATCGTTACCCGGACGATAAATAGGAATAATGGCCATGTCTTCAATCAGCATGCTTTCTGCTTGTAGATACAGTTCTGATGGGTTGCTCATGGTCTTTGAGCGAGCCATTAACTCGTCGTATTGCGGGTTGTTATAACGAGAATCGTTGTACTCGCCACTAGAAACGAAGATATCCAACCATGTAGAGGCTTCATTGTAGTCAGCCGTCCAGCCGCCGCGAGTAATGTCGGTCGGCTCTTTAAGTGCGTAGAACACTTTCGGTTCTAGCTGTTTTATCGTGACTTGCGCACCCAATCGGCTTTTCCACATGCCTGCCATGGTGGTTGCCATTTTTACGTCCATCGAGAAAGTTGGTACGGTAAACGTCAACTTAAGCGGATTGCTTTTATCGTATCCAGCTTCTGACAGTAATTGCTGCGCTTTTTCGATACGTTTATGACGGTTCCAAGTTGCGAACTCAGGAGTGTGAGATTTAAAACCATCTGTTTGAGGTGGCACAAGGGTATACATTGGAACCCCACCGTTTCTCAAGATAGCACTCGTTAACAGTTGACGGTCAATGGCATATGAGAGGGCTTTACGGACCCGCACGTCTTTTGTTGGTCCTTGTTGAGTGTTGAGGTAATAGAATGTGGAGCCAAGAGACGCACTGGTGCTTGCCACTTCTTGTGGGCGTTGTTGAATTAACTTTTTCTTCTGAGCGGCAGGAATGGAAACCGCTTGGTCTATCTCACCGGCTAGGTAGCGGTTTAGCACTACGTTTGCATCACCAATTGGTAGCCAGGTGACTTTTTCCAGCACTACATTGCTTGCGTCCCAGTAATGTGGGTTTTTAACCATCACCAGTTTTTCGTTAACTTTCCATTCAGAGACAGTAAACGCACCATTTGTAACGATATGCTCAGGCTGGGTCCAACGGTTGCCATGTTTTTCAACGGTCGCTTTGTGAACGGGGGCAAGCACTGGATGACTTAATAGTTTCGTAAAGAAGGGAATAGGCTCTTCGAGTGTTACCTGGAATGTTTTTTCATCCAGCGCCTTCACGCCCAAGGACTCGGGTTCGGCTTCGCCCTTCATAATCGCTTGCGAGTTTTCGATATTTGGAATGGCCGCAAACCAAGCGTAGGGTGAAGCAGTGCTTGGATTCAGTAAGCGTTGCCAGCTGTAGACAAAATCTTGTGCAGTGACCGTTTCGCCATTTGACCATTTTGCATCACGTAAGTGGAAGGTATAAACCGTATTGTTGTCATTGACTGACCAAGACTCAGCAACACCAGGAATGGTTTTACCTTGCTTATCTTGAATGACCAGACCTTCAAACAGGTCTCGACCGAGATTAAAAGCGGGCTCTGCAGCTTGCTTGGCTGGGTCAATAGAAGTAACTTCAGCCCCATTGTTTAGCGTAATTTCTTGTGTCTCATCGAGGGTCACACCCGAGGGATACGGCACGGCATAGCTTGATGTTGCCAGTATTGGACTCATCATCGACGCTAATAAAAGCAACTTAGGTAATTTCATCCTTGTCTCACTCTTTTCATCCTGAAAGATGCCAGAAATGTATATTGTATAAATTGTCTACACAATCGAGTTTTAACATTACTGTAACAGGGTGTCAGGTGTTGAGCTGTCTAGTCTCAAAAAGTGAGCTAGGGGAATTTCTTTGAAGATCTGATATCAAGTTGGCATGACGGGAAGTAATTTTGCTTCGATACAAATTAAAATCCCCTTCAAGCACAGGCTAGAAGGGGAAGATAGTCAGTCTGCTCTTCAAAAGGCATGACGTTAACTGACTAGGAAATGTTTCACGAACTCAGTGATTTTGACCATATCACTTACCGCGATAAACTCTTCTGTCGTGTGTACTTTTGCCATGCCAGTTGAAAGGTTGACCGTTGTGAGACCTTTCTTGTTAAAGTTGTTGGCATCGCTACCGCCGCCAGTGCCTTTTGTGAAGGCGTCAATTCCTAACTCTGAAAACGCTGCTTTTATAGCGTTTACGTGTGGGTGGTTTTCTTCAATAACAAAAGCGTCGTAGGCTCGGCTAGATTCAATGTCGACTTCTGCACCGTGTTTTTCACAGACAGACTCTAATGTTGAGATCATATGATTGACCTGAGCATCTAGTTTATCGCCATTCAGGGAGCGTGCTTCTGCCACGATTTTTAATTCAGGCATAACAATGTTTGTGGCCTGACCGCCGTTAACCATACCGATGTTGGCTGTCGTTTCTTCGTCGATGCGAAGCAGCTTCATTTGGTTGATGGCATCTGCCGCCACCATGATCGCACTGATGCCTTCTTCTGGCGCAAGCCCTGCGTGTGCTGGTCGACCTTTGATTTTTGCCATGATCTTTTGCTGGCCTGGGGCTGCGGTCACAATGGTGCCAATAGGGCCACCCGTATCTAACACGATTGCTTCCGTTGAAGTGACGTGTGACATATCGAAGTATTGTGAACCGAATAAACCGCCTTCTTCATACACGGTGAAAGCAAGTTCTAACGTTTTGTGCTCACGGTTTTCCGCTTGAATACAACGAACGGCTTCCATGATGGCAGCAATACCAGATTTATCATCGCCACCGAGAATCGTATGGCCTTTTGAACGGATAATGCCGTCTTCGATGAGTGGCTCAATGCCAATACCTGGAGTGACCGTATCCATATGACAGCTCATTAGGATAGAGCCGTCTTTTTTGCCGTCTAAACGGGCGTACACGTTAAAACCGTTAGAAATGTGCTCAGGCACTGGAAGCTTGTGCACGGTAAAGCCTAGCTCGCCTAGCTGTTCTGCCAGTGTTTCTGCAATTTGTTTTTCGTTTTTTGATTCGCTGTCGATACGTACTAGTTGGCAAAAGTGTTCAACTAAGCGTTCTTGATTAATGTGCGTCATTAGATGTCTCTTTTTCTGATCGAGCGTGAAGCCTTGTGGCTCGGCTCGAAAGGGAACAGAGCACCACTTATGGCATAGTTACTTTTGAATAAAACTGAGGTGAATCAATAAAGGGGTATCCATGACACGATTCTGACCGATGAGCCTTTCGAACTGTATGAAGCGTCACGAAACATTACTTTTGATGTTTTGCAGGAGCAAATGAATAAATCGGATAGAGATAGGGGGCAATAGATTTTCCATCCCCTTTTACTTTTTGAGTTACGTTGCCAAGATAAAATGCCAAAGTAACAACTTGTTTACATTTTATGTGATGGCGTAAAGCCGAAAATATCAATCTAATATATTGAAAGTAGGCAGTTTATTTAATGTTTACAAAAGTGGATTCGACGCGCATTCTTCGTGTAACATATATTTTACAATTGTGCGTAAAAATCGCCAAGATAAAGATTTCTCCCCACGTATTCCAATTTCTCAATACCTGCGCCAAGTTAGAAAAATAAGTCCAAACAAAAGCTACTGAGACAAGGAGAAAGTCATGGTTGATGCATATAACCCATTAGGAACAGACGGATTTGAGTTTGTTGAATATACCGCTGCTGACAACAAAGGCATTCAACAGCTTAAAGATCTGTTTATATCGTTAGGTTTTGCGGAGATTGCAAAGCATCGCTCAAAAGAAGCGTGGTTATATCGACAAGGTGACATTAGCTTTATTGTGAATGCGCAGCCGCATAGCCAAGCTGAGGGATTCGCCAAAGTTCACGGTCCGTCGGTTTGTGGCATGGCATTTCGTGTGAAAGACGCCACCGTTGCTCTGGCGCATGCGTTAGAGAATGGCGGTAAAGAATATAAAACGGAAATTGGGCCGATGGAGCTTAGCATTCCTGCTATTTATGGCATCGGTGAAAGCTTGCTTTATTTTGTCGATCGTTATGGAAAGCAGAGCATTTATGATGTCGATTTTCGTTTTTATGATGATGCTGATGAGCGTTTATCAAAAGCGAATGTTGGTCTTTACGAAATCGACCACTTAACGCACAACGTTAAGCAAGGCAACATGGATGTCTGGTCAGGTTTCTATGAGCGCATTGGTAACTTCCGCGAAATTCGTTATTTCGATATCGAAGGTAAGCTGACTGGTCTTGTCAGCCGTGCGATGACCGCACCTTGCGGCAAAATCCGAATTCCTATCAATGAGTCGTCAGATGATAAATCACAGATTGAAGAGTTTATCCGTGAATACAATGGCGAAGGTATTCAACACATCGCATTGACCACTGACGACATCTACGAAACGGTCAAAACCTTGCGTGAGCGAGGCATGGACTTTATGCCAACGCCAGATACTTATTACGAGAAAGTCGATCAGCGTGTTGAAGGCCACGGCGAAGATGTAAGCAAGCTTCGTGATTTGCAGATTCTTATTGATGGTGCGCCAACGAAAGATGGCATCTTGCTACAAATCTTTACTCAAACCGTTATCGGCCCTGTGTTCTTCGAAATCATCCAACGTAAAGGCAATGAAGGCTTTGGCGAGGGTAACTTCAAAGCGTTGTTTGAATCGATAGAAGAAGACCAAATTCGCCGAGGAGTATTGAGCGATGCATAAATGGATCACATTCCCTCATCGGGAGGGAGTGTGCTCTAAACAAGCACATGCTGACTTCCCGGAAGAGGCAATTTATGAACGTGAGGCAGGTCGAAGTGGCTTCTTCGGCCCCGCAACACATTTTCATCATCAACATGCCCCAACGGGGTGGTCTGAGTGGGAGGGCGAGCTACGTCCACGAGCGTTCGATTTTAATCTAGTGGAGAAAGCCAGCCATATTACCCCGTGGGCAGTCCCGCATCTATTACACAACGCGAATTGTAAAGTTCGTGTTTGGCGTATGGATGAAAAAATGGACTTCTTGGTGAGAAACGCTGATGGCGACGAACTGCTATTCATCCACCAAGGTACGGCAGATCTCTACTGTGATTATGGTCATTTGAAAGTGAGCGAAGGGGATTATGTCATGATCCCGCGCTCAACGAGCTGGCGTTTAGAACCAAGCGAGCCGATGTTCATTCTGATGATTGAAAACACCGATGCGGCTTATACATTGCCCGAAAAAGGCATGGTTGGAAACCACGCGGTGTTTGATCCGGCGGTTTTAGAAACGCCGTCGATCAACGATCAGTTCCGTGCTCAATATTCTGAGAATCAAACACAGGTTCAGGTGAAACGCCACGATAAAGTCAGTGTTATCACTTACCCATTCAACCCGCTGGATGCGATTGGGTGGCATGGTGATTTGGCGGTAGTAAAAGTGAACTGGCGTGATATTCGTCCACTTATGTCACATCGTTACCATTTACCGCCTTCTGCACATACTACATTTGTAGGAGCAGGATTTGTGGTGTGTACCTTCGTTCCTCGTCCAATTGAAAGTGATCCTGGAGCGCTCAAAGTACCGTTCTACCACAACAATGACGATTATGACGAAGTCTTGTTCTACCATGCAGGTGACTTCTTTAGTCGTGACAACATTGAAGCGGGTATGGTGACATTCCATCCAGCAGGTTTTACACATGGCCCTCACCCGAAAGCTTTCAAGGCAGGGCGAGAGCATAAGAAGACTTTTGCCGACGAAGTCGCGGTCATGATTGATACGCGTCACGCACTTCAGTTTTCGGATGAGCTGGAAAAAGTAGAAAACAAAGAATACGTCTATAGCTGGCAAGAGAAGTAAGAGGCAAGGATGAAATTAGCAACCAAGAAAAATGGCACTCGTGACGGTTTGTTGATGGTCGTGAGCAAAGACTTAACGCGCTGCGTACCAGCGACAGAAATTTTCCACCCCATGAACTTAGCACCGACGATGCAGGTGGCACTTGATAACTGGGATACGCTAGCACCACAACTGGAAGAGCTATACGTTGCACTGAACAATGGCACGATTGCAGGGTATGAAGAGTTTGAAGCGCACTACTGTGAGTCGCCGCTTCCTCGCGCTTATCAGTGGGCTGATGGCAGTGCTTACGTAAACCACGTTGAGTTGGTTCGAAAAGCTCGCGGCGCTGAAATGCCAGAGAGTTTTTGGACGGACCCGTTGATGTACCAAGGAGGCTCTGATGCCTTTATTGGACCTTGTGACAATATCGAGTTTGCCAGTGATGAATGGGGTATTGATTTCGAAGGTGAAGTTGCTGTGGTAACTGGTGACGTACCAATGGGCGCAAGTGTTGCAGAGGCTCAGGAGTCGATTCGTTTGATCATGCTGGTGAATGATGTCTCACTGCGTGGGCTAATTCCGGCAGAGTTAGCTAAAGGGTTTGGTTTTTTCCAATCTAAACCTTCTTCTGCGTTTTCTCCTGTGGCAGTAACACCAGACGAACTAGGCGATGCGTGGTACGAAAACAAAGTGCATTTACCATTGGTCTCGACCTACAACCACAAGCCGTTTGGTCGCCCGAATGCAGGTATCGATATGACGTTTGATTTCGCAGACTTAATTGTTCACGCGACTAAAACGCGCCCGCTATCTGCTGGGGCGATTATAGGCTCAGGTACGGTATCCAACAAGCAGGGAACGGAACATGGCACTTCGATTGAGGAGGGTGGTGTTGGTTATTCATGTATCGCGGAAGTTCGCATGATTGAAACCATTCGTGATGGTAAGCCGTCGACTAACTTCATGTCGTTTGGAGATTCAATCAGATTGGAAATGTTCGATGCGGATGGCAACAACATATTCGGTTCGATTGACCAACAAGTTAGCCAATATCTCAGGCACTAACAGTGCTGGTTGGGAGACGATATGAGCGATAGCATGATTTTATACGGATACTGGCGATCATCGGCGGCATATCGTGTGCGTATCTGCTTGAATCTTAAAGAGTTACCGTATGATTCAAAATCGGTACACTTGGTGCGCAATGGTGGCGAACAACACAGTGACGAGTACCATGAGTTAAACGCTTCTGAACTGGTTCCTTTGCTGGTGGATGGGGAGGTTCAGTTAACCCAGTCACTGGCGATCATTCAATACTTAGAAGAACACTACCCGGATGTCACTGTGATCCCCGAGCAAACGCCGCTTCGATACCAAGCGCTAGCTTTGGCTCAGGATATTGCAATGGAGATTCATCCCCTGAATAACTTAAGAGTTCTACAGTATTTAGAGGGGGAGCTAGCTTGCGAACCAGAGCGCAAAGTCGCTTGGATTCATCACTGGATCCACAAAGGTTTTACAGCATTAGAAGAGAAACTTCAGAAGCATCGTAAACTAAATGGTGATTGCAAGTTTAGCCTGACAAGCTCGCCATCTATTGTCGATATTTGTCTGGTACCACAATTTTATAACGCACAACGCTTTGGTGTAGATACTTCTCTTTATCCAACCATTAACGCTGTTGTGCAGTCATGCAATCAACTGCCAGCTTTTATTGATGCGATGCCAGAGAATCAGCCAGACGCTAATAGTTGATTCTTAGCATACATAATGTATTAACAAAATTTAAACGAGCCAATCCAAGTGTGTGATTGGCTCGTTTTTATTGGTGAGCAAAATTTTCTGTTTCTCGCTATCGTCGTGGCGCCTCAAAATTGCGAGGTTTTGTTGCTCTGCATAACATTTCCATTTACGCTTTGAGCAACGAGTTGTTTTGGATGCACTTTATTTATGACCAACATTTTTATCATTGTTGTTCTTCTGGTTTTATTCTTCTTTGTTATTCAAAAGTACGTGATTAAGCACGATGACACGCGTGATTATCCTTATCGCTCGAAAGGCCCTCTGCTCAGAGGTCAAGAGGGTGCGTTCTATAATGCGTTAAGAGCGGCGGTAGGGGAGCATGCCGTAGTATTCGCGAAAGTAAACATGTCCAGTTTGGTTACGCCAAAAGAAATCAAAAATAAGAAGCAGTTTTTTGTCGCGAACAATCGTATATCTCGAAGCTATTTTGATTACGTTATTTGTGACCCAAGGACACTAGAGCCGCGCGTTATCGTTGAATTGGATAATGGGCAGGAGCTAAACAAGGGTAAGATAGAAAGACAAAAGTTATTGATTCATGTTTGTAAGACGGCCAACCTGCCTTTAATTGGCGCCTCGATAAAGCACAGTTATCAAGTTGGGCGATTACGTCGTTTGCTTGCGGCACACATTGATTTGATTGAGCCCGATAAAGAAGTGCGTTTTTGTAAAAAATGCGGCAGTCCGATGATCATTAAAACCGCAAGCCAAGGTGAGTTCAAAGGGAGACGTTTCTTTACTTGTAGCCGTCAGCCGAATTGTACATACACCGAAAATTATAACGTTGTGTTTGAGGCGGACGACTAAACACGACAATTAACCAGCAGAAACAAGGGGCTTTGATTAGAGATGATCAAAGCCTTTTTTGTATCTGTCCTCAAGGCAAGACCTATACTTTGAAAAAGAGTGCAGAATAGGGCAGCCATATGCGATACGGATGGATTTTGTCAGCATTGTTCATCGCATCTAATGTTAGTGCGATACCTAATTTGAAACCACTGGAGTGTGAATTGACAGAGACACCCCAAGATCATTTCTTGTTTTACCGAGAGCAAATGGTTTACCACAGTGAGCAGTTTGTCATATTTCAAAACTTCAAAGGCAGGGTGAGCACTCAAGTAGACGTCAAAACAGGAGAGTTGATCCGTACAACCTATATCGGCGAACCATTTAAACCTAAATATCAGATTTTGTTCGGCACTTGCCCTAAGGTATCGCAAATCTTACAGATTTGGATGCTCAGTGAAGTGCCTTACGACAATTAAGTGAGATAATAAAAGTTATATAGATCACACTTTTAATCCATGAAGGATTCAGCTTTGCTGATAAAATCATCTGAAAACGCGTGTTGAGTTTACATTTTCGCCAAACGGTTCAAAGTTGGTAAATTTGTGCTTGCACCACCGTTCGCTTATAGCTAATATCCTCGTCGTTCCAGAGAAATGCGTCCGTAGCTCAGCTGGTTAGAGTATCGCCTTGACATGGCGGGGGTCGGTGGTTCGAGTCCACTCGGACGCACCATTCTGAATTGAATGGTTAGGAACATAAAAATTTGGGTCCGTAGCTCAGTTGGTTAGAGTACTACCTTGACATGGTAGGGGTCGGCGATTCGAGTTCGCCCGGACCCACCAAATTTTAAAAAAGCCCACCTTTTGGTGGGCTTTTTTGTGTCTGTAATTCATTGATACTCAAGTAAAACTACTTCTTTTCTTGTCCCTTGTTTTTGCTCTGCTTTAGCCCCTTGTCAGAGATAAAAGCGCACTACTTGATCCGCAACACAACCTCAAAACCCTAAATGCAATGCATAAGGTGCATACGCTTCAAACCCACTAGAGCCGTCTATAAATCATGTTGCGTGCCACTAGCCGTGGCATTAGAGACAATGACTATTAATCTAAATTATCTGGCGTGTGAAGATTAGTGCCGCATATTGTACATTTGTAGTCACCAGTCGCTTCGCCTTCCATTAATGAGCCAATTATTGCTGCAAATAGACTAGAGAAGAAACCTTTAGCTTTTTTCTCGGTCTTTTCCTGCGCTTTAGAGAAGCTTTCGTACCGATGTAGCGTTACTTCTTTACAGTTACAGCAAAACGCTCTTGTCTCTTCAGAACCGTACATTTTTACCAATTGATTTACTCCCTGTAAGTTAATTTCCCCAAGTGGCGTTATGTTCAAGGGTAAGTCACACAAGACTGATGTGTGACTTACCCTAAACACTAAAACTAATGTCATGTAAAACACCACATGTTATGAATGATTATTTAACGCCTTGTTATCCGAGCTTGCTAACTCTGCTGATTGAATAGTTGTGGCAATAAGCTCTTCAAATAGATCTAATTGCCCAGCAGGTATCAATTGATTTTGTATAGCTTTTCGTTTGTTTGAGTCAAATAGCCGCTCTGTTAACCAACCAATTAGATACATCAGTGAAAGACAGCCACCGGCCGTCGCTACATTACCGTCTATCACGAGAGGCAGATCCTTAACATCTCCTCCCATACTTTGTAGAACATCCTTTGCATCTGGGTTTGTTGTTAATCGCTTGCCTTTTAGTAAACCGAGTTCATGGAGGATGAATGATCCCGCACAAATCGAACCTATTAGCTGCCTATTTGGATCAAGATTCAACGCTGACATAAATTCAGCATCTTTTAAAGCGGCTGGAATACCCCGTTTGCCGCTTGTAATAAGAACGACATCTTGATTCGTCACCTCAGAAAGGTGTCCGTCTGTTTTAACTTTCATACCGAGGTGGGAATGATGTTCAGATTTAGTTCCAAGTATACTTACTGTCCAACTGTCGGTTGTGCGCCCTAGCAAGTCATACATAAGAAAGAAATCGACATCCGTGAAATCATCAAATAAAACAACGCCGATTTTATACATAACATTTATCCTTTTGGACTTACTCGTAAGTCGCAAAATGTGTAGTAGGAGGGGAGGGCATTCAATACACAAGCTTCTGCTGAGCACCTTAAACACCAAAGGCGGTGCAAACTAACAATGCCATGTGTACCAAATCCCTATTATAAAACTTTGTTATGTTTGTTTTATGAGCCCGCCCAGAAAAACTCAACCCTAATACCACTTGGGTCGTAACACATTAAATGTTTTGCGGGTCCTGTTTTAACAAGCTCGGGACCAAACTCAATTTCGATTCCCGACGCCATAAATTGATCACGCAACTCATAGAGTTGCTTCTCAGTCTCTACCAGTAAAGCTAAGTGATGCAAACCAATATTCGTTTTTCTGTCAAATGGAGTGGCGGCATCAGCCTTAGCCGCCCATAGTGTAAGCATGATATGCCCATCACTCACAAATATTGCCGGGTAGTCTGGATTTCTTTTTACTTCACTCCAACCTAATTGTTCAGTGAAAAACTTCGCGCTTGCTTCTAGGTTAGATACGGTTAAACCTACGTGGTGTATGCCTTTTGTTAACACAGTCACTTTGTTTCCTTACTCGTTTTAATGGCTATCAAACAAAGATAACTCGATAAAAAGTAAGCATCAATACACATATATTGATTAACTTCGTCAATCTATTCGAATACGGTAATCCAACTGGAAACATAACATTGTAAACAAGAAACCCAATCTTGAACTAAAAATTAAACTTAGAGTTCATTCTTAAGTCCTGTATTAATCAAATACATTAATAGCCATAATATTTAAGCCAGCCTATAGGGCATATCATTCCATTAAAGGTTTGAATGTTCTTATTCAAGCTAACGTCTTCCAATTTGTAACAGTGAACAACATTACTAGTCGAAGTAGATGCTGGTGTTGAATACGTCACAGGTTTAGAAGCGTTTGCTTTATGTATTTCATGTGCTCGCTGTTGGTCTATCGCCACTTGATTCTTATGATTGTTAACTTCTCGCAATCCAGATTCTAGGGGTAGGTGCCAATCCTTACATGTTGTTCCTAAACCATCATTCTGAGACTGATATTCTGATAACGCTACACGAGCTTCATTTACCGACTGATCGATATCGGACTGATCGACTAGCCAAGTAGAAAAAGAATAGTTAATGGCCTCTCGATAGTTTACCGATTGCTCTAAGCTATAAGCATCGGAATGAAAACAGGCCTCTACCACTCACTGCCCATTGAGTCGATAGGTTTGATAATACGTTTTCAGGTATAGGCTGTAGCTGGCTTTGCGTAGACTGGCAACCGGCTAGAAGAAAAGGGACAGGGAGTAGTTTTAGAAAAAATTTTTGGTTCATTTTAATCTTAAAATTAATGCAATCTTTTTCATTATCATAATACAGGACGATTGAAGAAAGTAGCATTTCTATCAGTAAGGGAATGTGGCTAACGCACTGATAAGGTGTGAGTAAAGCGATATCAAAGCCCTCAACACACCTTAACTACGAATACTACCGCATAACAAAGATGCCATGCGGTAACGGTAGTATTCAGGCTTGAACAGTTTGTCGCACGTTGCTCTCGCCTGACAGCACGGAAATTCTCTCAAAATCTCGACTCGGGAAGTCAGGGTCTACGTACACAAACATACGACTTATCATTTTTCCTTCAAACTCAAATACACTACAAAAACGCCCTGTGGAAACTTTGTTGTCCGGCCAAGAGGTACCATCACTCATTACGCCGCCTTCCTGTCCTTCAACAATGACCTTGTTTCCAGCAGTCGTTATTTGAAAGCCGTCTATGTCGTGCCAGATACTAATCAACGAGCTACCAATCCTATTGCCAAACTCCACTAAGGCACTCTTTCCTTTCGCTTGCCCAAATTTAGGAAAGAAAAAATCAACATCCTCTGAGAATAGATCCAGATAGCTAGGATCACCGGCATCTATTTTCTCGAAATACTTAACTACTATCCCAACTAAATCGTCTTTTTCCATAATTATTTCACACCCATATTAGCTTTACGCACAACGCAGGGTTAAGTAGTAAGCGGAGCGACCACTCAACCTGAACGTTTGCATCTTAAACACCGAGTACATTTAAACTGAAATTGCCAAGAGTTGCGAATCTTATTGAAGTGCCTTGTTAGATGTAATCCGTTTAGCCTACGTATACACCATTGAAGTATTCGACGCGTTCTAACGTCATTCTTAACTTACATTCTTCAATCTGGACACCTTGCCAGGGTGAGGGTGTGGAAGACAGGCCCGTAAATTCACATTCGGCGTCTCTGTATTTTAGCCAAGCTCTTTGGGCCTTTCGAAATGGCTCTACCAGTTCGGTCTGAGACCATGTTTCCCTTAGTGCTTTTTCTTCCTCACCTATTCTAGCGATTGCTTCCTTGTAACTTTCGTTAAGCTCTTTATCTGCAGATTCCATCTTCTTTTCTACACACTGATAACCAGCCATAACGCCACCGCCTTTTACTTTGCAGGGATCTTCAACATCATCAGAGGCCAAGCAAGGTAAAGAAACCAACGCAAATATCATAAGTAATTTGTTCAAAATTGCCTCCAAGCTCCGAGTGCTTGTTAAACCGTTATCCGCTATTTTTCCTTTTTAATCATGCAGCTTTTTGTCTGTGCCTTCAAAGATAAAATAGAAGGTTAGTGATTCTAGTGCCTAAACAGAAGGTCAAAGAAGATTGATACACGGGTTAAATGACGCCTTAATCTGACTTACTTTTAGTGGGCGTTTTGTGTCAATCTTTTCTGTGGAATCATTAGTTTGATGGCGTCTGAGGATGTTAATATGACTCCCATTGAATTTATTATCGCCCTGAAACACCTAGGTTGATTTAAGTGGTGACTATTCCCCTCCAATCATGGAGTTGATTCAAAGGTAGGGCGATAAATGTTGCGATTCGTAATAAAAATTTATGCCAAGTGCAGTTCGCTATCGCGGCTTATATTGAGTTGGGCAATAACCTCTAATGATGTCTGAGTTTCGTAGCTTGTTGTGTTTTGTATTGCGCCCCGAAACCCTTTTACGCCACAATTTAAAGCTACTTGATTTGAGCCGGCTACGCATAAACTGAATCACGTCGGATTCATTCAAACCAAATTGAAATTCGATAGCCTCAAATGGGGTGCGGTCTTCCCATGCCATTTCTATTATTCTTGACTCAGTTTCCGAGGTCAGTTTCATTTCAAATAACCTATTTTAGAAAAGACATTTCTACGACGGAAATTGAGTCTTGGTTCAAATGTTCTTATATGCGTGCTTAGTGTTTAGCGACTTAACACCTACAAAAACTTCTCAATGAGGACTTCGTCTACGTATTTCCCACGAACTTTTGCATGCTTCTTCGCGGTCCCTACGATTTCGAAGCCTTGTTTGAGATAGGCTGATAACGCTCGCTCATTATCGCTGCGAACGTACGCAAATAGTTTTTCGTAACCCTTTTGTTTGGCTACTTCGAATGTCGATTTGAAAAGCTGTTTAGACACACCTTGGCCACGAGCACCGTCACTAACAAACGTACCAATTATGCCAACATGGTCAAAAGCTTTTGTATATTGTGCAAAGGGCTCAATATTTTGGAAACCAATGACTTGTGAGCTATTTTCGGATAAAGCGATTGTAAACACGCCCCGTTCTGGGAAATGAGTAATGAACTCTTTTTCTTCTTCAGGTGTGAAAGGCGTATCTAATACAGTGTATAAACCTTCAATAATGATGGGGTTGAGGACGTTTGTAATGCCTTCAGCATCACCTAAAGTTACCTGACGTACAATTAAATTCATGCCACTTAGCTCCTATTAAAATTAGGGCTGTTTTGTACATGAGTTGGAGACTTGCGGCAACAAGTAACGTCATTAAGTCGTAAAGAATATACCTATTACACTTAAACGGCGGTTAATAGTGCTGATTGTTACTTTAGTATTTCTGATATATCACTTTTTAAGTGACGGCTTAACTTCTACAGAATATTTCCACATCACGATCCCGTTTTCTACAAGATCATAACTCGCGCTTTGACCCTCGGAGTTGAGTACAAATACCGGCATTTCCATCCTTGACGTAGCGCCATCTCGGTTGCATGACATGGTAGCTTCAAGCTGTATGCTATTTTTACTCGGTTCTGAAAGGGTTCCTAAGTACGTGCAGCCGTCGACAAAACTGGTTTTGCTTTTTCCTTTAGAGGATATTTTAAAAGTCGGAAAAATGAATGTTGATTGAGGCTCTGTTACTACCACATTGACTTGATAGTTCGTCGCTGAAAAAGCATTGAAATGAGCTCCAAGCATAAGTAAGAACAAGATTTTTGATTTCATAAACTCTTCTTTATTTCGATATTACTAGTTTGGTTACGGCGCTATTAACGTGACCACTTAATCTAAAACTTTACTGCGGAAGCATTAAAAAGGATACAAAGGTAGAGTAGTTGAATATGGTTAATCGGCCGTAAATAGTTTTATTAAGCGATTTTACATACCTAAAAGAGGTAAGTTCTTTCGCTTTTGATAGGTTAATGCTAATTCTAAACAGGTCTTGATTGAAGCTTCTGGCAAAGGTGCTGATAAAGATAGAATTATTGCTCGATTACCCTGAAACTCAAGTGAGTCACTATACAGTTCGCGGAATGTGTCGACGAGCTTAGTTTGGCAATTAAAGAACAGATAATAACGACTAGGCGTTTTCTGTTTCCAATCCATCCTTACCGGGCTACCTGTTTTCACACTGTAGCTTGGCTCTCCCCATTTTAGAGATTCTTCAACTTCCCCCAGTTTTAATTCAGAAGCGATAGTTAAGACGATATTTCGTAGCTCTTCTATCCGAATACGCACATGTTTTGGATACTCATCAAATCTTGCCTTCACTGCATGGTTCATTGGTATCTCCTATAAATAGCGCTGTTTTGGGGTGAAGCCCAAGCATACTTTGGCTATGTAGCAATTACGTCATAATGTTATTAATCAATAAATCTAGCACATAGCCAAAATACTAAGCGTAAGGGTTTCCCTCGGTTACGTTTAGGATGCTCTGGGTGAAAACATGATGATTGACATGCCAAGCATAGCGACAGAAACCCCCACTATGTCCCAGAGCGTTGGTCGAACGCCGTCGATACACCACAACCATAGAATTGCGACAAAAATATAGACACCACCGTAAGCGGCATAAACTCTGCCAGTTGCGGTAGGATGTAAAGATAGAAGCCAAGCAAACATAGCAAGGCATAGCGCTGCTGGTACCAAAAGCCAAACTGACTTATCTTCCTTTAACCAGAGATAAGGTAAGTAGCAGCCTAATATTTCTGCAATGGCGGTTATAAAGAAAAGCCCAATGGTTTTGACTTCAGTCACTTAAACATTCCTATCTTTCTCTACAAATATATGATGCTTGTTAAATGGGCAATTGTTCGACTCATTACATTTCGCCCAGCTTAATCTTGGATTGAGCCTCACTCACGGTTTGTTTACCGAATAACAAATCCATCATCGAAATGATTCGTTTGTTGTCTTTACCCCATTTATCTGGATTCGCGCTGTTTGGTGCTTTAAATTCAACTTGTCCTACTTTTTCGTTATTTTTGTAGGCTTTGATCTGAGCATCAGCGATAAATGTTCTAAAATCCCAGCTCCAGCGTGATACGTAAGTAAGTGTTAGCTCAGAGCTAACAGGAGGCGTGCCGTCGCTTACGACTGTGCATTTGTGGGCGGTATCCAAACACCAGTCTTGCATCGAATCTAAGAAAACATCTCGCGTGGCGTTGTCTTTTACGATGGTGATTTCCTTGCTCTGATTTTCTTTCGAGATTGTTTCTACCGTATACTTTGGTGCCGCACATGCGGCTAATAGAATAGGCAAGCTTAGAATGATGAGTTTTTTGTGCATCTTATGTCTCTTTTTTAAATTCATATATTCAAACAACTTCAAGATACTGAGTTCAACGAGAATAACTAACAAGCATGGCAACTATTATTAACAAAACCTTTAGAGTAGAAGGGTTTGTTTCGGGAGTATGCCAATGTCTCGAAGTAAATTATTAGTAAGAGATTGCTATAGCGTTATGTTAACTCTTGAACTTATGTCCGTATCAATGTCCAGAATTCTTCGCATTGAAGTTTTTGAAGTGCAATTCTAACGGAATTTTAAATTGCTGCATAATGCTCAATTAAGAGGATTAGGGGATCTTATCGTTAAACATAACGTGTAGTTCTGTAAATTCCCCCCTAAGACTAAGCTAAAAGGGCCTGATGTTTTAAAATAGCTTATTGTCTATTCTGTTGTGTAAGTTTTCAATGCTGTCTCATACTAGCCACTTAAAAGAGCGCTGTAAGAACTCGTCTGCATTATCAAGGACGATTTCGCCGTGAGCCATAACCAATATATTAGGTTTCCAAGACAGCAATTTATTTAAGTGTTTTCGAGCCTCTTGTTTGCTAAACATAAAACTTAGGCGCCAATCCAAAGGCATTTTTCCATTCGGAGCAAGAATACCGGCCCCTTTAGCCACAAACCGCTGCCAGTAGTTAAAGTCCTGGCCAGAAAAGTTCTCGACGAGGTCAGTAACAATTAAGGTCTTTGAAAGTCGATGATAAAACACACACTCTTCCATTAATGGAGAGCCAGAAAATAGTTCTTGTTCAATCTCAGAGTTCCAAGCATTACCACCTTGGTTAAGTGAAGCGTGAAAGTGTATATCACGGCACTTCTTAATGACTTCATCTGTGCCATAAACTTCTGCGCTAGGATAGGCAAATACCCATTCAGATAAGAACAAGTGGTGTAAATGATTAGGAGCGATTAAGTATTTCACTTGGCCTAGATTGTTGATTTGCTCTCTAATCGAATTTGATAACTTAATTGGACTATGAATCCAAAGGCCACCATCAGAAAGCCTAACAATAGTCATACGAGTGGTGTATGGGAGTCCTAAAAATTGGACAGGATCTCCATCAAATATCCATATCTCATGGGCTAACTTTTTCATGTCTCTCCAACCGTTAACACTGTATTAAGGCGGCATTTAAGTTACTCAAAAGCTGCCTTGCTGCACAATAAACGCTTCGCTAAGCGTAAACCAAAAATATTAGGTTTACCAAACCCTTATTGAGTGCAGCTGTACATCTTTGAGTATTTTTATACTGAACGGGCGTAAAGTAGTTTTAAGAGGATCATTTGACTTGATAGAACAAAACCCCGCTATTTTTGAGCAGGGTTTTGCAATTAGATAAAGGGGCTAACCGATGATGAAGAAGAAAATCGCGGTTGCAACAATACCAATCAACGCATAAGGAAACTGTGTGGTTGCGTGTTGCATTGCTGTACAGCCCGAACCTTGTGCAGATAACACGGTTGAGTCACTAAAGAAACAAGAGTGGCTCCCTGCCGCTGATGCTGAAAGCAGCGCTGCAACGGTTAAGTGTAGAGGCACACCAAGCTGTTCGCCCAAAGGTAGAACAATTGGCATCGCTACTGCAAACGTTCCCCAAGACGATGCCGTTGCAAATACCAACGCGCCCGTAATCATAAAGATAATCGCCGGGAAGTAAGACGCTGACAGGTAAGGGCTGACGGTCTCAATGACATACTGCGTGACGCCCAATGAGTCGTTGACCGATTTCAACATGAAACCACCAATAACGGTCGCAAGCGGCAGTAGCATAACCTTAATGCCATCATAAACAGCTTCGAACATGTCGTTCATCGAGATCAGTTTTTGTGCGCCGTAAAAGCTAATAGTAAAGATTAGCGCGACGAAAACACCAGCAAGTAGATCGATACCAAAGTACCAACTTGCGGCAACGAGTACGATCATCGGCAACAAGAAGTTGACAAGGCCCATGGTTGGGTTGGTATGTGCAGATACATCGGGACCAAAGTCGACATCTGTTGCACCGTCTGGACGAACTTGACCATTCTTCGCACGCTTTTCTGCCTTTTTCATCGCACCTAGATCTGGGATCTTTTCCATTGCAACCAGCAAAACAATCACCAGCGTTACCCAGCCGTAAGCCATGTATGGAATAGCTTCAATGTATGCTTTGATACCATCTCCCGCTTCTGCTACTCCGTTTGCTTCTAGCAACGAACTGAAGAAAATTGCCCAAGTGGAAATCGGTACGAGGATACAGATAGGCGCGGCGGTTGAATCCACAAGATATGAGAGTTTTTCACGCGAGATTTGGTAGCCGTCTGTAACTTTTTTCATTGAGGAAGAAATTGCAATCGCATTCAAATAATCGTCGATAAAGATCAGAATACCTAACGCAAAGGTCATCAGCATCGATTGCTTACGGCTTTTTACTTTCGTGACCAACATGTCGGAGAAGCTTAAGATACTGCCGCCTTTCTCCAAAATAGCAATTAGGCCGCCCATCAAACCACAAACGAGGATGATCCAGGCAATGGTTTCATCCATCATTACACTCATGGAAATATCAACAATCTGTTCTACCGCTTCAGTTGGGTTAAGCAGAAGAACACCGGCAATAGCGCCGCTAAAGAGGGCTTCCACAGTTCGGTGGGTTGTCAGCGCAAAGACCAATACCAACGCCGTTGGTAAAAGGCTCATCCATCCGTAGGCTTCGCCTTCCTCATGGTTCAAACCGATTGTGGTAAAAAAGACAAACGTCGCAACCGAGATTAAAGAAACAATAATGTGTTGAGAGTTGATTTTAAGAGGCGCATCCAGCGCCTTGGTCTGCGTAGTCATAAAGTTCATTTCCTTTGTTTATGCCGAGTGCAACATCCAGTCGATTTCCAATGGAGTAATAGCTCGCTCAAATTCTGCGAGTTCACTCTGTTTGCAAGCTAGATACAAATCGATAAAGTCTCTTGAGATGTATTGAGCCAGCTCACTGTGCTCCAGTCGCTCTAGAGCTTCTGACATACGCAGAGGTAACTCAATTGCATCATCACTGAGAGTCGGTGGACATTGATCTTTGGTGTAGCTTTCACTCGCTAATACTGCGGAAAGTACTACTGCAGCGAGAATGTATGGGTTAACGTCAGCGCCTGCTATACGATGCTCTATACGGCGATTTTTGCTATCGCTGATAGGCACACGCAACGCAACACCGCGGTGGTTTTCTCCCCAATCGGCTTTGGTTGGGACGTAAGCGCCAGGAACAAAGCGACGGTAAGAGTTAACGTTAGGACAGATTAGAGCCATGGCATCGGATGTTTGTGACAGCATCGCTGCCATGGTTTGATAGAAGAAGGCGCTCGCTTGACCGTCTGATTGGCTAAAGTGGTTGTTACCATCTGTATCAACCAAGCTGAGATGAATGTGCATGCCATTACCCGCTTGCTCACTAAAAGGTTTCGCCATAAATGTGGCGTCAAATCCGTGCTGATGAGCGACCTGGCGAATCAAGCGTTTTGCGATGATGATTTCATCACATGCTCGAAGTACATCTTTAGAATGGTTGAAGTTGATTTCGAACTGCCCTGGTGCCGATTCAGATAGGGCTCCGGAAGTGTTTAAACCTTGTTCTAATGCAATTCGATTAAGGTCGGCCAAGAAATCAGCGTAGTCATCTAGTCCATCAAGGTCGTAAACCTCGGTATCTTTTTCTCGAGTTTTTTTCGTGGGGTTAATTGCCGTTAATGGTTCGCCATTTTCGCCGCGGGTTTTGTCTATTAAATAGAACTCCAGCTCGAGCGCGACACAAGGATATTGGTCTTTAGCATGCAGTGTTTGCAATATAGAAGCGAGAATGTTTCGGATGAACAGTGGGTTAGGGTGCTGCCCGGTTTCATCCATCATACTAAGCAGTAGCTGACCAACTTGTTCTTTTGCCGTCGGCATTAAGGTGCCGCTGATTGGATAGCAGAGGTTATCTGGTTCTCCGAGATCTTCTCCCAACCCGGCCGTTTCAACGACGTTACCTTTGGTATCTAGGGTGATGGTCGAAAGGGGGAGGGCAACACCTTTATTCAGTTTTTCTAGAGCATCTATCGGGATGCGTTTTCCTCTTGGGGTGGCATTTATATCGGTAAAGATGAGATCGATAAATTCAATATCGGGCCATTTTTGTTTAAAATTTTGTACTTCCTGTAGATACGATTCCATTTTCTTCTCCAAATAGCCTGACGAGTAGAAATTAGAAATAACCAAATTAACAAATAAATTACAGCACTCTGAACGAGTTGTTTGTTTTTCAGGTTATTTTTAATTTAAACATGCACTTACACTGTGCTTTTGATGTTTAACGGCTGGTTTTTATGTCTTTATGTTAACTATTTTGTAACAGTTGGTTTTGTTTTGTTCAATATAATGAGCATAAATATTCAGTTTTGAAGCCTAAAAAGTGCGTCGGATCACGTTGTGACGATAATAATGGTCATCTGTGTTGATAATTTTGTACATGGTTTGTAGGGTTTGTGTTAAATAAATTGAACACGGACATATCATGGCAGATACACACAAACCCATCATTGGTGTGGTTAGCTGCGCTAAAGAGTTGGGTGGCTATCAGATACAAGCGGTCAACGACTTTTACCTTCGCGCCATAAAGGATTTTGGAGGACTACCGATTATGTTGGCTCCCGACATGTCGGGCGATGACGTAACCACCATCCTAGACATATGTGATGGTTTTCTTTTTCCTGGCAGCCACTCTAACGTTGCGCCACATCGATACAATGCAACGCACGAAGAGAGCTACAAAGATGAAGCTCGTGATGAGCTCTCATTCACGTTAATTCGTCATGCGGTTGACCAAAACATTCCGTGCCTTGGTATTTGCCGCGGCTTTCAAGAGATGAATGTCGCACTTGGTGGCTCGTTAAACCCAGCCGTTCATGACTCCGGCTTCAATGACCATCGTGAAGCGCCTGTTGAAGATTTCGAACAAAAATACGCGCCAGCACACGCTGTGCTAGTTCAAAAGCAGAGCTTATTTGAACAATGGCTGGTGCAAAATCATTGGGAAAATACCACCTTCTTTGAAGTGAACACACTACACAACCAAGGCGTCGATCAGCTTGCTCCTCTATTACAAGTAGAAGCTAAAGCCCCGGATGGCTTGGTAGAAGCATTTAGTCTTCCTAATCAAAAATTTTTCGTTGGCGTGCAGTGGCACCCAGAATGGGAAGCAAAAACCAATCATTTCTCTCAAATTTTGTTCAATGAATTTATGATGGCTACCTCTCGTTAAACGTTTGGAGCTGTATGAATGGACAATCAAGAGATTGGTAAAAATATTGTTCAGTTACGAAAAAAACATGGATTGTCACAAAGGGAACTAGCCGAGCGCGCTGGTATTACCCACAGTGCAATCTCATCCATTGAAAATGGCAAAGTGAGCCCGTCGGTCAGCTCACTACAAAAAATCGTTAATGTATTTTCTTTATCGTTATCAGAGTTTTTCACTTTTGAACAACCTTCGAACGATGAAGTGAAAGTAGTCATCAAACCGTCAGATCTTGTGGAAATCGGGAGCGAGACGGTGTCCATGAAACTGGTAACGAATGGCGACAAAGATCAAGTCATCGGATTCTTGATCGAGGAATATGCACCTTATGGAACCACTGGTGCAGCAGAAATCAAACACGAAGGCGAAGAGATTGGCACCGTATTAGAGGGTGAAATCACTCTGGAATATAAAGGGCAATCTCATGTCATAACAGCGGGCGAGTCGTACATTATTGATACGACGAAGCCCCATCGATTTACAAATCACACAGACAAGGCTTGTCGAATGATAAGTGCGCATACGCCAACCACATTTTAGTGGGGGCTTGCCTTGTGTGATCACAAGGAGAGCGTATGAAAACCCAAGAGCAATGGATTGAACTAAAAAACAATCTAAACATCGAAAACAGGGCGTACATTAACGGTGAATACAGTGCCGCTTTAACAGGGCAAACCATCCCGGTAGTTAACCCAGCAACAGATGAGATATTCACCGAAATCGCCCGTTGCCAAAATGAAGATGTTGATCTCGCGGTTTCATACGCTCGCCAAGCATTTCAATCCGGTCAGTGGAGCGAGAGCAGCCCAGCTCATCGCAAAGCAGTGCTTAAACAGTTTGCTGACTTGATTGATCAAAACCAAGAAGAATTGGCTCTGCTAGAAACGCTTGATACCGGTAAGCCTATCTCTCACAGCTTCTCTACCGATATTCCTGGCGCGGCGAGTGCATTACGCTGGTACGCAGAAGCAATCGACAAAGTATACGGCGAAGTTGCCCCAACCGAAAAAGATGTACACGCTTTTATTTCTCATCAACCAATTGGTGTGGTTGCTGCGGTTGTACCGTGGAACTTCCCCCTTTGGCTTGCGTGCTGGAAGCTTGGTCCTGCTTTAGCCGCTGGTAACAGCGTGATTCTAAAACCGTCAGAAAAATCTTCTCTCACCGCGATATTTCTAGGTCAACTTGCTTCTCAAGCGGGCTTACCAACAGGCGTTTTCCAAGTCGTTACGGGTTTTGGTCATGAAGCTGGCGACGCGCTGGCGAAACACCAAGACGTAGACTGCATCGCCTTCACAGGCTCGACGCGTATTGCAGGCCAACTGATGGTCAGATCGGGTGAGAGCAACCTAAAGCGCGTGTTTGCAGAAGCGGGCGGCAAGAACGCGAACATCGTGTTTGAAGATTGTGATGATTTAGATCGCGCAGCAGCAGAAACCGCCGCAGGGTGTTTCTACAACCAAGGTGAGGTGTGCGTCGCGGC
This sequence comes from Vibrio sp. 2130-1, assembly GCF_033339515.1. NCBI lineage: Bacteria > Pseudomonadati > Pseudomonadota > Gammaproteobacteria > Vibrionales > Vibrionaceae > Vibrio > Vibrio sp. 2130-1. The sequence continues at coordinate 432,125 of NZ_JAWOUT010000002.1, forward strand.
AACCCGCCTGCTTGTTCACGAAAGCATCAAAGATCAGTTCTTAGAAAAAGTTATTCAAGCGTCGAAAGCGTTCACGCCAAAAGACCCAATGGACCCAAGTTCATCCATGGGAGCGCTTATCGATCAAGATCATAAATCAAAAGTGTTGGAATACATCTCGTTAGGTGAATCAGAAGGTGCAAACGTACGTTGTGGCGGCGATGTCGATGGGCAAGGTGCATTTGTTTCCCCAACCATTTTAGACAATGTCGACAACAAGATGCGTGTCGCCCAAGAGGAAATTTTTGGTCCGGTGCTGTGTGTCATTCCATTCAAAGACGAAGCGCAAGCAATCGAGATCGCTAACGATTCGAAGTACGGCTTAGGCGCGGCACTCTGGAGTAGCAATATCAACCGCGTTCATCGCGTAGCAAAACGACTGCAAGCCGGCTCGGTTTGGGTTAACAACTACAACGAAGGTGACATGACGGTTCCATTTGGTGGATTCAAAATGAGCGGAAACGGTCGAGACAAGTCTCTCCACGCGATTGAAAAATTCACCGAAACCAAAACCACTTGGATTCGCCTCCATCCTTAAGCCTGCTGACGATTACGATAAATAAAGGAATAGTTCTATGAACAAGCATACGGATTCGTTCTACGCGCACTCTGTGCCAAACATGCCGGAATACCCACAGTTGCAAAACGACATCGAGTGCGATGTGTGTGTAGTCGGTGCGGGATTTTCTGGTCTTTCTTCTGCACTACACCTTGCAGAAAAAGGTTTTAAAGTCGTTGTGCTAGAAAGCGCAAAAGTGGGCTTTGGAGCAACTGGTCGTAACGGTGGCCAAATCGTTAACAGCTACAGCCGAGATGTTGACGTGATTGAAAGCCGTTACGACCAAAACCAAGCTAAAGCTCTGTGCGATATGATTTTTGAAGGCGGCGATATCATCCGTGGCCTGATCGACAAATACGACATCAACTGTGATTACAAGCAAGGCGGCTTGTTCACGGCACTGAACAGTAAACAACTCAAAGGGCTAGAAGAACATAAGAAGAACTGGGAGCGTTACGGCAACGACCAACTGACTCTGCTTGACGCAGGAGAGGTAGAACAAGCGGTAGGCACTAAAGTATACACTGGCGGCTTACTGGATATGCGCGGTGGTCACATTCACCCGCTTAAACTGGCATTGGGTGAAGCTGCTGCGTTTACGTCTCTAGGTGGTCAAATCTTTGAGCAGTCGGCGGTCGTGTCGATTGACAAAGGGATTAACCCAGTAGTGAAAACGGCGAAAGGCAGCGTGAAGAGCAAGTACGTGGTACTGGCAGGTAACGCCTACCTTGGTGGTTTGGCACCAAACATCAGCAACAAAGCGATTCCGTGTGGCACACAAGTGGTGGCGACTCAGCCTTTGAGTGATGAGCAGCTAAAACAAGTGCTGACCAGTGACTACTGCGTTGAGGACTGTAACTACTTGCTTGACTACTTCCGCTTAACCGCCGACAAGCGTTTGTTGTTCGGAGGTGGCGTGGTTTACGGCGCACGTGACCCAGAAAACATTGAAGCATTGATTCGTCCGAAGATGGAGAAAGTCTTCCCACAATTGAAAGGCATCAAGATTGATTACACCTGGACAGGTAACTTCTTGCTGACTTACTCACGCATGCCGCAATTTGGCTCGTTTGCAGACAACATTTACTACCTACAAGGCTACAGCGGTCACGGTGTAACGTGTACTCACCTAGCAGGTAAGTTGCTGGCCGAAGCTCTGACCGGACACGCTGAACGTTTCGACGCGTTTGCTGCACTGAAACATTACTCCTTCCCGGGTGGCCGCCACTTCCAAATTCCGTTTACGGCAATGGGCGCGGCTTACTACAACCTACGTGACAAACTGGCGATTTAAGAGATAAGGAATATCCAATGAGCAAAGTGGTGAAATTTGCAGCCCTTCAACTGACGAAAAGCTGGGATCTGGAAGATAACCTAGCCAAAGCAAAAAAGGCGATTCGTGAAGCAGCACAAAACGGTGCGAACGTGATTCTTCCGCAAGAGCTGTTCGCTGCGCCTTACTTCTGCAAAAAACAGGAAGCAAAGTATTTCGAGCTTGCAGAAGAAACGGAGAATTGTCGTCTTATTAAAGAGATGAGTGCGTTGGCTAAAGAGCTCGGCGTCGTTATTCCAGTCAGTTACTTTGAAAAAGCGGGCAACACGTTTTTTAACTCGCTAGTGATGATTGATGCCGATGGTACGGTACTAGATAACTACCGCAAGTCACACATTCCTGATGGCCCGGGCTACAGCGAAAAGTACTATTTTAGCCCTGGCGATACCGGTTTCAAAGTGTGGCAAACCAAGTTCGGTAAGTTCGGTGCTGGCATTTGTTGGGACCAATGGTTCCCAGAGCTTGCGCGCAGCTTGGCTCTGCACGGCGCGGAAGCGATTTTTTACCCAACTGCAATCGGTTCTGAGCCTCAAGATCCGACACTGGATTCACGTGACCACTGGCAACGTACAATGCAAGGTCACTCGGCAGCAAACCTCGTTCCAGTGATTGCGTCAAACCGAGTGGGCACTGAAGTCGATGATGGTATCGAGACGACGTTCTATGGCTCTTCTTTTATCACTGACCACACTGGTGCAAAAATTGCCGAAGCACCGCGTCAAGGTGAAACCATCATTTACGCAGAAATCGACCTAGCTACGACAGCGAAAGCGCGTCACGCGTGGGGCTTGTTCCGCGACCGTCGTCCAGACCTTTACACCAGCGTTGGCAAACTGGCCGTTTAAAGAGGCGTTAAAATGAAGTCATCGACAACACCAGCGCAGGATGGCTTCTATTTTCCGGCTGAGTTTCAGCCGGTTAGTGAAGTTTGGCTAGCGTGGCCAGAAAGGAAAGACAATTGGCGTGATGACGCATTACCCGCGCAAGAAACCTTCGCCAGAATCGCGAACTTAATCGCGGAAGTGACCAAAGTGTGTGTGGCGGTGTGCTCGCACAACTTTGACCGAGCGCGTCAAATGCTTCACTCAGATGTACGTTTGGTGGAAATCCCATTTAACGATGCGTGGATGCGAGACATCGGGCCGACCGTGCTTGTTAACCAAGCGGGCGAGCGCCGTGGGATTAGTTGGCAATTCAACGCGTGGGGCGGCGAATACAACGGCCTTTACGACAACTGGCAGCAGGACGATCTTGTCGCTGGTTCGGTGTGCGACATCATCGGTATTGATCATTACCGCGCACCGTTTGTACTTGAAGGTGGGGCGATTCACACCGATGGTGAAGGCACCCTTTACACCACAGAAGAGTGCTTACTTAGTCCGGGGCGAAATCCACAGTTGAGCAAAGCGCAAATTGAAGAGCAGTTAAAGGCGTATCTCGGTATCGAAAAAGTCATTTGGTTGCCAAATGGTTTATTCAATGACGAAACAGACGGCCATATCGACAACCTGATGCACGTTATCGCACCGGGTAAAGTGGTACTAAGTTGGACCGATGACCCAAGCGATCCGCAATACGCGTTATCTCGTCAAGCGGAACAAGTACTGAAATCTCAGCACGATGCGAAAGGACGCGATATTGAAATTGTCCGTTTGCCATTACCGGGTCCGTTGCATTATAGCGAGCGCGAAGCCAATGGCATTGACGCCAGTTCAGGAATGAGTCGACAAGCTGGCGAACGCCTAAGTGCCTCTTATGCGAACTTTCTTATCGTCAACGGCCATGTGTTCTTACCGATGTTGGACGAAGAGACCGACGCTATGGCGATCGATATTTTGCAAAACGCGATGCCGGAATACCAAATCATCGCGATACCGTCGAGAGAGGTTCTACTCGGCGGAGGGAACATTCACTGTATTACGCAGCAGATCCCTGCTTAAACATAAACTCGCCGCTGGCTTAGCGGCGATGATGAGTTGTCAAAAGGAATGACCATGCAACAGATACAAAACCAAAGCCTTGTTTCGTTTATGGTAGCGAATCCACAACAGGGCATTGCAGTGACTAATCCGGCGACCGGAGAACTCCTCGGGTACGCACCAGTCTCAACCGAAAACGACATTTTAAATGGCATTGAACGTGCCAGTGTGGCGCAGAAAGAGTGGGCGGCACTGCCAGCAAAAATGCGTGCTGGCATGCTCAATCGTTGGTTCCAACTCCTGTTAGAAAACAAAGCCGACCTTGGCCGTTTGATGACGTTAGAGCAAGGTAAGCCGCTAGCGGAAGCTCAAGGTGAAGTGCTTTACGGTGCGAGCTTTATCGAATGGTTTGCTGAAGAAGCGAAACGTACCTACGGTGAGACGATTCCTGCCCCAAGTGCAGACAAGCGTTTGGTGACCATCAAACAGCCAATTGGTGTCGCCTGTGCGATTACACCGTGGAACTTCCCAATTGCGATGATCACGCGCAAAGCAGGGCCAGCTTTAGCGGCAGGCTGTAGCTTTGTCGTAAAACCATCTGAATCTACGCCGCTGTCTGCGTTTGCGGTCGCAGAGCTTGCCTATCAAGCGGGTATCCCTCGCGATGTGCTGCAAGTGGTATTGGGGGAAAACTCCCGTCAGGTCGGTGCTATCTTCACTTCGCATCCGTTGATTCGCAAGTTGTCTTTCACTGGCTCTACCCAAGTTGGTAGTGTGCTGATGCAGCAAAGCGCGGCGGACATTAAACGTACCTCAATGGAGCTCGGTGGCAACGCGCCGTTTATCGTATTCGATGATGCCGACATTGATGCAGCCGTGGCGGGTGCGATGGCGTCGAAGTTCCGTAACGCAGGCCAAACGTGTGTTTGTGCGAACCGTTTCTACGTACACAGCAAAGTGTATGACGAGTTCGTTGCTAAGTTTGACGCTGCGGTTCAGCAGCTCAAAGTTGGTAACGGATTGGAAGAGGGGGTCAACATTGGTCCAGTGATCAGCGAGTCAGCGAAGCAAGGCATTCAAGCGTTGATCGATGGTGCTATCGAGCAAGGCGCGAAGCCGGTTTCAGAACTTAAAAAGCTCGATGGTCTATTTATGCAGCCAGTGGTTCTCAAAGACGTTACTCACGACATGAAGATTGTCTCTGAGGAAATCTTTGGTCCTGTCGCACCAGTGATTCGTTTTGACAGTGACGCACAGCTGATCGAAATGGCGAACGACACCATTTACGGCCTCGCGTCGTATTTCTACAGCCAAAACATTCACCGTGTTTGGAAAATCGCAGAAGCGCTCGAATACGGCATGGTCGGCATTAACGAAGGTATGATCTCTACTGAAGTGGCTCCTTTCGGTGGTGTTAAGCAGTCCGGTATCGGACGTGAAGGAGCAAAACAAGGTATCGATGAATACATGGACGTGAAATATCTCTGCTTTGGCGGCAACTAATTAAGGACAAAACAATGACAAACCAACAACTACACGAAAGAAGAAGCCAAGTTATCGCTCAAGGTATGGGCGCATTGTACCCACTTTACGTCGAGAAAGCAGAAAACGCTTACGTATGGGATATCGAAGGCAACAAATACATCGACTTTGCAGCGGGTATCGCGGTAACTAACACCGGGCATTCTCACAAGCGCATTAGCGAAGCGGTCAAAGCTCAGTTGGATAACTTTTCGCACACCTGCGCGATGGTTACGCCGTACGCGTCATTCGTTGAGCTGGCTGAAAAGCTGACAGAACTTGCACCAGGTGAGACTAAGAAGAAAGCGATCTTTCTTACTACTGGCGCCGAGGCGGTCGAAAATGCCGTAAAAGTGGCACGCGCTCATACAGGTCGTAGCGGCGTGATAGCGTTTAAAGGCGGCTTTCACGGTCGTACTAACATGACGATGGGGTTAACTGGTAAAGTTGCGCCGTACAAAGCGGGCTTTGGTCCTTTCCCGAACGAAATCTACCACGCGCCGTACCCAAATGCGTTCCACGGCATTAGCGTTGAGCAAAGCTTACAAGCGATCGACGATCTATTTGCTTGCGATATCGAACCTTCACGCGTTGCGGCGATCATCTTCGAGCCAGTGCAAGGTGAAGGCGGTTTTTACAAAGCACCTGAAGCGTTTGCACAAGGCTTACGTCAGCTGTGTGATAAGCACGGTATCATGCTGATTGCTGATGAAATCCAAACGGGTTTTGCTCGTACCGGTAAAATGTTTGCCACAGAATACCTAGGCATTGAACCAGACCTAATGACAATGGCGAAAGGCATTGCTGGTGGTTTCCCGATCTCAGCGGTGGTTGGTAAAGCGGAGGTAATGGACTCTGCGCTGCCGGGTGGTTTAGGTGGTACTTATGCTGGCTCTCCACTTGGTTGTGTTGCTGGTCTTGAAGTGCTGAAAATCATCGAAGAAGAAGACTTGTGTGCCAAAGCGATGGGCATCGGTGAAGTGGTCAATGCACGAATGACTAAGCTGCAACAGTCAGTACCTGCTATCGGTGAAATCCGCACTACTGGTGCAATGATGGCGATTGAGTTTACTGACCCAGAATCAGGCAAACCACTGCAAGAGATGACCAAAGCGGTGATTTCTAAAGCGCAAGAAAACGGCCTTATCCTGCTTTCTTGTGGAGTAAAAGCGAACGTGATTCGCTTGTTGCCGCCGCTAACCATTGAGCCTGAAGTGCTTAGTGAAGGCCTAGATAAGTTGGAAAAAGTGATTCTTGAAGTGGCGTAATTCACGCACTTTTAAATAGCAATAACAAATAAAGGAAGCGGTTGGCATCAATCGTTTCCTTTTTGTTTTTTAGCGTATCTGCTGCCTATCTAAAAAGTATTGCTCAAGATCCAAGTTGTCACTTTTATTACGGATGACTTAACAGTTGGGCTCGTTCTTACTTTTCACTTAGTCGCTACTTTGTTCTCCTCGAATGTGGTTTGGTGCTCACATTCTAAATCCCGACATCTGAAAGCCACTTGAGTCTATAATTTTATTGAGCGTCATTCCTCACTTTTTGGACTATAAAAATGAGATAGTATTCATATCCCACTTAGGTTGCTTGACAGATTATCAGGACGAACTTTGATAACAAAGAATACAAGGTATGCCATTTTACTCGGCTTAGTTCCCATCGCCATATTTGTAGTGGCCTTTCATTCGATAACCAACTTTTACGTCAACTCGGTAAAAGCGTCGAAAATAGATGCTTACGTAGATTATTTAAATCAAAGGTCTGCCTATTTGGACGGAGCAATAGTGAAGCAGATTGCTCAGTTAGATTTTACTTGTAGTGATAGTGATGTAAGAACTTTACGCGACTCACGTTTTTATAACCGTTACATTCGTTTTATTGCGATGACCACAGAAGGCGGAAAAACGTGTTCCACGGTTGGTAGTGAAGTGTCTCGCCCATTTAGTAGTGAACGATTTCAGATGGATGAGAACTTTTTCGCATCACTTATTTTGCCGCAACAGAATGACCAAATAGAGTGGATGGTCATTTATGATAATGAACACGTTGAAGTCTTCTGGGTGCTTGATAACAGTTGGGTTAACGAGGTAATAAAAACGCCTTGCAAAGACTGCCTATTTGTAGAGTTTAAGTATGATGAACCAATATTTGGTGATTTAACGATAAGCCGTGGCAAAGCGAACATTGCAGGAGAAGAAAACGCACTATCAAAAGAGTTTTTCTTTTCAGGAGAGTCTCAAGCCAACATGCTCATCAAGATATACAGCGGTGAAAAACTTAAAAATTATGCTCAGGAAAGAGTACTTTTGTGGGGCGGTCTTGTAAGTGTGCTTGCAGGTCTTGTGACTGCCTTTGCATACATATCTGGTAAAGGCTTGAGAAAATCCATTACAGGTCTAATTGAAAATGGGATTAGTAATGCAGAATTTATTCCTTACTACCAGGCGATTGTCGATAGTCGCGATGGTAAGACAGTAGGATATGAAGCTCTGATTCGATGGTCGCGACGTGATGGAATGGTGCCACCAAATATGTTTATTGGTGCTGCAGAAGAAAGTGGCCTGATTATTCCGATGACGAATCAGCTTATTCGTAAAATCATACAAGACTTAAGTGACTTACCCGAGCATACGTGGGTCAGTATCAATATTGTTTCCTCCCATTTAGAGTCAGGTGTATTAACGAAGTTGCTGTCGGAGTTAAATTGGCCAATCTCGAATAGAATTCATTTTGAATTGACCGAGAGAATACCAGTAAAAGACACTGAGGCCGCGAAAAAAGAGATTTTGTATTTAACGAATAAAGGCTACAAGTTCAAAATTGACGATTTTGGTACCGGATATGGTGGCTTTTCTTACCTACAAGATTTGGGCATCCGGTGTGTAAAAGTGGATAAGATGTTCATTGATCCAATAGGATCTGACGACCAAAAATTGAAAGTGCTGGACTCAATTGTGTCTGCAGCGAACAAAGCAGAATGTGAGATGATTGCAGAAGGCGTAGAGAGCCAGGCTCAAGTCGAATACCTGGCTCAGCATGCGATTTACCTTATTCAAGGTTATGTTTACGCTAAACCTGAGCCCCTGACTAACCTTGCAAGCGCTTAACAGCCATAACGTCATAACATCCCGCTTTAAAGGTGTCATTTGCCTAGGTGAGCGCTGATTTCTGCTGGTGGGCTCACGCTTGAGGATTCCTAACACTCTCATTACTCCTAGAGTGTTAGGAATTAACGTTACTTAGGAGGAGAGTGCGGCTCTTTTCGTTTTGATTGACGTAATGAGCTGAGGTAGTAATGACATTACGATCATTCCCAGCATTAAGCTGTATTGCAGAGGAGTGAACGTTTCCCCCAATAGCAGTAGGCCCGAAACAATGCCTGCGACTGGGTTTGCAATACCACCAAAGGTAAAATCTACGACCGACATCCGCTGTAATAACCATACATACATGCCATACCCTAATGCGGTGTTCAGAATAATTACCCACAGTAACCCTAGAATATTCGTCATGGATACGTCCTGAACGACCGTAACATATGGCTCTGGATTGTTTATCGCCAGCACACTTGTTGCGATAGACATAATCACGCCACCCAAAATGAGCTGCCATGTTAGCACTGTCCACCAGTGCATTTTTGTACCTAGTGACTTTGTTACGCTACTTCCTATCACGATGCACATAATGGCGGAGATCATCGCAAGTAAGCCCACGGGTTCGAGAGAAATAGAGCTAGGATCAAATAAGAACCAAGCTAAAGCAATCAAAGTTGCGCCGCTTATCGCTTGAATGCCACTAGGCTGACGTTTGTAGACCGCCCAACCAAACAGCATCGCAAAAACGGGGACCGAAACCATACCAACACCAGAGATGGCAGAAGGAAGCGTCAACGCCATGACAAAAATGAGACCAAAGAAGCAAGCGATGTTGATGGTTCCTAAAACAAGCAGCACTTTCCACTCACTTCTTTTTGGAAACGAGGGCTTTATTGCCAGCAACAAAAGACCCGCAGGCAGTGCCCTTAGAGCGCCAAGTAAAACGGGAGGCCAGTCCGGTAGAGTAAACTGAGTAACAGCGTAAGTCGTCCCCCAAAAAAAGGCAGGAATCATCGCAAGTAAAATGTTCATGTTAAATATCTTTATGTAGAGATAATTAAATGTAACGATATCGGCAAGGTGGCTTTTTGTAAAGTATCTTTATGTTAAAATAAAAAATATATGATGTTTGGAGAGAAATAATGGATGCAATTGATAGAGTGGTAGAGCAGTGGGCTAGGGAGAAGCCAGACCTCGACACTAAACCGATGGCAATAATGGGTCGACTAATGCGAATTGCAAAACACATGGAATCTAGGGTCGCCGAGCTACATAAGAAGTACGATCTGAAAATGGGTGAATTTGATGTGTTAGCGACACTGCGTCGAGCTGGTTCACCATATTGTCTTACTCCCTCAGCGTTAATAGAGTCGATGATGCTCACTTCGGGTGCGATGACTAATCGCTTAGATAAACTAGAGAAGAAAGGGTTTATTACCAGAACCCATAGTAAAGAAGACCGACGTAGCGTCACCGTTGAACTAACAGAGCAAGGCTTAACCTTAATTGACAAGCTAATTTTGGAGCATGTAGACGTTCAGCAATCGTTATTGCATGGTTTAGAAGGCAATGAAAAAGAGCAGGTTAACCAGGCGTTAAAATTGCTATTGCCACAATTTGAGTGAGAATGCAGAAGGAGGTAGGGGATATGAAAAGCAAAGAACTAGAACAATACTTAAGTACCTTCATGTGTGCAGAAAGCGATTTCCCATTTGGGCCTGAAGCGGTTGTTTACAAAATCAAAGGCAAGATGTTTGCCATCATTGCAGAGAGAAACGGTCGGGAGTATGTCAGCGTAAAAGTAAAACCAGAAGATGGAGAAGTCTTAACGTCGCAGTTTACGGACATTATCCCGGGTTATCACTTAAATAAGCGTCATTGGATAACGGTTTATTTTAACGGTGATGTCGAGGATGGGTTGATTCAAGACTTGTGTGAACGCTCTTATGCTCTTGTCGTTGCCAAGCTGCCGAAAGCACAACGAGCGTTGCTTGGTGAGTAATCGGCAACGCACTGGCCTCTGTTGTTTTGTCGCTCGTTGCTCGTAGCCTTTACGGAAAAATTCGCACCTTTTTCATCCTCGGGCTATATAAGAATAAGAAGGTGGAAAAGGGGAATGATATGCGTGCATTATCTGAATGGCTAAAAGAATACGGGGAGAGTCACCAAAACCCTATCAACCAAAAGATTCACACAATCGCAGTTCCAGGTATTTACCTTTCTGTGGTTGGACTTATTTGGTCGATTCCCCAGATTTCATTATTAGGCTTCGAACTTAATTGGGTTTGGGTAGCGGTGATCCCCACTTGGGTTTTCTATTTTCGTTTGTCTCTGAGCGTATTCATGATGATGATCGGCTACACATTAGCGTGCATTGGCCTTATTTGGTCTCTAGAGGTATTGATGTTGCCCGTTCTGCATATTTCTATGCTCTTGTTTGGCGTATTGTGGATATTGCAATTTATCGGTCACAAGATTGAAGGTAAAAAACCGTCGTTTTTTGAGGATTTACAGTTTCTACTCATCGGCCCGATTTGGGTGTTCAGAAAACACTAGCGATAAGCAAAATCAGGCATCATCCGAATTACACAAGACATATAACGTTCAGAGATTATGTAGCTCTTACTACAGAATACCTCTCCTTCTTATTGCCACGACAAGCATTCACTTTAGATACGCACTATGATTAAAGAGGTGCCAACGCACTTTACGCTATCGAGATACTTAAACTTACGGCAAGTTTACTTTAGGGGGATGAATGTACGACCGACAATATAAGTATGCCTATTGGAGAGAAGAGCGTAAAAAAGGCAAATGGCACTATATATTAAAGTCCTTCTTTATGATTTGTTGTGCATTACTGCTTGGTAAAGTCATCGGTTTGTTCATTTTTGGAGAGCTGCATTCTTTAAGCGACATTTGGGAACAACTCCCTGCGGATGTTTTTATTATGATGCTCGTGGGCTTCCCAATTAGTGTCCTTGGTTGGTACCACGAAGAGTCAAAGTTTTTCCGGGCACTGCGACGCAAAGAAAAGCGGTTAAAAGGCAATCAAAACAAACCGAAATAGAGTAACCTTTGTCTCTGTTTGGATTGCCACTTACCTATCTGATCGATTCTATCCCTTCCAGTCGTTTAGCGTTTAGTTACGTGTTGCAAAAAGCCTTCTTAATACAACAGCCCCCAGTGTTGTGGAAATTGGTACTGTAAGAAACATTAAAAAACGAAGTTGAGCATTAGCGTATAAAGGCTCGCACTGTCATCCTTTGGGGCTGATGAAAACGCGCCAGAGCTATTATTGTAGGCGTTGAACCTTTGCCAATCTGCATTCAGGGAAACGTTGTAATCTAGGTCGTATCTCAACCCGAGTAAGAAACTGTCTCCACTTTTTTTATCCCAACTATTAAACTGCTGACCGTAAACAATATAAGGAGTCAGCTTGTTTACATTATAACTTGTTGTCGCGTACCAAGATGAGGAAAGGTTGCTGGTCTGTCCTTCTGCCATAATCACAATGTTATCGAGCTCGTATCTTAACCCTAGAGAGAACAGATCGATCGTGTTGTTTTTTTCTGTTTCAACTAGACGGTCAATGATTGTGGTTCCGCCACCGGGAGTGGACTGCTCAATGTTAGAGAGCGTCGTTGTTTGATCATAATCGCCGTGGAGGTAGGAAAAATTCCAACGATAGCTCTCTCCGCTTAGCGTTAAGTTCATCCCTGCAGTATTGTTTGACTCAATTTCCAATTCAGTACGTTCATTGATGGTTACGTCACTATTGTCTTTAAACCCGACAAACGGCATGGCAGTAAGTACGACTTGCTCATTGAGGTCATGAATCCAGCGTGCAGATAGGCCGTTATAAGCCGTGATACCTAGAATGCTGTCATATACCTCATTCGGTGGGCGGGCTTGGGTAAAAGCGTGGCCGACATAGTTGTACTCAGACATCAAAAACAGTGGCAGTCTTAAGCGTCCTCCTCGTATTTCTATGTTTTGATAGGTATAAGCCAAATACGCCCACTCGAGCTGAGGCGAGCTCCAATGGTCTTGCGGGCGCTTTACGACTTGTGCGGATGCCCGAAATGCCTTGTGAAAATAATCGAGCTGCATGCCGAAAGTGGTATCGCAATCGAAACAAGATTCATCGCCAATAAAGCGGTTAACTAGTAACGTAGTTGGGTTATCGGATTTTGCCCACGAAGTAGAGCCAAAACCACTTAAAGAAAGTTGTTCTGTTAGTTCAATCGTGGCTGAGCTCGGAAAGGTCGCGATACTCAGCGATAACATGGTTAAATATTTTTTCATATCAATTCTCCGAGCTAACCACACATAAAACATGAGCATTACTAGGGACGCTCGATGTTGGGGCATAACCAATTCTATTCGGCTTCTCTTGCATCCATGCTATGAGGTCATCAATGCTGGAGCGTGCAATCACTTTTGGCGGTCTAGCTTTACCTGAAAAAGACAAGCTTGCCCAATGCGCGTTCATTTGCGCTAAATTTTTGTTGAGAAGATAACGATAGAACTCAGCTCTTTCTGTTGATGTCGCAGGCCAGTCAGAGAGTTCAATTCGCTGGCCTTGTAAAAGTTGCGTCTTCCCTCTGTACAACTTTCGCGCTTTATTGACAGTGAGCGGAGAGAATTCGTCATTAAATGAGAAAACGGCGTAGCTCTCTGCAGCGAGAGCTTGGCAATTTAATGAAAGAAGGGCAATCAGAATAAACAGATAGCGTTTTATGTAACGCAAAGGAAAAGCAACGCGAGAATGATTTCTACTCATAGAATCCACCTACATTGCTTGTTCAATTTGATACAACAGTTTTTCTTTGCGCACAGGCTTTGGTACGTAGGCATCCATTCCTGAATCAAAGCAGCGTTGAATATCATCATCAACGACGCTTGCTGTTAATGCGATAATGGGCGTCTTAGCTAATCCTTTACTCGCTTCATAAGCTCTAATTTGCCTAGAAGCTTCAAACCCATCCATTATGGGCATCATGCAATCCATCAAAATAACATCAAACTTTCCATCTTTTTGGAACATTTCGACTGCAATTTGTCCGTTTTCTGCGACTTCGAATTGATAGCCTGCTTTAGATAGCAATAGAGAAGCCACTTTCTGGTTCACTCTATTATCTTCGACAAGCAAGATGCGTTCGGAGCGAATAGGCGTTACCGTTGCTTCTGGTTGCTCAGAACTTGCAGGTAGTTCATGAGTTTTATCGGGGGTGGTGTTCTCTTGGTGTGGTTCAGCAGGCGTTGTGTTGGAAACACGTAACCCAATTGCCTTATCTAACTTCTCTTTAAGCAACCCTGCTTTAAACGGTTTGGGCACATAGTCATCCATTCCAACGTCAAAGCATTTTTGTATATCGTCATCGACCACACTTGCCGTTAGAGCAATAATCGGAATTCTGAAAGCGCGTTTTTCTTTTACTTCTATTTGACGAATTATTTGGGTGGCTTCAAATCCATCCATTACGGGCATCATGCAGTCCATTAAAATTAGGCTGTATTGATTCTGTTGAAATTTCTCAACCGCTTCTTGTCCGTTTACAGCGACATCAAAGTCGAAGCCAGCTTTTGTGACGTGTAGCCCCGCGATTTTTTGATTGACCGTATTGTCATCAACGACCAAAATTTTCGGCAGAGATTTAACATGTTGCGCTGAAGTGCTCTCTTGTTGTGCGTGCGAGAAATTTGCCGCACAACTTTCAAGTGCTTTAATTAAGCGCTGCCCTAGTAGTGGCTGAGTGACCAAGGCGCTGATACTGTTTCTAAAGTCGAATTGTGGGCTATGAAGGTGCTTGATGAGGCAGACACGAATGTTTCGTTTACAAAGGCTTTCTATCTCATCGATATGCATCGCCGCTGCATTTGGTGATGCTTCTACATGAATAACGATAACGCGCTCGTTATCAATCCACGTTGGCAACGCACTTAAGGTATCTACTGACTGTGTTATATTGATGTTGAAAAAACTTAACTCGTTACGCAGTTTTTGTTCTAGTTGAGTACTGCTGCATACAATCCATATGTCGTTGTGATTCAGAGCGTGATAAGCGTTAAACTCTTGCGTCACAACAGGAGCAGTTAGTTCAAAGAAGAAGCGACTGCCTTTACCTTTCTCGGATTCAAGTTGAATTTCTCCACCCATTAGCTCAACTAATTGCGTGCTAATGGCAAGCCCAAGTCCAGTTCCCCCAAATTGTCGGGTAGTAGAGTTATCCTCTTGGGCAAATGGAGCAAATATTTTCTTTTGCTGCTGGGCATCAATACCAATCCCAGAATCTTTAACGGAAAACTCGATGACCGCTTCACCATTTTTTATTTCGCGGGTGATGACCGATAGCTCTACACTGCCTTGTTCGGTAAATTTTACCGCGTTAGACATGAAGTTCATGACAACTTGGCGTATACGATGGTCATCCAACATTACGTGGTAAGGCGTGTTACGGCTAATGTTGACTTGCACATCGATGCCTTTTTCCTTTGCTTTCGGTGAAATGATAGAAGCAATGTCATAGATAGACTCTCGAACACAAGTTGAATGTGGGCTAATGAGCAACATCCCAGATTCAATTTTTGAGAAGTCTAGAACGTCATTAATTAAACTCAAAAGCAGTTGGGAGGAGGTTTCAATCGTATCGACGTAATCGCGTTGTGTGGCAGTCAGGGAAGTATCGGATAAGACTTCAGAGATACCAATAACGCCATTTAGCGGCGTGCGGATCTCGTGGGACATGTTGGCCAAAAAGCTACTTTTGGCTTTACTCGCCTTAATTGCATCATCTTTTGCTTGTTCTGCATCTTCTTTAGCTTGTGTGAGCTTTAGTCTGGACAACATCCGCTCATCACTAAGCTTTTTTACCTCTCGAGCAAACTTACTCAGCTCGTCTTTACCCTTTATTAGTTGAGCAAGAGGTGAATTTTCAGTGTTACTTTGTTCATTGCTTTCGTTACTGAGAAATTTGAGGACTAGATTCAAGTTTCCAGTAACTTTTCGCACCAATCTTAGCGTTAAACTTACGACCAACAGCGTTAAAAGGCTCATCATTGCGATAAAGGTAAAGCGGTGCTGTGTCGTCGTGTTGATTGTCTTTGATATATCATCACTCAGCTGCTGTTCCATTTTGTCGTCAACACTTTGTAATAACGATAAGCGTTTGTTGAGTGCAGATAACCCCGCATCAATCTCATCCGGGGTTAATGATTTGAGTTGAGCTGGTTGCAATAAATAAGCACGAAACTCTTGGCTTTTGATAAAGACTTCACCCGTAAACGTCTCAATGAGCAGATCTACTTGTTGTTGATTGGCATTTAGCGTCACAAAACGCTCTAGAAATAGTTGTTGGTTCTGGATTAAAGATTGGATAGAAGCCTGTGTTGTGAGGTCATACTCGTTATTTTCCTCTGAAGATCGAATCAAATATTCGCTTAATCTATGCTCTTCAGTGGACCAAAACATCAACCATTCAAGTTGCATCAAAGAAGAAAGGTGAGTGTTTGTTTCATAACTCACATTTCTAAAATAGACTTTGTCTAAGCTCATGAGGATTTCTTTGAACGTATCAGCGCGCCACTCTGCCGCATCTAACTTTTCTTCTTGATTTTGCGAAGAGAGCATCGAGAGGGTTGCTTCCTCAAAGCTTGTCAACTGGTTTAGTATCTCAGCGTTTTCACCGAATACTGGTGCTGCAGTGTCGCGTAACAATTGAGATATCTGCTGAGTTTTTAGTTGCTTATCTATTACATCAGGGTTATTCGGTAGGTGATAAAGCGAAGATACGCGGTCTATGTAGACAGAGAATAACTGTGCTTTTTGTAGTTCCTGAGCCTGGATAGAAAGGCTTTGTACATGTTTACCCGCGAGGACAAGCAACAATAAAATTGGCAGCAAAACCAACCCAAATAGCTTTTGTTTTACCGACAGGTTGTTCCAAGAAAAGATTCCTACCACGCGCATTTCCATATCCAAGAAGTTGATATGAAAAGTGTAGTTTATTTATCTCAGATGTTAGATTTTAAGAGAAAATTCATATTAATGAGGTGGGGGAAGTGTGACCGATATTGCATTACGAGTACTAACGCGCTAAGCGGCAATAGTTAACAAAACGGCGTTCTAAGCAAAGTGATTGACGCTTTGAGCGCCACTCCCTCGTTGGTATTCAAATGCAATCAATTCCTCGGCAGGTACAGGTCTACCTAAGAAAAAACCTTGTACGACGTCACAGTGGAGAGACTCCATTCGTGTGAGTTGAGTTTGAGTTTCTACGCCTTCGGCTACTACTTTCATTCTTAGGTTGTGAGCCATGGATACAATCGCGCGAACTAATGAATCGTCTTGATCGCTTTTTCGGATTTGAGCGATAAATGAACGATCAATCTTGAGCCCGTCAAAAGCCATATGTTGTAGGTAGGCAAGGGCTGAATACCCCGTACCAAAGTCATCTAGCCAAACTTCCACTCCGATACTTTGTAGTTTTTTAAGCACATATTGAGCTTTCTCTGTATCATCAATAAAAAGTGACTCTGTCACTTCAACATGAATGGTTTGAGGGGCGACATCATGTCGTCGTAAATACTTAGAAAATAATTGACTTAAATCTTGGCGATAGATTTGTCTTGGGGACAAGTTTAATGCGATGTGAAAATCCGTACCGAAATGTTCTGCCCACATTGCCCGCTGAGCAATTGCCGTCTCAATGATATGTTCTCCAAGCTCCAATATTAAATCACTTTGCTCTGCGATCGGGATAAACGATTCTGGACTGATATAGCCTTTCTCGGGATGATTCCACCTAACCAATGCTTCGACCCCAATTAGGCGATAGGTTTTTAGATCAAATTGTGGTTGATACCACAGCTCGAATTGAGACAAGTCACGTACTGAACGACGCAGTTCTCGTTCTATGTATAAACGTTGTTTAATCGTTTCATCAAACGTGGAATCGTATATCGTCATAATGTCTTTACCGCGTCTTTTAGATTCCTGCGCCGCAAGAGAGGAAAGCTGTAAAAGAGACTCAGCGTTTGAACCAAATTCTGGATACACAGCAATTCCGAGGCTTGCCGTAATTTGAATATCGTTCTCTTCCAAACTAAAGGGAGAGAGTAGTTGGCGATGAATATCGTTCGCTTTTTCTCTAGCTTCATGATTGTCCGAGCACGGAAAGGCCAGTACAAATTCATCCGCACCTACTCGACTTACGATGGTAGAAAGGCGGTAAAGCGGCTTAAAATAACTCGGCAAACGGCCTTGAAGCTCTGAGGCAAGATGGCCTAGCAATTTATCCCCAATGTTATGTCCATAGTTATCGTTAATGTGCTTAAAGTCATCCAAGTCAATAAACACAACCGCGAGTGAGGGGGATTTGTGGTCAGTTATTTGCGTTTGAATATCAATGAGTAACTTTTCTCGGTTTGGCAGGGAAGTCAGAATATCGTGGTACGCCATGAACTCAACTCGGCTGGTGTATCGGTTCACTTTGTTTGACATTTTGTTGTACGCCGAAATAAGTTCTCCCACTTCATCTTTGCTTTGTATGTCGGTGACTGGCAGCGCTTGGGTATTTGACTCTGAAAATTGATCTTTTAGTTGCTTGAGTGGCTTAGTTAACGACCGCCCCAAAGCATAAGCGATGATGCTACCGAATAGAACGGATATCCCACTGATCGTTAGCAGCAAGTTAAACATCTTCTGTTTATCGTTTGAGGTAATCGCTTGGACTTGTTCAATGTTCTGTTCTTTCTCTTCCAGTAGATGTATCAAGTTAAGCTCAAGATATACCGCCCCAAGAGTTATGTTTGATTGCTGAATCGGCGCTGCGATCTCCAACTGATGCTTGGAAAAGGAAACGAGAGTTCTGGATTCTTCTATTGCTTTCAAAATAAAAGGAGAGCGGTAATGAGGTTGGGCAAACATCCTTAGCTGAGTAGTGCCGTCGTGAAAGATTAGCCCTTCATTGTCAACAACATGTATTTTCGAGACATCTGGCTGGCTCAATGTTGCCTTAATTTGCTCATACGCTTGACTGATATTGTCTGTATAGAGTGGATCAAAAAGCTGTTTTGATAATAGCTCTGCATAAACCAACCCTTTTTGCTTAACGTAAGATTCTGTTTTTTCTTGAGAGTTGTTCGTGATTTGTTGAGTTAAGCTATTTGAATATGCATCGTAACCGTGCATGTATAACGCAAGATTTATCACCACAACAAACAAGACAACGAACATTGTCGAGCAAATGTATTTGGTTTCGAGTGAGAGCTTTTGAAACATCAATCCACCTTCGGTAACAAGTGAACTGACTTGCGCACTGTACTTAAGGAGGCTCGCATTTCTGGAGTAAGCGCGCTGAATTTTTTGGTGTTCTGAAACTTTTTAAGTGCGAGAGAGCCTTCGTGAGTTGTATCCATATCAAGGAGTATGGACGTGATTTTACGCTGTTGCTCTAGGCTCATGCTTGGAGAAGCGAGAATTAAATCCCTGGGTATTTCAACAGAACGAGAAAAAATCGCTAGTTTGTCTTTCATGTTCTCTGGCAAATCTTTGGGATTGTTCCAGTTGAAGTTACTGAATGCTCCTGCTGCAACTCTCTGTTTATATACCCATACAGATAGGTTGATTTCATTTGACTGAGCGAGTTGCTCATCAAGGAATAAATAACCAATACTGTCTTTGGCCGGTTTGTCATCAGGAGAGGGAAGGTATTGCAGTTTTTCTCCGTGGTTCAGCAATGTAATCGCAGGTAGGTAATAGCTGCTGGTAGACGTGCGCTTTTCGAAAACAACCGTTTTTCCGCGCAGGTCAGAAAGTGACTCAATGCCACTCTCTTTATTAGTAAAGAACACCGTATGATATTTTTGCAGGCCTTTTTTCCATCGTATAGCAAGAACTTGGCTATTAGACTCCTTTTCTAAGGTCATCGCATTAAAGGGGGTCGCCGTTGCAATTTGAACGGTGCCATTTTCAAGCGCAACCGCGAGCTGACGATAATTTTTAAATACCTTTACCGCCCCTTTTGCGTAACCATATTCAGCCATATTTTCAGTTACATACTGAGTAAGGGGCGTCGCTTTTTTGATTTTGCTTTGGGCTTTATTGGACACAATGCCAAATGTGAATGTTTTCTCAATATTTTCTTGTGCACTGACGACAAAAGGTGAACTCAGCAAAGTGAGTAATAACAGAGTGCAGGCAGGTTTCATCCGGCTTCAACTTCCTTCTGGTACATGTCAGTAATATTTAGTATTTATCAATGTGCCGAAATCAATCTTAAAAACAGTATGATGTACAAATTTCGTTGTGTGCGCACTTTTTATAATGTGACTTGGTCACTTATTCCGTTCAAATAGTACCGAATTTGACGTTTATGTACAGGATGAATGTATCACCGTGAGTCTGAATTCACTGGATTCTTGGTCAAGCGCTGTATCGGCTGTGAGCTAATGCGCCTTATGTATCGCTATTTTGTACTAAGAAAATTTTTCCAATTGTTTTTGATACTTTTTCTCGAGAGCTTCATTGCCTGCTGCACGTTCAAGTTGAATCATGAGTTGCAAAGAGGGCTTCTTCACGCCATACATTTGATTGAATCTCATTAATCGAATTCTAGCTTCAGTATAATCACCGCTATCAATTTCTATTTTAGCGAGTTGCAAAATCGATTTTGGTCTATGGGGATCATGATCGATAGCTCTAGTAAAGTAGTATCTCGCTTTGTCTTTATCTTGTGATTTTAGAGCACAAAAAGCTGCATTCTCATAGCTCGCTGGAATAAGGTAGTAATAAGGCTGCTCAATGGCTCGATTAAACATCTGATCGGCTTTTTCGAAGTCACCTCGCTTGCAAAGAAAAGTACCGTAGTTATTGAGCACATTTCCGTTTTTAGTATGTTGGCGTAGAGAGCGTTTATACATCTGTTCGGCTTTAATATCTTCACCAACCGTTTCGTAGTAGTGAGCCATAGATAATTGCGCGCGATAGTATTGAGGTGCGTGGTTTAAGGCTTGTTGTAAGTTATCATGCGCGCGAATCATGTTACCGCCGTTTAAATAACCTAAGCCAAGTGCGATACGTGATTCTGCCATTGCCACAGGATCGGCTTTAACGACAGGGCTTCCATCTTCTTTCACCGTCACGCAACCCACGAGTGCAAACTGAGACAATAATATTAGTGCACCGAGCTTTGCTGTTTTCATTCTTTATCCCTACATCCCTGAATCTTTCTGCATGATATGAATTACTTAGCAAAAGCCTATTGAGGAAAAAACACTATGCGATCAGGTTTGCAAACTGTTATGAAAAAGCCGCCATATGGCGGCTTGGTTCACATATTACATTTCGGTAATGATGAGTGCTTTGTTTGCTTATTTTGAAGCTAATCGTCTTTAGTGAAAGCATCTTCACTGAAGTGATCGAGGTCGTACGGTGTTTGCTGATAAACACAGTAGTTCAGCCAGTTTAAAAAGAGGAGGTGTCCATGGCTTCTCCAGCTTGCAATTGGTGGGTTATCTGGGTTGTTGTTTGGGTAATAGTTGACAGGAATAGCGGGCTCCATACCTTCGCTTAAATCTCGGATATATTCATTATGTAAGGTGTGAGAATCATACTCAGGGTGTCCTGTGACAAAGACATTGCGTTTGTCTTTTGTGGTGGCCAAGTACACACCTGCGACATCCGATGTCGCTAAAATGTCTAAGTCAGTATGCTCTTCTAGAAAGTGAGGCGAAAAATCTGCGTAACGCGAGTGAGGAGCCAAAAACGTGTCATCAAATCCGCGTAAGATAGGGTGAAACTGATGATGGATTTGATGATGATAAACACCTGAAAGTTTTTCTTTACGCGTTTTTTTAGGTAGATCGTAGAGTAGCTTTAACCCTGCTTGCGCAGCCCAGCAAACATAAAGAGTAGATGTCACATGATCTTTTGCCCACTCCATGATGGTTTTGAGATGATCCCAATAAATGACATCTTCAAATTGCACCAAACCTAATGGAGCTCCAGTAATGATCATGCCATCGAAGTTTTTATCTCTCACCATTTCAAATTGGCGATAAAACGTGTCTAAATGTTCAGTTGGCGTATTTTTACTCGGGCGGTTATCAATGCGCAGTAATTCGACGTTAACCTGTAGTGGGCTGTTTGAGAGTAGACGCAGAAACTGAGTTTCAGTCTCTATTTTTTTTGGCATCAGATTAAGGATCAGCACTCTTAAAGGACGTATTTCCTGACTCGCTGCACGCGTTTCACTCATCACGAAGATGTTTTCTGTCCTTAATACATCGGTAGCTGGTAATTGATCTGGAATTCTAATTGGCACGACTTTCTCTCCCTAAGTATAGTCAATCTAGACGTCTATACTTCTAAAGCTAACTTAATTAAGTTTAGATGTCGATACGAAATCCGACTTTTCAATCTACTCTTTACATTATGGTAAACCGTACTCGGGGTTGTCACACAATTGTGACTAAAGCAGAGTTTCTGATGAGATAGGTTTGAAACGCAGTGTGTACTATTTGCTGGTAATTATGCGATCACGTTAATATGTGAAGGTGACTTCGTAGTAAGGAAGTCTCAAATTAATGAGCCATACTAAAAACAATCAGCTCACCATTTTGCATTAATGTGCATATTTGGAAACATCGTCAGTGGAGGACATTATGTTCGGTATTTTCAAGAGAAAGACAAAGATTCAGAGCATAGCTCAAGAAGTTCCTTGCGTGCTACTGCATTCGTTTGGTGATAAAGACATTTATACGCCGGAAGAGATTGATCAAGCTCTTCAAAAGCTGGGTTATGATAAGAGCAAGGATATCAGTCATTATCAGTATGCGTATGGAATGTTTGCCGATGAAGCCTCTTACGAGCTCCTAGAACTAACGGATGAGCTAGGTAATTATGGTCATTTCCAACGTGAAGTAGGTAAGATGCTACTCAATACACCTGAGCCGATTGATATGCATATCTACTTTGAAATTTCTCGTCAGCACCAAAACGTCAGCCTTTCACCTGGTCATCAAAAAGTAAGCGAAAGTGATGGTGTGTAAACATCGTTAGTGGTATTCCATCGTGAGATGAGTTGGGTATAATGCGCGGCCTAATTATCCGGACATGTTGTCGGTTACATTTCTGTTGAGCGTTAATGCCTTATGTTCAAAATGCTTGTCTCTATGCCACCAATGTTGGCGCTGTCGATAGCGATTGTATGTGAAGTGATTGCCACTTCTTATATTCCCAAAACAGAGCAATTTACGAAAGTAATGCCGAGCACAGTCGTTTTGATTGGTTACGGCATCGCTTTCTTCTTGCTTTCCGTCACAGTGCAAACAATGCCTGTCGGGGTTGTTTATGCCATATGGAGTGGTGCTGGGATCGTTTTGGTTGCGACGGTTGGTTACTTTGTTTACGGACAGCGTCTAGACTTACCAGCCCTAGTTGGTATTGGGTTTATCATCGCTGGTGTGTTGATCGTAAATTTATTATCCAAAACAGTAGGGCACGAATAACGCCACTCTACTTGTTAAGTGAATAAGAAGCCGCAGCGAGAAATTGCTGCGGCTTTTTAGTACAAATTCAATCGCTAATGGCGAGTATTGATATGACGTCTTATTGTTGTATTCATCACGGTCGCATTATGTGATTGAAAAACAGGCATTATTTAGCGCATTGAAAATACAAAGTTATGTTTCTTCAAACTTTAGGAAAGGGCAGTAGATAAATCACTCCGATAGATGTTAACGTGGCGACTCATCTTTACTGCTTTTTCATTCCCTACATATTTCTGCAAAGTTCTTATTGTGTAGTGTGTCGAAGAACCATAGAATCCGCGCGCTTTAATTTATGTTATTAGCGTTATCAATGATAAAAGTGCAGTCCATTATCATTGTTTTTATCACTTATAGATGGGCACATCTGACAATACTTACATGAACAAATACAAAAAGCCTGCATTCAAGGCCGAATTTCTTTTGCCTCGTTACTGGGGAACGTTAATTATCATTAGCGTGATGTACTTACTTAGCCTCCTTCCTTTTAAAGTTCAACTAGCTTTGGGACGCAACATTGGTCGTTTAGCTATGCGAATCATGAGAAAACGTCAAGTTACGATCAGACGCAATCTTGAGCTTTGCTTCCCTCATATGGAAGAATGCCAACGCGAAGCAATTCTAAAAGACAACATCGACAATACTGGCATCGCACTTTTTGAGACCGCAATGGCATGGTTTTGGTCAGATAAACGGGTAAACAAACACGTCACGATAAAAGGCATGGAGCATCTAGAGGCTTTAGAGAAGTCAGGCAAAGGTGCATTAATGTTGGCCGTACACTCAATGAATCTAGAGTTAGGTGCTCGAGCTTTTGGCATTAAAAAGTCTGGAACCGGTGTTTATCGCCCAAACAATAATCCGTGCTTTGATTATTTTCAGTATAAGGGACGCTCTCGCTCTAATCGTACACTGATTGATCGTAAAAACGTCAAAGCCATGCTTGAATCACTTAAAACGGGTGAGCGGGTTTGGTATGCACCGGACCACGATTATGGTAACCGACGCTCGACATTTGCACCGTTATTTGCCGTTAAAAATGCTTGTACTACGACAGGTACAAGTTTGTTGGTTGATTCTACAGATTGCGCCATTGTGCCTTTTACGATGGTAAGAGGAAAAGACGGACACTATACCCTAACCATTAGTGCGCCCGTCGACGGTTTCCCGAAAGAGGATCATCAACGCGCCGCCGCATTCGTGAATCAAATAGTTGAAACATCAATCATGGCAAGTCCGAGTCAGTATATGTGGCTTCATCGTCGGTTTAAAACTAGACCAGAGGGTGAGGACTGTTTGTACAAGCCTAGGCTCATCCCTAGCTTGGCATAACACATAGATAGCCTACAAAAAGCCCAAGGAACATACGAACCTTGGGCTTTTACTTTCTATTCTTTTCGCTTTATAAGTAGCGATCTTTTAGGTGAGCTTGAAAGTGTTTAGCATTCAGTGTTTCACCCGTGGCTTGTTTTACCAACTCATCAGTGGTGAATAAGCTCCCTTTACTCCAGATGTTTTCCGAGAGCCAATTGAATATCGGAGCTAAGTCGCCAGAACGAATAACCGCATCTACATCGACGGTTTGTTTCATTGCTGCCATAAATTGTGCAGCGTATATCGCACCGAGCGTGTAGGACGGGAAATAGCCAAAACTTCCGTCTGTCCAATGGATATCTTGCATACAGCCATTTTTGAAGTTTCCTTCGGTTGATAGCCCCAAGTACGCTTTCATCTTTTCGTTCCAGAGTTCTGGTACATCTGTATGTTTGATGACGCCGTTCATGAGATCTCGCTCAATTTCATATCGAAGAATAACGTGAGCAGGATATGTAAGTTCGTCAGCATCTACGCGAATAAAGCCTTTTTCTACGCGAGTGTAAATTTTGGCTAAATTGTCTTTTTCGAATTCACTACCAGAAAAATGGTTAGAAGCCAGTCGAGCGAGGTGATCGATAAACGCGCTGCTTCGTCCTATTTGCATTTCAAAGAAGAGTGATTGTGATTCATGAATACCCATAGAGCGAGCTTCTCCCGCGGGTGTTCCTGATAAATCTTTTGGTAGCCCTTGCTCGTATCGAGCATGGCCAGTTTCGTGGACAATCCCCATCAATGATTGGACAAACTCGTTTTCATTATAACGTGTCGTAATACGTACATCTGTCGGTACACCGCCACAAAATGGGTGGGTACTCTCATCAAGTCGACCGTGTTCAAAATCGAATTGAAGTAGCTTCATGACTTCCAAACCGAGCGCTTTTTGCTTTTCCGCAGGGTAGTGTGCAGTTGGCAATAAGATGTTGTCTGATTGTTGTTTTTCAAGCGCTTCATCGATCAAAGTAGGAAGCCAGGTTTTCACGTCAGCAAAAAGAATGTCTAACGACGCAGACGTTGTGCCAGGTTCATAAACATCGAGCATGGCATCATAAGGAGTCGTGCCATTTGCTTCGGCTCTAATTTGCGCTTCTTCCTGCGATAGCTTTACTACTTCAGCCCAGTTCTTTTCAAAACCAGCCCAGTCATTTTCTCCACGTTGTGTACGCCATGCATGTTCACATTTGGAGCCAGCAAGAGATTGAGCTTGAACTAATGATTCTGGTAGTAAGTTAGCTTGCTGCCACCCACGCTTCATTTCTCTTAGGATAGATTTTTCTTTTGTAGACAGCGTGTCTTCTTCTGCCTGAGCGAAAAGCTCTCCCAAGTGCGGTTGAGTCATTAAAGAATGGATATGTACATCAAGCTCTGCCGTGGCATTCGAGCGTGCTTCAGCGCCACCAGGTGGCATGACCGCTGCTTGATCCCAATCTATGATGGCAGATAGATGCTCAAAATTTGCCACTTTTTTGGAATGTTCAACGAGTTTTGTAAATGCGTTCATGTGACTACTCTTATTCTTTTGTTCTTTCCCTAAACACCCGATAACGGGTCCTTCATATGGTGTTGCACTAAGCAACCTGCGTTAATTTACTAATAATTAACAATTAACTCCAACCCATTGTCCATAAACTCACCCAGTTGTATAGCTCTCTTAAAAAAGAAGCTTGCGAATCTTGTGGATTGGCGGTATTGATGAAGGATTGACAATTAATTATCACGATAATATGGATATTTTGAATTTCGAGGCATTTATTATTGCCATTACGATTTTAACGTTAACGCCAGGTTTAGATACTGCACTTGTTATCCGTAACACTAGCCGCTCGGGCCTAAAAGATGGATGTACAACCAGTCTAGGGATTTGCTTTGGCTTATTCGTACATGCTTTTTTTTCTGCGGTTGGTATCTCGGCGATTCTTGCGCAATCAGCAGAGTTGTTCCAAATCGTAAAAATGATTGGCGCAGCTTATCTTATCTGGCTTGGTTTGAGCAGTTTAAAAGCGCTAATGTCGTCGAAAGATGGATTGACCGTGACCGAGCAGATTCACGAAGTGTTTAATGGTAAGCGCTCTTTTAGAGAGGGCTTTCTTTCTAACGTCTTGAACCCGAAAACGGCGGTCTTCTATTTGGCTTTCTTGCCACAGTTTGTGAATCCAGAAGGTTCACCCTTGCTTCAATCAATGATGATGGCATCTGTACACTTTGCTATTGCGATGGTTTGGCAGTGTGGTTTAGCTGGCGCGCTTAACTCGGCTAAAAATCTACTAAAGAATGCAAGCTTTATGAAGTGGATGGAAGGCGCGACGGGCGCAGTATTAGTCGCACTTGGTGTGAAGTTATTAATTGAAAAACCCGTTTAATGCGTAATATTTATCGATTGTTGATACTACTCGCTGTATTTATTGTGGGGATAGGTGCCGCTGTTGCTTGGCATACGTGGCCACAAGTACAGTTTGCGCAACGCGGCATGATCTGGTCTTGGCACTGGGGCTACTTCGAGCCTTTTGCTAATGGAATACAACAAACGCGAACTCAAGACACTAAACAGTTATTGCTCAGGCGTGTGTATTTGCATGACGCTATTGTCGTTTTTGTTTCGACAACTATGGACAATAAATTTGAGGTCGACGTTGTAAAAGAGCAAACCTGTGAACCTAAAACGACGACTTGGGCTTCGGTCTCTGTCAATCATCAACGTGTCAGGCATGTACCTATGGTGTGCGATGCGTTTGGGCAAGGCTACTTTTATCGCTACATCGGGAAACATCTAGAATCGATTGAGGTTGGTGTCGGCGACTCGTTTGTAACAGAAGCATTTTTAGACTGGCCGCTATCAGAGTTGAAAGCGGATCAATTCAAGCAAAAAAATGCGAAGTTTTTTGAAGAACGTGGAGAAAACGTTGAGCATCAATGGTTGAGAGATTAACCATTTAACCGAAGATAAATAAAGCCCGCTAAATAATAGCGGGCTTTATGTTTTTACCATTTCTAATGTGCTTTGCTCTCCGTTACTGGTAGTTTGTGACCGAACAGCTGTCATTTCACTAAGCTTTCACTGCTTCAACTTCACCTGATTGCGATGTTGAGCTAAAGAACAGTTTGGTTTCTGCCAGTACGACGTGACGCAGTGCGATCAAACCAATCAGGTTAGGAATTGCCATCAGACCGTTTACGATATCAGCCAGTAGCCAAATCATATCGAGGTGAAGGAATGCACCAGATGCCACCAAGCCAACGAAAATCAGTTTGTATGGAAGCACAGCTTTAGTTCCGAACAGGAACACAACGCAACGCTCACCGTAGTAGTTCCAACCAAGAATGGTGGTAAAAGCGAAGAACATCAAACCGATTGAGACGAGCATAGGGCCAAATGTATCTGCATTTAAACCCACCGCAAAAGCATGAGTCGTCATCGCGGCGCCTGCTAGGTCACTTTGCCATGCACCGGTCAGGATTAGAGCAAGGCCTGTCATGGTACAAATAATGATGGTATCGAAAAAGGTACCCGTCATTGAAATTAGGCCTTGTTTAACACAAGAGTCTGTCTTCGCTGCTGCTGCTGCCATAGGCGCGCTACCCAAACCTGATTCATTTGAGAACACACCGCGAGCGATACCTGATTGGATTGCCAACATGATGCTTGCACCTAGAAAACCACCAGTCGCTGCTGTTGATGTAAAGGCTGAAACCAGCACTAATTCAACGGCATTGAACAATTGGTCTGCATTCATGATGATCACGCTTAAACACGCCAACACATAAAATACAGCCATGGTAGGAACCACTTTTCCTGCAACGTTAGCAATGGATTTGATGCCACCCAAAGTTACGAAAGCAACCAAAAGAGTTAGTACAAAGGCAGATAGCTCACGGTTAACACCAAGAGATATCTCACTTGCATCCAGAATCGCGTTTACTTGTGGAAACGTACCGATACCAAAACAAGCAACACCTAAAGCAAACACTGCAAACATGATCGCGAGAGCTTTTGAGCCAACACCGTATTGCAAGTAATACATTGGGCCACCAATCATTTGGCCTTTATCATCGACTCTTCGGTACTTAACCGCCAACAAACATTCGGCGTATTTAGTCGCCATTCCGAAAAGGGCAGCGAGCCACATCCAGAATAGAGCGCCTGGTCCACCGAGTTTGATTGCTGTGGCAACACCAACAATGTTACCAGTACCAATTGTTGCTGAGAGTGCAGTACAAAGAGCTGCAAAGCTAGAAACGTCACCTTGAGTATTAGATGACTTATCTTTACTGAATACCATCGCTAGCGCTGTTGGGAGGTGTTTAAACTGGATCAAGCCAAGGCTAAAAGTGAAGTAAACACCTGTACCCACTAGCAAAATAAGCAGCGGTGGACCCCAGACAAAATTATCGATGGTTTGTAGTAAAGATTGTAGGTTGTTCATGATTTCCCCTTAATAAAACAACTAATAAGGAGAAGAGGGAAAGGACGAGATCAACGATCTCTAAAAGAACTAAGCTATTGGCTGTAGGCGGGAAGGCCAAGCAAAATAGTTAGGTTGTAACTTTCCACTCCTCTGTCCTTTTGCCTGAGAGTTTCACCTTGCGTGAGTGCAAGACTTGCTCCTTCGGCGACCGATTTAACGGTTCTCTCCAGAGGTTCCTCCAACTACAGTCCCCGCTACCTAGGTAGCACCTGAAATAGTTAATTCTTCGGCGAGTTATGCTAATCAAATGTTAAAATTTGATTAATAACCACTCTCCTGCAGTCTTCATCGGAACAATTACTCAATTAAATGAGTAAAGGTTAGTTAATGATGCTGGTCATCATTAACGTGTGAACTCTATCATGTTTTTGGTCCATTTCAACACCCTATGTCAATTTATTTTCAATGAAATAACCTTATCTATTTTCATGAAGGTATGTTTGCCAATCTTTTTGTGCGAGTCACGGCATAAATAAAATTTATTGGGTTAGGGAATGGAACCCAAAAACACTTCAGAACGATAAATGTGTTTCGATCGTTACGACATAAGTTATTCAATTAAGGACACAAAATTGATTAAAATCGGAGCACTTATTTTAAAATCTACGCTAAGTTGACCTTATGGTACGTATAAATGGGTTACAATGAATCTTTGTGAAACAGTCTACGGACCTAGGCAGTTTTTCATGAGTGGACAAGGAGGCGGTATGACCAGATTATTAGCCATTGCGGTGTTGATTGCAGTAGCATTTGTGCTGTTTCGTTATCGAACCAATGAAAAAGTCCAAAAAGCGACCGTTATAACATTAATTGGCGCATTTCTGATTTATACAGCATCAATTATGTTTGCGGAATTGATCCGCTAGCAAAGTAAAAGAGTCCTTGGAGTAGTATACGGTGAGTTCTCAGAACAAAATGGAAGAGCAAGACGACGTAGTTGTCATTGAAGAGCGTGACAAACGTACGCATATCTATATCGCAATCGCTGCGGTGTTAGGCTTGGCATTTGGTGGCCTTGTTGGATCGGTTGTCACTGCGAACAAGTGGGAATCGACTTACCACGTATTAGAAGAAAAGTATCAAGCACTAACGCAAGATAAAACCCAGTTGGCATCTCAAGTAAAAGTGCGTGAAGAGGCGCTTGACCAAGAAATACAAAACCAAGTTAGTGAGTTACTCGCCGCGAAAGATGAAGCTCATCAGAAAGCACTTAAGAAGTTGCAAAAGCAGTTGACTGAGGTCGAGAAGGTCAACTTGTCACTAGAGTCTCAATTGAAGCAGCAGGCAGATAAGATCAACACGACGAAGTCAGAAAATGAGAAGTTGAGTCGTCAAGCGGATATGCAAGCGACTATGTTTGAGCGGTCCCGCGAAGTATTCCAGAAAGAGCTAAAAATTTCGCAAGAATTAGAGTCTCTCGAGAAAGAACGGTCGAAATTATTACCTAAGATTGAGAAACTCAAGAAAGAGTGTGACGTATTTTTAGAAGGCAAATCTTGGGACGTGAAGTCGGACGCGTGTGATAAACATGATGAAGCTAATTCACGACTAAGTCAGGTCGATCAAATGATTGAAGTCTATAAAATGGACCTCAAACAAATCAAAGCAATAACGGAAGATATCGGCCTTTAAGTCTTTTGTATCCGGTTTTGAAAAGCAAAAGGAGCTCTTTAAGAGCTCCTTTTTCGTTGTTAGCTATGACTTTTAGCCTGTCGCGTATATTAGATTCGTGAGGCGTCATAGCCTGAGGCGAGCAGGAGCTCTCGTTCGTGTTTAATCAGCTGAGCTCGATCTTCAATTAGTTCATTGAGTGCTTGAGATGGCTTACCTGCTAATGCTTTGAACGAAGCAAAAGATTCCGCGGTGTCGATTTTATCAATCATCTGACTGATGACATTACGAGCCTCACACGGGTTACTCGTCGTTGTAAAGTATTCTACTTGCTTTGCTGCCGATTTCATCTCAGTTAATAGCTCAAGCGGGCTACTTTCTTTGGCTACTGCCATGTAGTTATCCAGCACGCGCTTTGCATAAAGCAGTTCTTTGAGGGGGATATCTCTTCCGCTCTCGATTAGGGATTCGCTAAGGATCATACTTGAGCTCATGGGCATTCCTTCTTATTACTACGCCGCTTTTGATGTTTCCTTGAGTCTAATTTATTGAAGTCACATTGGGAATGGGTAAAAAGCATTTTTAACGCATTTTTATTCATTTATGAAAACGCGAATGCGATGCTTATCTGGATCGATAGCCATAAAATTTAACCCATACACTGATGTCGCTGGTGGTTGAACAAACTCAACACCTAGGTCTTTCCAGCGCTTGTAAATGCGCTCTAGCATATGACTATTGGGCACCGATAAAGACAACTCGGTGCCACCACCTCTAATTCCGCTGTAGGGTGAAAGATTATCTCTTTGCTTGAGTGTCAACGTTAAGCCTTCGGTCAGTGGAATAGCGGCGAAGGTTGGAGACAACTGCGTGACTTTGCGTTCGAACAGTTTCGAATAAAAAACTTGGCTTATGTGGATGTCCTCAACGTAGAGAACGAATGAATTGATAGTCAGCATGGTTTGTTCCTTAATCAATTAGAAATAGTAGGGGCAATCTAACGGAAAGGAACGACAGGAGTTGTCAGTAGAACATTCTCGAAGGTAAGTGACAGAATAAGAAAAAGGAGCCGTTTAGCTCCTTTTTATCAGCGGAATCATTGGTATTAATGAGTGTGTTTGGAAGAATACCAGTTGTTTTGATACGCTTTAGATGCAAATAATGCGTTTGCTTTTGCACGCTCGATAATAGACTCGTCCACCTCTAGCGGCTTCATGGTTTGGTCTTTAAAGTCGTACGCCAGGGTCGATATCTTTTCACCAGGGGAAAGCACAACGAGATTGTCGCGCGTTAAATAACCAAAGTTTTTGTCGTATTGCATCATTGCGCGTTCATCTTCGCGAGCCAGTGGCTTCGTTAAATCACGACCAATCATCGGTGTTTTAGCATCTACCCCAATCAGAGATAACAGTGTAGGCGGCATGTCTATGTTGTTTGCTATGCGGTCATCTTTACGTGGTTGAATGCCTTTACCAAGGATCAATGCTGGAATGTGAAAGTGCTTAACTGGAACAAGGTTAGCGCCAGAAACACGTGCATCATGATCTGCAATTACAATGAAAATGGTATCATCCCAATAAGATGACTTTTTCGCCTTTTCAAAGAAAGTGCCCAAAGCGTAATCGGAATATTTAACGGCGTTGTTACGCGTCATATATTCTGAATCGTATGGCTCAATTTTGCCTTTTGGATACTCATAAGGGCTATGATTACTTGACGTAAAAACTAAGCTAAAAAAAGGTTTGTCGCTTTTTGAAAGGCGTTCAAACTCTTCGTTTGCTTTGTTATATAGATCTTCATCACTAACACCCCAAGAGCCAACAAAGCTTGGGTTGTTATAATCGTCTTCTTCTACTATTTGATCAAAACCGTTACCAAAGAAGAAAGTTTTCATGTTGTCAAAGTTGGCTTCACCGCCGTAAATAAATTGCGTGTGATAGCCTTGAGCTTTCAGTAAGTCCGCGATGGTAAAGAAACCCGTTTGGCTTTTACTCAGCTTCACTACCGCGCGAGACGGAGATGGAGGAAAGCCCGTGGTTACGGCTTCAATTCCACGAACAGAACGAGTACCAGTGGCGTACATTTGTGTGAACTGCCAACCTTCCTTCATGAGTTCATCAAGGTTTGGTGTTAGAGGCAAACCACCCAAAGCACCGACAAATTGGGCGCCTAAGCTTTCTTGTAGCAAAATCACTAAGTTTTTATGTTTACCCTGGTAAGTCGCGGGGTTACTGTTCATGGTTGGGAGTAATGAAGGGGTGAAGTCGGACTTTGTTGATGAAGTGCGAACTAATTCCAACATCTTTTGAGTGTCCATTTTTCCGTAGAACTGCTCAGCATTCTTTTCTGACTTCATGCTATTAACCGCAAACAACAATGAGTAAGATGAGTTCAGTGCTAAGTCGTTAAGCAGTGGATCGTTAGAAAAGGCGACCATAGCAGGA
Source organism: Vibrio sp. 2130-1 (assembly GCF_033339515.1). NCBI lineage: Bacteria > Pseudomonadati > Pseudomonadota > Gammaproteobacteria > Vibrionales > Vibrionaceae > Vibrio > Vibrio sp. 2130-1. The sequence continues at coordinate 465,039 of NZ_JAWOUT010000002.1, forward strand.
TTTAGCGGGCGGTGCCCTAAAGATGAGCGAGCACCTGCAACCCCAAAAAGAACAACGAAAAGTGCCAATAGTGGTCGCCATTTCCAGTTGACCTGCTGCGCCTTATCGGTCAGTTTCTTACTCCACTTCCAACCTAAAGTGATGGTTAAAACTGTACCTAACGCACCAATAAACAGTTCTAATTTGTAGCCAGTCCAGAGCATACTCAAGACTTCTTTTGGGTAGATTAAGTATTCCACAAACAGGCGGTTTGGACGTAGGTCGTATTCCTGAATAAATGGCGCTGTTGCTAGCTCCATGTATACAAGCACCCAAAGCCCTAAAACCATCCATATGCGTAATATTCGCTTCCAACACTCTCCCATCTTACCGGTTAATGGCATGAAGGTTGAAAACAGTGCTGGAAGAATAAATAACCAGCAAAGCGTTGCAATATCTACGCGCAAACCTTGACCTAGGATGTAAATTAAGTCGTTTAGAGAGTCAATACGGTCAATCTGCCAAAAAGCTAGCAAAACTCTTGAGATAGACAGAAATAGAAGCGAAAACAAAGAAAAGGCAGCAATTGGCTGCAAAGGCCCCCACACAGAGCTCTTTGATAAGTTTTTCATATTTATTCGAATAGTTTAATTGTTATGTTGTGTTGTTTTTAGCAAAGCAAGCGTGAAATAAACGTGAATTATAATGTGGGTTTATGGTCGAGTAGTGTAAGTGTTGGTATGTCTATGTAAGGGGGAGGGGCGTTTGTGTAAAAAAAGAGCCAGTTGATAACACCAACTGGCTCTAGAGGTTGATAAAGGCATGATTACATTGCGGCTTTCTTCGCTTCTTCGACCCATGCGTCGAACTTTTTCTGGTTCGCTTTGATCCAGCCATTTACATGAGACTCGATGTCCGCTGAGCTGTTCTTACCTTGGCTCATCATCATATTCTGAGCACTAACATCATTGATATTTAGTTTGATGATTTCAAATAGCTTTGCAGCAGCAGGGTTGTTTTCTGTAAACTCTTTATTGGCAACGATGCGCATAGAGTTCATCTCGAAGCCGTAGTTCTTACCGTTCTCTAGTGTCGTATCAATGTCCTTACGCTCACCAGGAAGTGAAGAGAATGGCACTTCTAACCACACAACATCTTTCCCTGGAACTAAAACGCCACTTACCCAGTACGGTGTCCAAGTGTAGTAAAGAATCGGATCGCCTTTTTTGTAACGTGAGATCGTATCAGCGATAATCGCCGCGTAGTTACCTTGGTTGTGTGTTACTGTGTCACGAAGTTTGAAAGCATCCAACTGATGCTCAACAACCATTTCACAACCCCAACCTGGGTTACAACCAGTTAAGTCCGCTTTGCCATCGCCGTTTGCATCGAATAGCTTCGCCAATTTTGGATCTTTTAACTGACCAATGTTAGTGATGTTATATTTTTCCGCGGTTTTCTTATCGATCAAATAACCTTGCGCAGCACCACTTACGTATTGGCCTTTACGGAAGAACTTATCATCACCGCCAGACATCGTGTACTTATCGGCGTGAAGAGGGAACCAACCAACCGCTAAGAAAGTAGCATCACCTTTAGCAATAGAGGTGTAGCCTACGTTGTAGTCCACTTCTTTGGTCGGTTTAACATCGTAACCAAGCTCTTCAAGTGCGCGGTTTACGATCAACGTTTGAAATGTTTCTTCTGCAACGGTTGATTGAACAGGCTGAACGGTGACACCTTCACCCGGTAGTTCACTTGCCACACCATAAGTTGAAAATGCGATAGTACTTAGAGCTCCAACAGAGAGCGCTTTCTTCCATGAATTATTCATTGATGTTTCTCCTAAGTTTTAGATCGTCTTGGTTCGTCTTTGTTTTCAGTTTTAATAGGTATGAAACAGGACCTGTGTGATACCAGCGAAGTTTAGTGTTGCCCGCATTAACCCCTAACACCTGGGTGATACGGTCTAACAAAATCGCAAGAATAACGATGCCTAAGCCACCAACGGCAGCAAGACCCATATCAAGTCGGCCAATACCACGAAGTACCATTTGGCCTAAGCCGCCAACAGCAATCATTGAAGCAATCACTACCATAGAAAGTGACAGCATTAAGGTTTGGTTTACACCTGCCATGATAGTTGGTAACGCCAACGGTAACTGGATGCGATAAAGCATCTGTTTTTTGTTTGCCCCGAAAGAGTGGCCAGCTTCGATAAGCTCTTCAGGTACTTGCTGAATACCCAAAATAGTCAGGCGCACAACGGGAGGCAGGGCGAAAATGATCGTTACTACTACGCCAGGAACGTTACCAATACCAAACAACATAACAATTGGTACAAGGTAAACGAACGCGGGAGTCGTTTGCATTGCATCTAATATTGGCCTAACAAATTTGGCAGCGGTTTGGCTCCTTGCCAACCATATCCCCATTGGTAGCCCTATAAGCAAACAGAAGAAAACGGCGGTTAACACCAGTGCTAGCGTTGTCATCGCTTGTGACCACGCACCAATTAGGCCGATGAAAACAAGGGATACAAGAGTAGAAAAACCAAGTTTTACATTGGAAAACTGCCACGCTAGCAAAAATAAAATGAGTACCATTATAGGCGCAGGTGTAGACACCAAAGCAGTTTCAAACGACGTTAGAATAAAGTCGATTGGAACTCGTATTGCTTGGAAAACAGGTCGACCATGTTCCACCAGCCAGTTCAAACCGGACTCTACCCAGCTATCGAGGGGTAAAACCGCATCTTGGAATGGGTTCATAATATCGAATGGCGCTTGCTCTACAGTTTCTGAGTTGAGCCAATCATTACTTGGCGCGGCCTCTGTACCTTGCGACCAAGGATCATCTTGCGCAGGAGCAGTATTTGACCAGGGATCATTGTTAGTTTGCTCTGAAGACATCGTGTTAATCCTTATCTAGTGTTTGTAGAAGACGTGATTTAGTCACGACACCAAAGTAAGTTCCTTGCTCATCTACGACAGGCACGGCATAAGGAACACCGGCAACCAGACCCAAAATGTCATTAATTGACTGATCAGGCTGAAGAGTAACTTCATCCGGTAATTGAGCACTGGCTAACGAACGGTTTTCTTTATGAGCCAAACGTAGTGAATCAAGAGATACGATGCCGGAATATCGGCTAGATTTATCGACGACAATACCGTAATCACGGTCGTGATCCATCAGAATCTGCATCGCAGAGCCTGGACCGTCATTTTCCGATTTCTTAAAAACAGCCGCTGGCTTCTTGCGCGCGATATCTTTTGCTGTCAAGACACTTGCGATGTTTACGCCGCGGAAAAAGGCTTCGACATAATCATTTGCTGGACTGTGTAATATTTCATCAGGTGTACCAACCTGAACAACCTCACCGTTTTGCATGATGGCGATACGGTCGCCAATGCGCATTGCTTCATCCAAATCATGAGAAATGAAGACAATTGTGCGTTTGTCATCGTTCTGTAGACGAATAAGCTCATCTTGCATCTCAGAACGGATCAATGGGTCTAAAGCGGAAAACGCCTCGTCCATTAATAGGATGTCTGGATCACAAGCTAACGCTCTCGCTAAACCAACGCGCTGTTTCATACCACCGGATAATTCGTCAGGGAAAGATTCTGCATAAGGGTCTAAACCCACTCTTTCTAAGGCGGAAAGGGCACTTTTCTGACGCTCATTAACGTCGATGCCGGCAAGTTCTAAACCAAAGGCGGCATTTTCAATCACCGTCATGTGTGGCATGAGTGCGAAACTTTGAAACACCATTGAGATATTGTTACGACGAACTTCTCGAAGTTCATTTTCGGAGATGTGGGCGATATCTCTTCCTTTGAGATAAACACTACCTTTAGTCGGCTCAATGAGCCGGTTAAGAAGTCGAACAAGGGTGGATTTCCCGGAGCCAGAAAGGCCCATGATTACGAAAATTTCCCCTTCATTTATGGTGAGAGATACATCGTTTACGCCGACTGTTAAACCTGTCTGTTCAAAAATACCGTCTTTATCGACGCCTTTGTCGATAAGCGAGAAGGCTCTCTCTGGGTCTTCTCCAAACACTTTATACAGTCCCTTAACTTCCAGTATGGGATCCATGTTATCTGTCCTTTTTCGTGTGTTTATAACTGTTTAACGATTTGTACTCTAATTAATTTTAGTTCAACTTTCAACGAAAGGGGGTTGGTTAACTAGTTCTGCCGTGCATAGAGAGTTCGTTGAGCAAGGTATGTTCAATTCTTATTTTTTATATTTAAAACAATTGCTTGCGATGTGTTTTTATCCGCCATAACGTTGCCCTGACGTAGGGTTGAATTTATTTTGAATTTTTTTGTACATTTCAACTCAACTCGCTTGCATAGATATAAGCTGTGATAGCTTAGAACTCTACATATAAAAAGGTTAGAGCTCTAATTTTTGATTAAGACTTGGTCCTGTGAAATCGGTTAGGTACTGTTATCCTTAGATTTATTTATTGCTTGATTTCACTCAGGGTGATATTTATCGCTGTAGTTTAGGCAACGTATGGAATAAAAAATGGAAGCCGAACAGTTAGAAGTGCTCAATTTCATTAGCCAGTACCCACCTTTTGATGACCTACCTGAAGAGCAGCTTAGAAAAATTGCTCTCAATGCCGAGGTTGCATACTTTCGGCAAGGAACAAAAATCCTTAACTTCGGAGATACGATCCGCGACTTGTATATGGTGAGAAGTGGGGCGGTAGAGATTTATCGACGTAAAGGTGAACTCTATAACAGGATTGATGCTGGTGGACTGTTTGGTCAGATGGGGTTGTTGATGAACAACCGCGTACGGATGCCAGCCAAAGCGATAGAAGACACTCTCGTTTACTGTATTCCGGAAAACATCTTCAATGAACTTTGTGATGAGTTTGAAAACTTTGCGGACTACATGGAACTGGAAGATAGCGCGCGTTTGCGAAGCGCAATATCTAGCCGCTCCGAAAGCAATGACTTTACCACCGCTAAGGCACGTAAAATCTTAGCAAGAGATCCAGTAACCCTGGAGGCAACGGCTTCAATTCAGGAAGCTGCGATACTAATGGCAGAGGAAAATGTTACCTCTCTGCTCATTATTCGCCCGACAGAGGAGCTCACAGAAGAAGATGACGAACAGCTGCTTGGAATTTTGACTGATCGCGATCTTTGCATTCGCGTACTAGCTCAAGGTATTGATACCAATATTCCAGTGAGTGAGGTCATGAGTTATGACGTGGTTTCATTGGATTATAACGCCTATGTGTTTGAGGCCATGTTAACCATGTTGCGTTACAACGTGCATCATTTACCAATTTTAAAAGATAAAAAGCCGATAGGAATTATTGGCATGACGGACATCGTTCGTTACGAATCTCAGAACAGCCTATTGCTAGTGAGCTCTATTTTTCAGCAAACCAGTGTCGAGGATCTCAAGCAGGTTTCTGAACAAGTAAAAGACTGTTTCGTAAGAATGGTCAATGAAGATGCCAACGCGCACATGATTGGTCGAGCCATGTCGGTTATAGGCAGTAGTTTCAAACAACGCCTCGCTGAATTAGCTGAGCAAGAGTTCGGCCCAGCGCCCATTCCTTATTGTTTAGTCGCAATGGGTTCAATGGCGAGGGATGAGCAGCTAATTGTAACGGATCAAGATAACGCGCTTATTCTCGATAACAGTTATGACGTTGAGATTCACGGAGAGTACTTTGAAAAGTTTGCTAAATTTGTTTGTGATGGTTTAGCGGCATGCGGCTATGCTTATTGTACTGGAGACATTATGGCTACCAACCCAGAATGGCGAAAAACTCGTGCAGAATGGGAAGAATGCTTTGGAAACTGGATAGACAATCCAACCCCTGAGAGGTTGTTAAATAGTAATATCTTTTTTGATCTCCTCGGTGTGCATGGGCGAGTGAAATGGGCGGAGCAATTAAGCAGCTTTATTGTGAGACGAGCGAAAAGAAATAACCGCTTTCTTGCTTGTATGGCGTACAACGCAATACGTAGGACGCCTCCACTGGGCTTTTTCAAAGACTTTGTGATGGAGAAAGATGGTCGTCATCGCAACTCGATTAACTTGAAGCGAAGGGGGACGGCTCCGTTGGCCGATTTAATACGGGTGCATTCTCTGGCAATCGGTTCCCGATCGCAAAACTCTTTCGACCGTTTAGATGACATTAATGATGCTGGCATTTTACCGAAAGGTCGAGGTTTGGATTTAAGGGATGCGATGGAGCTAATCTACATGGTTCGAATTCGTCACCAAGCCCTTGATATAGAAAATGGAGAAGAGCCAGACAACAATATTGAGCCGGAGAACATGTCTGAATTTGAACGTCGAAACTTAAAAGCAGCATTTCAAATTCTAAGTAACGCACAGAACTTCATTAAGTTTCGATACCAGAGAAGTAGCAAATGATGTGGTTCTCAAAAAAGGCAGAAAAAGAACATCCGTTGTTGGATACATCCCAGACGCCAGAGTGGTCAATGTTGTTCAAACAACTCGCTAAAGAAGCGAAAGACGAGAGGCTCAAACGCTACTATTCGACACCGATGGTTAATGGGGAAACACCAATTGAACAAGTGCCATTTGTCTCGGTAGACTTTGAGACAACAGGATTGAACTCGGAAGAGGATGTCATTCTCACGATCGGACTTGTGCCGTTCACTATTGATCGTGTTCAATGTAATGGTTCTGCTCATTGGGTCGTTAACCCAAACAGAGAGTTAAACCACGAGTCTGTCATTATTCACGGTATCACTGACTCTGAGGTTAAAAACGCGCCGCAGCTGTCTCAGATCTTGGGTGAAATATTGGATGCGTTGTCAGGCAAAGTGGTACTTGTTCACTACAAGAACATTGAAAGGCAGTTCTTTAATAACGCCTTGCTAAATAGCATCGGAGAGGGGATACAGTTTCCTGTTGTTGATACGTTAGATATTGAGTATGCGATACAGCGCCGTGAATGCAGAGGTTTTATCAATAAGTTGAAAGGCAAGAAACCCGGTTCTGTACGATTAGGGCACGCTCGTGAAAGATATGGCCTCCCTGCTTATCAACCTCACCATGCCCTGACGGATGCGTTAGCAACTGCGGAGCTGTTTCAAGCACAACTGCAGTATCACTTTAATCGAAACATGCCAATATCTTCGGTTTGGCAATAGGCGTTATTTATGGTGAAAACAATAAAATGCAATGAGAGATAGGGGGCTTTAAGATTATGATGGCGGATTGAGTAACCGCTTATAAGAACAATGTTTTATGAACATGTGCTTGGTAGTGATGAAGACGTTTCATTACTCGAACTCCGACAAAAGTAATTTAAACTTGGTCACGTATTTTTAAGGAGATTATCCGTGAGCACCGATAATAACGGTGGCATTCAACGCCCCGATGGAAAAGTAAACGCAATAGATACTGACTATCAAATTGGTCAGGATAACGTTGCGCTAAAGGTAGGCCCATTTGGCCTTGATATTCACAACCGTGTTTTTGCAATTTCTGGCTTAGCAATCGTCATGTTTGTTGTGATAACACTATTATTCCGAGAACAGGTAGAGCCGTTTTTTGCAGACCTACGAGCGGGTTTGTTGCACAATTTAGACTGGTTTTTTCTCGCTTCAGGTAATATTTTTGTCATTGTCTGTGTCGGATTGATCTTCACACCATTGGGCCGTGTGCGAATCGGTGGTACTGAAGCAACACCGGATTACTCCTATGCCGGATGGTTGGCAATGCTATTTGCTGCAGGTATGGGCATTGGTCTCGTATTCTTCGGTGTATCAGAACCGATGTCCCATTTTAGTTCTGCGATTGGTGGCGTGAGCGTTGAGAATGGTGTACGTACTGACTGGGCACCGCTAGGTGGTGCAGAGGGCGATGCAACTGCAGCTTCGGCATTAGGGATGGCTGCGACGATTTACCACTGGGCACTTCATCCGTGGTCAATATACGCGCTCTTGGCTCTTGGACTGGCTATCTTTTCATTTAACAAAGGTTTGCCACTCACCATGCGCTCAATTTTTTACCCTTTGTTTGGTGAGCGTGTATGGGGTTGGACTGGTCATATTATCGATATTCTTGCAGTGGTAGCGACGGTTTTTGGTTTAGCAACATCGCTAGGCTACGGTGCATCTCAAGCCGCAACGGGTTTGAACTTCCTGTTTGATGTCCCAATGACCAATACCACGCAGGTTATATTGATTATTGGTATTACTGCGCTCGCTTTAATCTCTGTTGTGGCTGGACTCGATAAGGGCGTGAAAATCTTATCTGAAATCAACATGGGTCTTGCAGCGCTGCTATTGCTATTTGTTATTGTTGTTGGCCCGACGATTGCGATTTTAACTGGTTTCTTCGAGAACATCGTTTCCTATGTGGCTAATATCCCTGCCTTATCTATGCCATTTGGACGAGAGGATGTGAATTACTCTCAAGGCTGGACGGCGTTTTACTGGGCGTGGTGGATTTCTTGGTCACCATTTGTGGGTATGTTCATCGCACGTGTGTCTCGCGGTCGTTCGGTTCGTGAGTTTATTATTTGCGTTATTCTTATCCCATCTTCAGTTTGTGTGTTATGGATGACGGCTTTTGGCGGTAACGCAATTAGCCAATACGTTAATGATGGCTATGAGGCGGTGTTTAACGCAGAACTGCCTTTAAAACTTTTTGCCATGTTAGATGTTATGCCATTGGCTGAGATAACATCTTTTGTCGGCATTATCTTAGTCGTGGTGTTCTTCATTACCTCTTCTGACTCAGGATCACTGGTTATTGATACTATTGCTGCGGGCGGTAAGGTCGATGCACCAACGCCACAACGCGTGTTCTGGTGTACGTTTGAAGGTTTGGTTGCGATTGCATTGATGTTGGGTGGTGGTCTAGCTGCTGCTCAAGCAATGGCGGTGACGACTGGTTTACCATTTACTATTGTTTTGCTTGTTGCAACGGTATCTTTGATAAAAGGTTTGATGGATGAACCTCGTCCAAAGGCGGTTTCTAAGAAATCAAAATAACTAGTATCAGCAGTTAAATTATTGATAAAAGCGGTATGCGAAAGCATGCCGCTTTTTTTTGGATTTCTATTTTTCTCTGAGAAATGAACAGCATGGAAAATGGTCTTATTCTGGTTGTTTTTTGTACTGTGCATTTAGGTGACTATTTAATAAATTAGACATCGAACTATTTTAACTTTTGGTTAATAGGTTTATTTTTGTGATCTATATCACAAAAATACCGACAAAAAGGCGGATTATTTGATTTTTAGTCGCGAGGGATGCCCATAATAAAAAGGAAATTTAATTAGACCTCAAAGGATATGTATTTTCACATGATCACATCAGCACCTTGGGTCCTTTATCCAGAGATTGGAGAAGACTCAAGTAAAAAATGGATTTTTCGTGAGCCTAAAATCTCTGATGGTGACGACATTTACAGCTTGATTGCAGACTGTCCTCCATTGGACATGAACTCATCTTATTGCAATTTCCTACAGTCTACGCATTTCAGCAAAACCAGTATTTTGGTTGAGCAAAAAGGCGAAATCGCAGGTTTCATTTCCGGTTATCAGAAACCAGACGAGCAAGACGTTTTATTTGTCTGGCAAGTTGCAGTCTCACCTCGCTTTAGAGGTCATGGTTTAGCATTCCGCATGTTGAAAGAACTTCTCACCCGAGAGGAATTAGGCGGTGTTAAATCGGTAGAAACTACCATCACGGAAGATAATAAAGCCTCTTGGGCACTGTTCAAAAAGTTAGATGCGATGAACGGCAATTCTGGCCAAGTAAGCACATTTTTGGATGAAGAAGCCCACTTTAAAGGCAAACACGATACAGAATATTTGTATCGCATTCCTCTCAAATAATCCTCAAACAATAGGAATTAAAAACGGTCTCATCATGGATATTTTCAAAAAGCAGGAATCCAACGTACGCTCATATTCAAACAATTTCCCGGTCGTTTTTCGTAAAGCGAAAGGCTGCTGGCTAGAAACAGAACAAGGTGAACGATACTTAGACTTCCTTGCTGGAGCGGGATCTCTAAATTACGGCCATAACAATCCAGTACTAAAACAAGCGTTGCTTGAGTACATTGAAATGGACGGTATTACTCACGGTTTGGATATGCACTCAGAAGCGAAAGCATCGTTTCTGGAAGCGTTGGATACTTACATCCTTAAACCAAGAAACTTGGATTACAAGGTTCAGTTTACGGGCCCAACAGGGACTAATGCTGTTGAGGCGGCATTGAAGCTGGCTAAAAAAGTAAAAGGCCGCGACAGCGTCGTTGCGTTTACTAACGGTTTCCATGGTTGTACTGCTGGCGCACTGGCTGCAACGGGTAACCAGCATCACAGACAAGGTAACGGTTCTAGCCTAAGTAACGTCACTCGTATTCCATTTGAAGGTTACGCTGGCGTAGATGGTCTCGCGCTGTTCGAAACCATGCTAAATGATAACTCTGCAGGTATGGATAAACCAGCCGCTGTACTTCTTGAAACTGTGCAGGGTGAAGGTGGTTTAAATGCTGCTTCAAACGAGTGGTTACAACGTTTGAGCAAAATCTGTAAAGCCAATGACATTCTTGTGATTGTCGATGACATTCAAGCAGGTTGTGGACGTACCGGTACTTTCTTTAGTTTCGAGCCGTCTGGTATCCAACCGGATATCGTGACGCTATCGAAGTCGATCGGTGGTTACGGTTTGCCGATGGCTGTCGTATTACTTAAGCCTGAGCTTGACCAGTGGAAGCCTGGCGAGCATAACGGTACGTTCCGTGGCAATAATCACGCCTTTATTACTGCTGCAAAAGCACTAGAAATTTACTGGGCAAACGATGATTTTGAAACACACATCAAGCAGTGTTCAGACAAGGTAAGTGCAGTTATTGACCGTTGTGTTCGTCGCTTTCCTCAAATGTTTGTGCAGAAAAAAGGCCGCGGCATGATGGTTGGTATTGAATGTATCAATGGTGACATGGCATCTGAAATTGCGAAAAACTGTTTCGAGAATGGAATGGTGATAGAGACAGCGGGTCCAGAAGATGAAGTTGTGAAGTTCTTCTGTCCACTAACCATCAGCGAATCAGAGCTAGATCAAGGACTAAGCATCTTTGAAAATGCAGTAGAGACTATCGCTGCGAAACATTTCAAACAAGCATCTTAATAAGGATTTTAATTATGATCGTCAGAACTCTAGATGAATGCCGCAACAGCGAACGACGTGTTGTTTCAGATAACTGGGAAAGTGTCCGCATGTTGTTGAAAGACGACAACATGGGTTTCTCTTTCCACATCACAACGATTTATGAAGATACAGAAACTCATATTCACTATCAAAACCACCTTGAATCGGTGTTTTGTATGAGTGGTGAAGGTGAGATTGAAGTTGTAGGTGGAGAAACGTACCCAATCAAACCAGGTACATTATACATCCTTGATAAACACGATGAGCACTACTTGAGAGCTTATAAGAATAAAGAAATGGTAATGGCGTGTGTGTTTAACCCACCGATTACTGGCGCTGAAGTGCACGATGAAAACGGTGTTTATCCTCTCGTTGACTAAAAGATGATTGTGGGGTGCTTTGCCACCCCACACTTTACTATCTCTTCTTTTTTCTTTTTAAAGTTACCAATCAAAAAAGGCTTATCATGACATTTACCGTAGAAAAAATCGGCGGTACATCAATGACAGCGTTTGATGCTGTTCTCGACAATATTATTCTTCGTCCCAAAACACCATACAATCGTATTTTTGTCGTATCTGCATACGGTGGTATGACCGATGCGCTGCTCGAGTGTAAAAAAACCAGTAAACCAGGCGTTTATCAGCTTATCGCGAAACGCGACGACAAATGGGAAGAAGCGTTAGCGTACGTTGAAAGCCGTATGTTGCTGACCAATGAAAATATTTTTGCGGACCCAATGAATCGTATCCGTGCGGATAAATTCATTCGCTCCCGCATTGCTGAAGCGAAAAACTGTATCGCGAATATTTTAGAAACCTGTCAGTACGGTCAATTTTCGTTGCGCCAGTACTTGCCTCAAATTCGAGAGTTTCTCTCGTCTATCGGTGAGGCACATAGTGCTTACAACACAGCACTAAAACTAAAAAATATGGGTATTAACGCTAAGTTCGTTGACCTGTCTGGTTGGGATAATCAAGCGCCAAGAAGCCTTGATGAGTCGATCAGTGACGCGTTTGCTGATATCGATGTATCAAAAGAACTGCCAATCGTGACAGGTTATGCTTACTGTAAAGAGGGCCTAATGCACACTTATGACCGAGGTTATAGTGAGATGACATTTAGCCGAATTGCAGCAATAACAAAAGCGGATTTAGCAGTAATTCACAAAGAGTACCACTTGAGCTCAGCAGACCCACGCGTTGTTGGCCCTGAAAAAGTGTTACCAATTGGTAGTACAAACTATGACGTAGCAGACCAACTTGCGAACCTTGGCATGGAAGCGATTCACCCAAATGCCGCTGCGGGTTTGCGTGAAAGTGGTATTGAGCTACAGATTAAAAATACATTCGAACCTGAACACGAAGGTACTTTGATCTCTTCAAGCTATCGTCCGGAAGAAGACAAAGTCGAGATTATCGCAGGTAAAGAAAAAGTATTTGCACTGCATTTGTTTGACCAAGCAATGGTGGGAAAAGCCGATAACGTTAGTTACGAATTGATGGAAATCATCTCCGATGCTCGTGTAAGTTTGGTTGGTAAAGAGATGAACGCTAACTCTATTACTTACTATCTAGGTGGCAGTACTGATAGCTTAAACAAAGTATTGTATAAAGCCGAGAAACGTTATCCGAATGCCTCGATTAAAGGTCGTATGGTCGCGCTTATCTCAGCCATCGGTTCTCAAATTGATACCAACAAGACGTTGGCGAAAGGTGTGCTTGCATTGATGAATAATGGCGTTACGCCAGTTGCACTGCACTCATCATTGAGAAATGTAAATGTTCAATTTGTTGTCGGTGATAAGGAATACCAGCACGCGATTTGCGCATTGCATGATGAGTTTTTCCAAAGTAGCAGTTTAGCTAAATCGGTTAATGTGGCTTAGTTTATCCACGGTTAAAATACAAAGGAGAGCAGGTTAGCTCTCCTTTTTTTGTTTTCAGCCCTAAACCACCTACTTCAGTAGGTGGTTATCATCCGTTTCGGCTTTGCCTGTAAAACTACTCATGCTAA